>JBQCCP010000197.1:0-12283 GCA_051962095.1 Rhodanobacteraceae bacterium
GGTGGTGCTGGATACCGAAACGACCGGACTCGAAGTCGAGCGCGGCCATCGCGTGATCGAGATCGGCTGCGTGGAACTGGTGGACCGACGTCCCAGCGGGCGCAAGTTCCACTGCTACCTCAACCCCGAGCGCGCGATCGATGCCGGCGCGGTGGCAGTGCACGGGATCACCGACGAGTTCCTGCGCGACAAGCCGAAATTCGTCGAGATCGCGGCCGATTTCGTCGCGTTCATCGGCGGCGCGGAGTTGCTGATCCACAACGCCGCGTTCGATACCGCGTTCCTTGACGACGAACTGGAACGCGCCGGCGTCGCGTTCGGCTGCGTGGCCGACCACGCCGCGGTGGTGGACACGCTGGCGTTGGCGCGACAGAAGTACCCGGGCCAGAAGAACACGCTGGATGCGCTGTGCAAGCGGCTCGGCATCGACAACAGCCATCGCGAAGTGCACGGCGCGTTGCTGGATGCGCACCTGCTGGCCGACGTGTGGGTGGCGATGACGGCCGGCCAGGGCGCGCTGGCGCTGGGCAGCGAGGAAGCGTCAACGCAGGCCGCCGTCACGGCGGCAAACCTGGCGGGATTGGCACTGATAGCGCGGCCGCGCGTGTTGCGCGCAAGCGCGCAGGAAACCGCGGCGCATGACGCGCGCCTCGATGCGCTGGACAAGGCCAGTGGCGGCAGCCTGTGGCGGCGCGAAAGCATCGAGCAGGTGGCGGAGCCGGCCTGAGCCAGGCTCCGACCGTCAGTTCACCCGCACCAGCACGAGGCTGATGTTGTCGCGTCCGCCGGCCTCGAGCGCCGCGAGCAGCAGGTGGTCCACGCATTCCTGTGCCGCAAGGTCAGTGCGCGCCAGCATCGCGGCGATGCGCCCGTCGGCCAGTTCCTCGCTCAAGCCGTCGCTGCAGAGCAGGAATTGCACGCCACGTTCCAGCACGCCCCGGTGCAGTTCGGCGCAAAGTTCGCGCGGCGGCGTGATGCCCAGCGCCTGGGTGGCGCGGTTGCGCTTGGGGAGCGGCGCACCGGATTCCGGCCCGCGTTCCGATGCGGTCCCGCCGTCGTCCGTTGTGGTCGGATCCTCGCGGCACAGCCGCTGCAACGTTCCGGTGCGCCAGAGATAGATCCGGGTGTCGCCGATGCAGGCGGCGGCATAGCGGCCAGCTTCCAACCTGAGCAGCGCAAGGGCTGCGCCAGTGGGCGCAACGCCCGGCATCCTGCGCGCGAACGCCGCGATCTGGTTGCCGGCATTGCGGATCGCGCTCTCGAGTTCGCGCGCGGTGCGCGCCGCATCCACCAGCGCATCGCGGGCGAGGGTGGCGGCGAACTCGCCGCGGCCGTGGCCACCCATGCCGTCGGCCACGAGGAACAGGCCGAGATCCGCGTCGGCCCAGTAGGTGTCTTCGTTCAGCTCGCGGCGGAGGCCGGTATGGCTGATGTGTCCGACTTCGATCATGCCCCGAATGCGTCCATGTGCCGGCCATCGGCGCCGTCGGCGCGACCGCCACGCAGGGTCAAGCGCTGGTCCCGCCGGATTCCAGTCGCGACGAGAACACCTTCAATTCGCGCATGATGCGCAGGACGTGGCGGTGCAGGTCCTCGACGTCCGGTGCGCTGGCGCCGCGCGTTTCGTGGTAGACCAGCGCGATCCACAAGGCGAGGCCGCGCATCCGCACCTGCACGTTGTCGGAGCGCGCGCGGTCGTAGCCCACGTCCAGGCCGTTCTGGGTGATGCCGTTCTCGATCTGGATGCCGTATTGCGAGGGATCGGCGGCCTGCGCCACGTTGTCGCACTCGCGGCCGATCAGGTCGGCCAGTTGCTCGCGGTACGAGCGCGGCAATTCCAGGCTGCGATGTTCGATTTCGGCGAGTTGGCGCCGCAGGCGTGCATGGCGGCCCATCGCGGTGACGCGCGTGACAAGCCGGCGGAGATAGTTGTCCCCGGGTTTCTGGTGTTGCGAGGTCAAAGACAGATTCCTCACGCGGCTTCGCCGTTTTCCCCGTGTCAGGTGATTGTGCCCTGATCGGGCCCGGTCCACAAATCCCCCAGCCGTCGGCCCACCCGCACGATCGACTCGGGCCGGAGCGCCGGATCGAAGCGCGCCGAGGGCACCAGCACGATCACGGTGGAACCCATTTCGAACCGGGCCATTTCCGCACCACGCACCAGCCGCACGCCCCAGCCGCGCCACTCGCGGTGCACGATGCCACGCCCGTACGGCGGCACCACCGGACCGCCCCAGACGGTGGTGATGCCGGAAACCAGGATCGCGCCGACCATCGCCACCACGAACGGTCCGCGCGGACCCTCGAAATGGCAGATCAGCCGTTCGTTGCGGGCGAACAGGTTCGGGATGTCGGCGACGGGACCGGGCGCGACGCTGAACAGGCGCCCCGGGACGTGGACCGATTCGACCAGTTCGCCGTCCAGCGGCATGTGTACGCGATGGTAATCGCTGGGCGACAGATAGATCGTGGCGAAGGCGCCGTTGCGGTACCGCTCCGCGGCGGCCGGGTCAGCAAACAGGTCGGCCACGCTGTACCCGCGCCCCTTGGCCTGCAGGATGCGGCCGGCCTCGATCCGCCCGATCTGGCTGATGCGGCCGTCGGCCGGACTGACCAGCGTGCCGGCATCGCCTTCGGGGGGCCGCGCGCCGATCCGCAGTCCGCGAGTGAAAAAATCATTGAAGCTCAGGAACGCGAACGGATCGGGTTGCGCGGCATCATCCATGTCAACCTTGTAGACCTGCACCACGCGGCCGATCAGGAAGTTCTTCCAGGGGCGCCAGGTCCAGCGGGTGGCGGCGCGCACGATGCGGCTGAGGGTTTTCTGCGGGGCAAGATATTGGGCGAGGATCGGGAAACGCATCCGGTCAGTGTAGCCGCAGAGCCACCTCTATACTGCCGCTTTGCCGCGCGCCGCCATGACCAACGAACTGCAGAGCATCGTGGATCTGATCCGCTACGCGGCCAGCCGTTTCAACGCGGCCGGGCTGACGTTCGGCCACAGCCACGACAACGCGATCGACGAGGCGACGCACCTGGTGTTGTCCTCGCTGCACCTGCCGCCCGACCTGCCGCCGGCCTACGGTGGAGCGCGGGTCACGGCGGTCGAGAAAACCCGCGTGCTGTCGCTGATCGACCGCCGCATCGAAACCCGCGAGCCGGTCGCCTATCTGGTCGGCGAAGCCTGGTTCGCGGGCATGCCGTTCAAGTCGGATGCGCGCGCGCTGGTGCCGCGCTCGCCGATCGCGGAACTGATCGAGGGTGGGTTCTCGCCCTGGCTGGACGGCCGCGAAATCGAGCGCGCGCTGGACCTGTGCACGGGCTCGGGCTGCATCGGGATCGCGATGGCCGCGCACAACCCGCACTGGCGCGTGGACATCGCCGATGTCAGCGACGACGCGCTGGCGCTCGCGCGCGAGAACATCGCGCTGCACCAGGTCGACAGGCAGGTTCGCGCGGTGAGGTCGGACTTGTTCGCCGGGCTGCACGGCGAGCGCTACGACTTGATCGTTTCCAATCCGCCCTACGTGACCGACGCGGAATACGCGGCGCTGCCGGGTGAATACGCGCACGAACCGAAGCTGGGCCTGACCGCTGGCGAGGATGGCCTCGACATCGCGCTGCGGATCCTGCGCGATGCGCCGGACCACTTGAACGAGGATGGCCTTTTGATCGTGGAAGTCGGCGAAAGCGAGCATGCCTTGAACGCGTTGCTGCCGGATGTCCCGTTCGTCTGGGTCGATTTCAAGGTCGGACCGATGGGCGTGTTCGCATTGGAGCGCCGCGAACTGGTCGAACACGCGGCGGCGATTCGCGCGGCGGCTGCGCGTTGATGGAAATCGTCACCGCGCGCCTGCGGCTGGATGCCTTGCGCGGCGAGGATGCGGACGCATTGTTCGCGTATCGCAGCGATCCGGCGGTGAGTCGCTATCAGGGCTGGAAACCCGCTTCGATCGCGGATGCGGCCCGTTTCATCGAAGCCCAAGAGGGCGTGGCGCCCGACACGCCGGGAGCATGGTGGCAGCGCGCGATCCGGCTGCGCGATACGGACGAGCTGATCGGCGATCTGGGATTGCATTTCCTGGATGATGCCACCGTGGAGCTGGGCATCAGCCTCGCGCCCGCGCACCAGCGACAGGGCCATGCGCGCGAAGCCGTGGAAGTGATGCTGGATTTCGTGTTCGGCGGATTGCACAAGCAGCGCGTGGTCGCACTGGTCGATCCCCTCAACTTCATGTGCATGCGGCTGCTGGAAGGCTTGGGCATGCGCCGCACCGGCAGCCAGCCCCATCACGTGGTGTTCGCGCTGCAGGCTCGGGAATGGCTGGCCGCGCCGGCCGGCGAAGACGGGTAAGCTTGCGCAGGTTCCCGCTCGCGGATCGCGCGCCGTGTCCTCCAACACCTTCGGCAAGCTCTTCTCGGTCACCACTTTCGGCGAATCGCACGGGCCGGCGATCGGCTGCGTGATCGATGGTTGCCCGCCCGGTATCACGGTTGCGTCCGAAGACTTCGTGCACGATCTCGCGCGACGCGCCACCGGAAAATCGCGCTACACCTCGCAGCGCCATGAATCCGATGAAGTCGAAATCCTCTCGGGCGTTTACGAGGGCAGGACTACCGGCACGCCGATCGCGCTGCTGATCCGCAACACCGACGCGCGTTCGAAGGACTACGCCGAAATCGCGCAGGTTTTCCGGCCCGGCCACGCCGACTACAGCTATTGGCAGAAGTACGGCATCCGCGATCCACGCGGCGGCGGGCGTGCCTCGGCGCGTGAGACCACGATGCGGGTCGCTGCGGCGGTGATCGCGAAAAAGTGGCTCAAGGACAAATTCGGCGTGGAGGTGCACGGCTGGATGGCGCAGATGGATGACATCGTGCCGGCGCTGCCGGCAGGTGCGGCCATCGACTTCGACGTGGTGGAATCCAATCCGTTCTTCTGGCCGGTCGCCGCGCAGGTGCCGGAACTGGAAACGCGCATCAACGCATTGCGCAAGGCCGGGGATTCCTGCGGGGCGCGGGTGAACGTCGTCGCGTCCGGGGTGCCGCCGGGTTGGGGCGAGCCGGTGTACGGCAAGCTGGACGCGGATCTGGCATCGGCGCTGATGTCGATCAATGCGGTGAAGGGCGTCGAAATCGGAGCCGGCTTCGCGAGTGTGGCGCAGAAGGGCAGCGAGCACCGCGACGAAATGCGTTTGGACGGCTTTACGTCCAACCACGCGGGCGGCATACTGGGCGGGATTTCGTCAGGACAGGATGTCGTCGCCTCGATCGCACTGAAGCCGACTTCCAGCATCCCGGTGCCGGGCCGCAGCGTGGACACCACGGGCGAGGAAACCGAGGTGCGCACCAAGGGTCGCCACGACCCGTGCGTGGGCATCCGCGCCACGCCGATCGCCGAGGCCATGGTGGCCCTGGTGCTGATGGACCAGGCGCTGCGGCACCGGGCGCAGTGCGGCGACGTGGGCGAGGTGACGCCTCGTATTCCCGGAATAACAACGTAAGTGGGGAGTCGCCCGCGCAACGAGCAGCTCCCGCCCCATCGGAGTGTTCATGAGCAACAAAGATCGTTACAACGTCGCGATGGTCGGCGCCACCGGCGCGGTGGGTGAGACCTTGCTGTCCATCCTCGAGGAACGCGAATTTCCGGTCGGCGAATTCGTGCCGCTGGCGAGCGAGCGTTCCGCAGGCAGTACGCTGAAGTTCGCCGGCAAGCAGGTGGCGGTGCGCGATCTCGCGAAGTACGACTTCGACGGAATAGACATCGCGTTCTTCTCGGCGGGCGGTTCGGTCAGCCGCGAACACGCGCCGCGCGCGGCCGCGGCCGGCGCGGTGGTGATCGACAACACCTCGGAATTCCGCTACGTGGACGACGTGCCTCTGGTGGTCAGCGAAGTCAATCCGCACGCGATCGCCGAGTACACCCAGCGCAACATCATCGCCAATCCCAACTGCTCGACCATGCAGATGCTGGTGGCGCTGGCGCCGATCCATCGCGCGGCGGGCATCGAGCGCATCAACGTCGCGACGTATCAGTCGGTTTCGGGCGCCGGGCGTTCGGGCATGGAAGAACTCGGCCGCCAGACCGCCGAACTCCTGAACTTCCACGACGTGGAACCCGAGAAATTCCCGGCGCAGATCGCGTTCAACGTGATCCCGCACATCGACGTCTTCCTCGACAACGGCTACACCAAGGAAGAAATGAAGATGGTGTGGGAAACCCGCAAGATCCTGGAGGACGACTCGATCCAGGTGAATCCGACCTGCGTGCGGGTGCCGGTGTTCTACGGCCACTCAGAGGCGGTGCATATCGAGACCCGCGACAAGATGGAGGCCGCCGCCGCGCGCGCGCTGCTGGAATCCGCGCCCGGCGTGATGGTGGTGGACGAGCGCAAGCCCGGTGGTTATCCGACGCCGGTGGGCCATGCGGCCGGGAAGGATCCGGTCTACGTCGGCCGCATCCGCGAGGACATTTCGCACCCGAACGGGCTGGATCTGTGGATCGTCTCCGACAACATCCGCAAGGGCGCGGCGCTGAACGCGGTTCAGATCGCGGAAATCCTCGTACGCGAGTATCTTTGAGGCTGGCCGCGGGGAAGACTCGACATGACGATGTACAACACATTGCGGAACATGGGGCTTGGCCTCGCACTGCTGGGCGCATCGATCGCGGCCACGGCGGCCACGCCCCCGGCGAAACATCCCGCGAACCTCGAGCACCAGTTGAAGGACGTCGACGCGAAATTGGCCGCGGCGCGTTCCCGCAACGAGGCGCTGCAGGCGCAGGTCACGCAGATGGAACAGCAGAACGCCGCCAGGCAGACACAGTTGCAGCAGCGCGACGCCGAAATCGCCGCGTTGCAGGAGAAGCTCCAGGCGGCGGGCGTACCGGCATCTTCCGGTTCCTCGCACCGCTGACGGGATTCACCCGCCGGGCTTGGTGATTGGCGGTTTCTGCAATACCCTTGCGCTCGCGCGGGCGTGCACGGCAGTTCCCGCGTGTCCGTTTGCTGGCCGGGGGTCGTGGTCCATGAACTTGAAACTCCGCATAGCGTGTGCCGCGTTGCTGGCTACCGTCGCGGCGCCGGCGTGGGCGCTGCAATTGGGACAGATCCAGGTGAAGTCGGCGCTCAACCAGCCGCTGGTCGCCGCGATCCCGCTGCATCCGAAGAACCTGACCGAGTTGGAAGGGCTCACCGTCGGCCTGGCGTCCGCCGGGGATTTCCAGCGCGCCGGGCTGCAGGTCACGCCAACCGACCAGACCCTGCAGTTCCACATCGTCACGGACAACAACGGCCAGAAGCTGATCCTGGTCACCAGCACCCAGCCGATCACCGACCCGTACCTCGATTTCCTGCTGCAGGTGAATACGCGCGAGGGCAAGCAGGTGCGCGAGTTCGTGGTGCTGCTGAATCCGGTGATCGCCGCGCCCGCGCCAGGCGTGGAGGCGGCGCCGGTGGCCAGCAGCCCGGCCACGGCGACGCAATCCTCCCAGGCGGCGCAGTTGCCGCCCGCATCGGCGTTCGCGCAGCCCGCGCCTGCGCCGGCGGCCCCCGCCCATCCGCCGGCGGCTGAGAAACCTGCCGCAGCGCAGCCTGCGCCACCGGCGCCGCCGCCGCGTCCTGCACCGCAGCCTGCACCATCCTCGCCGCAGCCGGGCAATCTGCCCGCGAGCATCGAGGTCCATCGTGGCGACACCTTGTATGGCATCGCGAAGGACGCGACCCGCGGGTCGGGCGTCACCGTCAACCAGTTGATGGTGGCGATCAAGGCCGCGAATCCCGACGCGTTCTTCAAGGACAACATCAACGACCTCAAGGCCGGAGCGATCCTGCGCATCCCGACCCGCGACGTGATCGACCAGACCACCATCGCGCAAGCCAACGCCGAGGTGCATCGCCAATACGAAAGCTGGCGCGCGGCGCGCCCGCATCCGGCGACGGTGGTCGAGGGCACGGCGGCGCAAGCCGCCGCCAACGCCGCACCCAAACCGGGCAGGCAGGCGCCTGCCTCCGATCATCTTTCGCTGGTGCCGCCGACCGGCGAGGGCAGCGGCGCCAGCAGCCGTCCGGGGGTGGCGGGTGGTACCGGCAGCGAAACCGTTGCGGGATTGCAGCAGAAACTGCAGAACGATCGCGGGACCTTGGTCAGCCTCAATCAGTCCAACACCGACCTCGAGTCGCGCGTGCGCAGCCTGAAGGACATTTCGCAGAAATCCGACAAGCTGCTGAGCATGAAGGATGCCACGATCGCCGAACTGCAGCGCAAGCTCGCGGAGGTGCAATCGGGCAAGGCTGGTGCTGCGGGGGCTTCCCCGGCGGCGACCGCCACGAGTGCGAACATCGCCCAGCCCGCCGCGAAGACGGTTGCGCCGGCAAGTTCTGCCGCGAACGCACCGGCCTCCGCCAGGGTTGCCGCGCAGAATGCGCAGCCGGCGGCGTCGCCGTGGTACGAACGCCCGCTGGCCTGGCTCATTGCCGGGCTCGTGGTGCTGGCGTTGGTCCTGTTCGGGCTGTTGCGCAGGCGGCGCGGCGGCGATGCGGCTGTCGCCGCGCGCGGGCCGCTGATGGATCCTGATGACGTCGCGGCCGATGGCGTCGAGCCGGACGATGAGGCCGCCCTGCAGGCGCGGGTGGCGGAGCACCCCGACGATTTGTCGGCCCATCTCGCGTTGTGCCGGTATTACTACACGCAAGGCGACGAGCCGCATTTCGTCGCCGCCGCGACCGCGATGCGCGACCACGTTGCGGACCTGCACGGCGACGAGTGGCGCGAAGTCGCGGCCATGGGCGAGGAACTCGCGCCGCACCTGCCGTTGTTCGAATTGCCGCCCGAGGCGCACGACCCGTACGGCATGGTCGAACTGCATCATCCGGCGACCGAAGAGCCGGGGGCGCCCACGCTGCACGCAGCCGAATCCGTGGCGGAACCGGAAAGCTCCGTCGAGCCGCCAGCGCCCGTGCACGCGCAGCCGGATGTCGAAGCCGTGATGGAGGCGTGGCGGACGGAACCCGTGCACGCACCCGCGATTGCGATGACGGAGGACACCGAACAGGAATTCGCCGACGACCCGGTCGACACCAAGCTCGATCTGGCGCGCGCCTATCTCGACATGGGCGATCCGGTCGGGGCGCGTGCGATGCTCGAAGAAGTGGTCGAGGAAGGCTCGCAGGCCCAGAAGGACGAAGCCCGGCGCCTGCTGGCCGAAGTCGCGGGCTGACATGGCGCAATGCGCGTCGCGCTGGGCATCGAATACGACGGCACCGACTTCTTCGGCTGGCAACGACTGGGGCACGGGCCGAGCGTGCAGGCCGAGGTGGAAGCGGCGCTGTCGTTCGTCGCCGACCATCCTGTCGAGGTGACCTGCGCGGGGCGCACCGACGCTGGGGTGCACGCGCGCTGCCAGGTGGTGCATTTCGATACGAGTGCAATGCGCAATCCGCGCGCGTGGGTCCTGGGCGCCACCACGCGCCTGCCGCGTGCGGTCGCGGTGCTTTGGGCCAAGGCCATGCCCGACGTTTTCCACGTTCGATTTTCGGCGCGCGCGCGACGCTATCGCTATGCGATTCTGAACCGGCCGATCCGCCCCGCGCTGGATGCGCGATTCCTGTCCTGGGAACGCGTGCCGCTGGATGCCGAAGCCATGCACGCGGCAGCGCAGGCCTTGGTCGGCGAGCAGGATTTTTCGTCGTTCCGCGCGGTGTCGTGCCAGGCGCGCCACGCGCGCCGCAACGTCACGCATGTCGGCGTTCACCGCAACGCCGACCTGGTGATCGTCGAGATCGAAGCCAACGCGTTCCTGCACCACATGGTGCGCAACATCGTGGGGTCGCTGCTGGAAGTCGGCCGTGGCGAGCGGCCGGTGGCATGGATTGCGGAGGTTCTGGCGGCCCGCAATCGCGAAATCGCGGGTGTCACCGCGACGCCGCAGGGCCTCACCTTCATCGGTCCGCGGTATCCGGCAGAATGGCAGCTCCCGCCCGAAGTCACTGAAGAGTGAAAACAGTCCGCGAATGAACGCCAATAACCGCAAATGGTTTTCGGCCATTGCTGTCATTCGCGTTCATTTGCGGATCGATTCTGCTTTACCTTGAGTCCATGAACCGCACCCGCGTAAAAATCTGCGGCGTCACCCGCGTCGAAGACGCATTGCTTGCGTGCGAATTGGGCGCGGACGCGATCGGCATCGTGATGACGCCGAGCAGCCCGCGCGGGGCGTCGATCGAGCAGGCGCGCGCGATCCGCGATGCGTTGCCCGCGCTGGTGGATGCGGTGCTGTTGGCCCACGACCTTCCCGCCGAACGCGTGCGCACGATCATCGACGCGGTGCGGCCCGACTTCGTGCAGTTCCACGGCAGCGAGGACGCGGCGTTCTGCGAATCGTTCGGCATCCGTTACACCAAGGCTATCGGCATGCAGGGCGACGTGGACGTGCGGGCAATCGCGTCGCAACATGCGCGCGCCGCCGGGTTCGTGCTGGACGGCCATCCGCCGGGGCAGCAGGGCGGTCGCGGCCGGACCTTCGACTGGTCGCGCGTGCCGCGGGATCTGGATCGCCCGATCCTGTTGGCGGGCGGCTTGAATCGCTCGAACGTGGGCGAGGCGATCCGTGCGGTGCGGCCGTGGGCGGTGGATCTCGCCAGTGGCGTGGAATCCGCGCCCGGCATCAAGGACGCCGGCAAGTTGCGCGCGTTCTTCGCGGCGGTGCGAGCCGCGGATGCGGAGATCGCATGAACGGGGCAACGGTGATGGTGCCCGACGCGGCACCGATCGAAGAGTACGTGGGCGATCCACGCAACTTCGATCTTGTCGCCGCGGTTGCCCGCGGCAAGCCGCTGGTGATCCGCGGGCTGGTGCGCGACTGGCCGATCGTGAAGCTGGCCCTGCAGTCCGACACCGCGTTCGCGCAACGGCTGGCGGAGCTCGACAGCGGCGCCGACGTCACCACGCTGCTGATCGCACCGGAAGCGGAAGGCCTGATCGGCTACACGCCGGATTTTTCCGGTTTCAACTACCAGCATTTCAAGGTGCCGCTGACGCTGGGCCTGCAGCGACTCGCGAAGTACAGCCAGCACGCGCACGCACCGGGGCTGGTGATCCAGAGCGTGCCGCTGCGCGAATGCCTGCCAGCGTTGCTGGCCGACCACAAACTGCCGTTTCTCGATCCCGGCATCGAACCGCGGCTGTGGCTGGGCAATCGCACCGTGACACCCACGCATTTCGATTCGCAGCAGAACATCGCGTGCGTCGTGTGCGGGACGCGCCGCTTTACGCTGTTTCCGCCCGAGCAATTGCCGAATCTTTACGTCGGGCCGCTGGATTACGCGCCCACCGGCGCCGCGATCAGCCTTGCGCGTCTCGACCGCCCGGACGATCCGCGTTACCCGCGCCTCAAGGAGGCGCTCGCCGCCGCCAAGGCGACCGATTTGAACGAGGGCGACGCGATCTACGTTCCGCCCTTGTGGTGGCACCACGTCGAATCGCTGGAACAGTTGAACGCGCTGGTGAACTACTGGTGGAATCCAGTGGATGTGCCGGGTTACGTCAGCGGGCACGCGCGCGCCGCGTTGTACCATTGCCTGCTCGCGTTCCACGCGCTGCCCGCCGAACAGCGCGCCGCATGGCGCAACCTGCTGGATTATTACGTGTTCGACGACCACGATCCCGCTGCGCACATCCCCGAACAGCGTCGCGGCGTCCTCGGCGAATTCACGGCCGAGGTCGTGGAACAGTTGAAGCAGGGCGCGCGCCAGAATCTTTGAAGCGCGAGCGCTTCAGGCAAGGGCAAGTTCAAGCTTCAACCATGCCGCCAATGCGGCGAGCCGCGGATCGCCCGATGATTTGGGCGCGCACAGCGCCCAACTTGCACGGGTCTCGCGAAACCCCCACGGCGCCACCAGCCTGCCGGCCAGCAAATCGTCGGCGACGAGTTGCCGTGGCGCGATCGCGACGCCCAGGCCTGCCACGGCGGCTTCCAGCAGGTAATACAGGTGCTCGAAGCTTTGGCCGAAGTGCAATCGGCTGACCGCGACGCGCTGCGCGCGTGCCCACGCGGGCCAGGCCTGCGGACGCGATGACGTGTGCAGCAAGGCTTCCTTTCCGAGCGCGGCAAGACTTGCTTTGCGCAGGCTCGAGAAACTGGGATATCGAGGACTCAGGACCGGGCCGATGCGCTCGGGTGCCAGCAGGTGCACTTGCCAGGCCGGTGGCCACGGCGGTTCGGCAATCAGCAGCGCCGCGCCCAAACCCGGCATCGAAGATGAGGGCGTGGCCTCGATTGCCG
>JBQCCP010000198.1:0-6318 GCA_051962095.1 Rhodanobacteraceae bacterium
AGTCCGGGCTTGCCAACCCCAAGCCAAACCACCCCGCCCGCGGCGGTGTGTCTGCCGGGCAAGAAAGAGTGAGGAAGATGTATGTCGATACATAGACGAGCGATGACGCAGCCATGCGGGCAAACAGCCCCGGCCCGAAGGGTTGCTCCGCGGCGGCCGCCATCCATCGGTGCGCGCCTTGACCAGAGGACCACTCTGGTGCTGCGGCGCGCGTCTCGTCTGGCGACCGCTGCGGAAGCAACGCGGCTCGGTTGGCATTGCGCTGGCAGGCCCTGCATGCGCCGAATCATGCTTGCGGCCGCCGCACTGTTGCTGCTGGCGGGCTGCGCGACGATGCAGAACAAGAACAACCTGCGCGACCAGACGCTGGAAGCCTACGGCGCAGCCCTGCGCTGGGGCGATTTCCAGAGCGCGTGGAACTATGTCGATCCGGCCGTGCGCGCCACGCATCCGCTCACCCCCCAGCAAAAGGCGCTGTACGACACGGTGCGGGTCGCCGAATACGATGCCTCCGGTCCGATGGCGACCGGCGAGGACACCGTCGCGCAGACCGCCACCATCGGCCTGATCGTGAAATCCAGCCAGCGCGTCTACAGCGTGGTTGACCACCAGACCTGGCGCTGGGACGCCAAGGCCAAGCACTGGTGGCTGGAATCGGGGCTGCCCGACATCACGCCGCAATGAGCATGCAGCATTCCGCGTGTTCGTCGATAATGCGCGGCTGTTCCTCGATCAAGACATCGTGATGCACGAGTTCCTGACCCGCCTGCCGCAGTTCATCGGCAACCACCTCCTGCTGGTGATCGCGTTCATCGTGATCATCCTGGCCCTGATCGCGCTGGAGGTGTCGCGGCAGTTCCGCGGCTTCCGCGAACTGACACCGGGCGCGCTGGTGCAGATGATCAACCGCGGCGAACCGCTGGTGATCGACCTGTCCGCGAACGCCGATTTCGAGAAGGGCCACATCGCGGGTTCCAGGCACGTCGCGCCCAGCCAGTTCGATCCCGAGAACAAGGATCTCGCCAAGGCCAAGGCGTTGCCGGTGATCACCGTCTGCAGGAACGGCATGGAATCGGGGAAGGCCGCGCGGCGGCTGGTCAAGGCCGGCTTCACCAACGTCGCGACGCTGGCCGGTGGCCTGGACGCATGGCGGCGCGCCGACTTGCCGCTGGCGAAGGGCAAGCGCTGACGCAGCGGGGGGCGCTGCACGACTCCTCCCAGACCAATTCCGGGTTCAGTCTGCGATGGGGCTACAGACCGCCCCGGAATGACAAGGCCTGCACCGATCGGGCTGCGGCGTTTGCCCATCTGTGGTGGTCATTCCGGATGCGCGCAGCGCGATCGGAGTCGGTTCGGGGACGCCGCGCCGGTTCATTCTCGCCGCGCGCATCGCCGTGGTCAGGCATCCCGCAACACCGCAAGGAAGCGCTCGCCGTAGCGCTCGAGCTTGCGCGCGCCGACGCCGCTGATGGTGGCCAGCGCCTCGCGGTCCTTGGGACGCTCGCGCAGCATTGCGTACAGGGTGGCGTCGTGGAAGATCACGTACGCGGGCACGCCCTGTTCCTTCGCCAATTTCGCGCGGGTGTCGCGCAGGGCATTCCATAGCGGTTCTTCATGCGGGGCGATGTCGAGGCTGCGGCGATTGCCCGAGGCATCGGCACGACGGCTGGCGCTGCGCTGCGCGCGGTCGGCTTCCTGGCGCAGGTAGACGGTTTCTTCGCCGCGCAGGACCGGATGCGCGGCCGGCGTCAGGCGCAAGGTTCCGTAGCCTTCAAGGTCGGGGCTCAGCAGGCCGCGGGCGACCAGTTGCCGGAACACGCCGCGCCATTGGCGTGCGTCGAGCTCGGTGCCGATGCCGTGCACCGAAAGACGATCGTGGCGTTGCGCCTGGATGCGCCCGTTGTCCTTGCCCAGCAGCACGTCGATCAGGTAACCGACGCCGAAGCGCTGGCCGGTGCGGTACACGCATGACAGCGCTTTTTGCGCAGCTTCGGTGGCATCCCACGTGGGCGGTGGTTCGAGGCAGTTGTCGCAGTTGCCGCACGGCTGTTCGAGCGTCTCGTCGAAGTAGGCGAGCATCTGTTGGCGGCGGCAGCGGGTGCTTTCGGCGAACGCCAACAATTCATCGAGCTTGGCGCGTTCCAGCCGCTTGCGCGCCTCATCGGCGTCTGATTGCTCGATGAATTGTGCCAGCGTGACGAGATCGCTCAGCCCGTAGGTCATCCACGCCTCGGCCGGCAGTCCGTCGCGACCGGCGCGCCCGGTTTCCTGGTAATAGCCTTCGAGGCTTTTCGGCAGGTCGAGATGCGCGACGAAGCGCACGTCCGGCTTGTCGATGCCCATGCCGAAGGCGATGGTCGCGCACATCACGATGCCGTCTTCGCGCAGGAAGCGCTGCTGGTTGGCGGCGCGCGTGGCCCCGTCGAGGCCGGCGTGGTAGGGCAGCGCCTCGATGCCCTGTTCGACGAGCCACGCCGCGGTGTCCTCGACCTTGCGCCGCGACAGGCAATAGACGATCCCTGATTCGCCGCGGTGTCCGGCGAGGAAAGCCTTCAATTGCTGGCGCGGCTGGTCGCGCTGCGTGACGCGATAGCGGATGTTGGGCCGGTCGAAGCTGGAGATGAACTGCCGCGCCTTGTCGAGCGCCAGGCGTTCGGCGATTTCGCGCCGGGTCGGGGTATCGGCGGTCGCGGTGAGGGCGATGCGCGGCACGTTCGGAAAACGCTCGTGCAGCACCGTCAGCTCGCGATATTCGGGGCGGAAGTCGTGACCCCATTGCGACACGCAATGGGCTTCGTCGATCGCGAACAACGACACCTTTGTGCGTCCGAGCAGATCCAGGAAGCGCCCGGTGAGCAGCCGCTCGGGCGCCACGTACAGGAGCTTCAACCTGCCATGCAGGAAGCGCCGCTCGACGTCGGCCTGCGCCGGCGCATCGAGGCTGGAATTGAGGAACGCCGCCGCCACGCCAAGCTGCCGCAACGCTTCCACCTGGTCCTGCATCAGGGCGATCAGCGGCGAAACCACGATGGCCGTGCCATCGCGCAGCAGCGCGGGAATCTGGTAGCACAGCGACTTGCCGCCGCCAGTCGGCATCAGCACCAGCGCGTCGCCGCCGTGCAGCAGGTGTTCGATGATGGCCTGCTGGCGGTCGCGAAACGCACCGTACCCGAATACGTCGCGCAGCACTGCGCGTGCCTGCGCGGCCAGGCCGGGCACGGCGACGATCACAGTTCCTCGACGTCGGTCACCTTCGCGCGCCGCATCAGCCACGCGACACCGCGCAGGTCGGCAAGGCCCACCCACAGCCGGTCGAGCATGCCGTATTTGGATACGCCACGGGTGCGCGGGCGATGTCCGACCGGAATGCTGACGGAATCGAAGCCGGCGCGTTTCACAAGCGCGGGCAAGTAACGGTGCATGTGGTCGAAGTAGGGCAGCGCGAGAAAGGTGTCGCGCTCGAAAAGCTTGAGGCCGCAGCCGGTGTCGGGCGTGGCGTCGCGCAGCATCCGCGAGCGCACGCCGTTGGCGATCTTCGAGGAAATGCGCTTGTTGAACGAGTCACGGCGCGTGGTGCGCCAGCCGGCGAACAGTTTCACTTTCGGATCGGCGGCTTTGCGCGCGTCCAGCAACTTCGGGATGTCGGCGGGATCGTTCTGGCCATCGCCGTCCAGCGTCGCGATCCATGTGCCGCGCGCCGCGCGCACGCCGTTCCGGATCGCGGTGCTCTGGCCGCTCTGCTTCAAGTGCCGCACGATGCGAAGTTCGGGATGCTTCGCCCGCTCGGCCTTCAATACGTCCAGCGAACCGTCGGAACTGGCGTCATCGACGTACACCACTTCGTAGTCGACGCGCCCGCGCAGCGCGGCGGCGATCTCGGCAAGCAGCGGCGGGATGTTGTCGCGCTCGTTGAACACGGGCACGACCACGGACAACTCGGGCATGCGTCGGGCCTTGCCGTGGAAAGGCGCGATTATCGCCGATGCGGCCCGGGCGTGCTTGTCGCGACCGAACAGTGGGCCATTCCCGCCGCCCTTGTGCGGACGCAATCTCGCCCGTCGCCGGTCGAAGTTCGCGCCTCCGCTTCCGAACACAGTGTTGGTTTGCGTTCTCCCGCCGGGTTGTCGGGCATGGATCCGTGATTCTCATTACATCGTGTAAGCGATGGCATCGTCGTCCGGTCTTGGTACCCGCTTTTGTATCCCGTCAACCACCTCACACGGAGAACATCCAATGCAACCTGTTTTCGCTGCCCGTCGAAGCCGGATCCTGCCAGCTGGCGCTGCGCTGGCCGCCGCCATCGCGTTGCTGGCACCATGCTCGGCGCAGGCGACTCCTTATGTCGTCAAGCTGGTGCAGCGAGGAAGCGACGTCGTCGCCACCGGAAGCGGGGCGTTCGATCTGAGCGGCCTTGTGAATCGGGACGGCGGCCCCGGTCCCGGATACGGCACCTATGCCGCGATACAGCCATCGCAGGGGTATCTGAGCATCGGGCTGAATCCATCGTGGTCCGTGATTTTCGATGGTTACTCGGGGTTGACCGGACCCGCGGCTTTCGGCGGCGGCGCCGGCCAGACGCCCGAGACCAGCAACGCTGGTGACCCGGTGACGATATTCGGGAACTTCAACGGCGGCTTCCTGTTCGTGCCCCACGGCTATGTGTCCGGCGCGGCGCTTTCCAGCAGCGCCACATGGGACAACGCGAGCCTCGCCAGTCTCGGCGTGACGCCCGGCACGTACACGTGGACCTGGGGCACGGGCGCCGATCAGAGTTTCACGCTGGATGCATTCAAGTCCGTTCCCGAGCCCGCAGCGCTCGGAATGTTCGGGTTCGGCGCGTTGTTGATCGGCGCATTTGCGGGGTTGCGTCGGCGCACCGCGTAGCAACCCATTCGCACCAGTTACCCATACGAACCACTCCTGCAGGGAGTGGTTCTTTTTTGAGACCGGGCGCGCGAAGCGTGCCGGACCACCGACGCCGACTTTGTTTTTCAGGACGGTGCGGCCGCGGGATGCGGGCAGCGCCGATTCTGCAGCGCACCGGCCTTGCCGATGCGGTTCCCAACACACACGCGCTCAGGTCTGTTCGGCTGGCAGGGCACCCAGCACCGCGTCGGCCATCGCGCGTTCGGCGGCGGCGAAGCCCGCGCTGCCGTTGCCGAGCAGCACCAGCGTGCCGTCGCCGATCGGCACTTCGCGTCCTTGCCAGCCGGCGCGGCTGAAATCCCGGGCGTCGGCGATGCGATGGCCCACCACGTACAGCGCGGTGACCGGATTGCCGTTCTCGCGCAGCACCAGGTGCACCGCGCGATACGGCCCGACCCTGCAGTCGGCCGCGAAGACGGCGTGGTCCGGCACGCTGCGCAGCGTGACGCCGCGTTTCGCGAACACCGGACGCATTTGCCTGGCATCGATCGGGCGGGTCATGGTGAGCGAGAAGGCTTCGCTGCGCACGTGCGCGATCGCCATGCCGGCCAGCGGGCCACCATCGGCGGGGCGAAAGCTCCATGCATAGCCGGCCACGATGAATGCGACCAGCAGCGAAGCTGCAAGTGCCAATCCGGTTTGCCAGCGATGTCGCGCGCGTCCGCGCAGCGAGGTCGCTTGCGCCAGCAACACGCGCTCGGCGAGATCGGGCCGCGGCTCTGTCGATTGCAGCACGCCCCGCAACTGCCGCTCGAAGCGTTGCGCACGCCACCAGCTTTCGGTGCAGCCGGCGTGGCAATGATCGCGATGCGCGAGGAATTCGGCGTCACGCGCGCCGGGCTCCGCGGCGAGACGGCGGCGGAATTCAAGACAGTCCATGGACGGACTCCCTTCCGGTGGTTTCGCCGGACAACAGTTTGCGCAGCCGGTGGCGCGCGCGGAACAACTGGGTCATGACCGCCCCTGGTTTGACGCCGAGTTCCGTCGCGATTTCTTCGCAGGAAAAGCCGCCCAGCACCTGCATCAGCAGCGGCTCGCGGTATTTGGGATCGAGTTTCATGATCGCTTCGCGCAGCTCGGCATCGCTGCCCGCCTGTTCGGGATCGGCGCCGGCCGCTTCGTCGGGAATGCTGTCCTTGAGGCCGTCGTCGAGGATGGTGAGATCGAGCGACTTGCGTTCGAAGCCGCGCGCGTGCTCGCGCCGCAGGATCGTCAGCAGCCAGGGTTTGGCCGCGGCCGCGTCATGCAGCGAATCGAGCGCCCGCCAGGCGCGCAGCATGGTTTCCTGCACCAGGTCTTCGGCGCGCGAGGGATCGCCGCACAGCCAGTACGCAAAGCGGTACAGATCGCCCGCGTGGGCGTGCACCAGCGCATCGAATTGGCGTTGCCTCA
>JBQCCP010000199.1:0-2809 GCA_051962095.1 Rhodanobacteraceae bacterium
TCATCGATTGTCCGGCGAGCGGGTGGCGATCGGGTGTCGGGGCAAGATCCTGTGCGGCGGGCAGCGGCATGTTCACAAGGCAATCCCTTCGGGTCAGTTGCGGATCAGTTCGTCGTCGCCGGGCGCGTAGCGCGGCACGCCGTAGGCCGTCGCCACGCGCAGGTCGTGTGCCAGCGTGGAGAACCGTTCCCACGGAATGCCGTTGACGTCGGTGTCGCGCGTGACGTCATGCGTCTCGTCGTCCAGGAAACCCATGCGACACAACTTGCCCGCCTGCTCGGGTTCGCGGCAGATCGAAAAATTCAAAAGCTCCGTGCGCCACAGCGCATACGCGCCGTCGACGACCACCTGCGGCGGTTGTCCGAGGCGTGCGCTGTAGTCCTTGATGGACGCGTCGAGATCGGCGACGGCCAGGGCGATATGGAAGCGTTTCATGACGGACCTCTTGCTGGTTTGCGGCCGGCGGTCAGCCGGCCTTCTTCAGGGGTGTGACCGTGTCGGTTGCCACGGCGGATTTCGTCTCGGCCGGTTGCAGCCAGGGCATGCGCGCGCGCAGTTTCTTGCCGACCTGTTCGACCGGATGGTCGAGGTCGGCTTGGCGGAAGCGCTTGTAGTTGGGCAGGCCCGCCGCGTATTCGGCGGTCCAGTTGCGCGCGAAGGTGCCGTCCTGGATTTCGTGCAGCACGTCTTTCATTCGCGCCTTCACGCCCGTGTCGACCACGCGCGTTCCGCTGACGAAATCGCCGTACTGCGCGGTCTCCGAGACAAACTCCAGCATCCTGGTGATGCCGCCTTCGTAGAACAGGTCCACGATCAGCTTCAGCTCGTGAAGCACTTCGTAGTACGCGATTTCCGGTTGGTAACCCGCCTCGACCAGCGTTTCGAAACCGGCCTGCACCAGCGCGCTGGCGCCACCGCACAACACGGCCTGTTCCCCGAACAAGTCGGTCTCGGTTTCTTCCTTGAAGTCGGTGCGGATCAGCATCGCGCGGCCGCCGCCGATGCCATCGGCGTAGGCGCGCGCACGCGCCTCGGCATGGCCGCTGGCATCCTGTTGCACGGCGAACAGGCACGGCACGCCGCGACTGCGCGCATACTCGCTGCGCACCAGCGCGCCGGGGCCTTTCGGCGCGACCATGATCACGTCGATGTCGGAGCGCGGCCGGATCTGCCCGAAGTGCACGTTGAAGCCGTGCGCGAACAGCAGCGCGGTGCCCGGTTTCAGATTCGATTCAATGGCGTCGCGATACAGGGCCGGCTGCACCATGTCGGGCGTCAGTACCGCGACGAGGTCCGCGTCGCGCACGACGTCGGCGGGCTCCAGCACCGTGAAGCCTTCGGTTTCCGCGCGTTGCCACGACGCGCCATTTCGGCGCAGGCCGACCACGACGTCGAGCCCCGAATCGCGGAGGTTCAAGGCGTGCGCGCGGCCCTGGCTGCCGTAACCAAGGACGGCAATACGGGATTGGGCGAGGGAATGGCTGGCTTGCGGATTCATGCGGGTTCTCCTTGATGAGCCCCTCTCCCGTCGGGAGAGGGGTTGGGGTGAGGGTTCGGTGAAGTCGAGAGGGTGGGTGACACCGGACCCTCATCCGGCCCTTCGGGCCACCTTCTCCCAGTGGGAGAAGGGAACAACGGGGAGTGGCTGGGTTGCGTGACTGCGCCTTCCGATGCAGAGCCGACCAGGTACGCGTACTTCGCCAGCGCGCCGCGCGTGACTTTGGGTTTGGGCGATCGCCAAGCGGCACGGCGGCTTTCCAGATCGGCGCTCGTCGAGAGTTCGCGCCGTGCTGCATCGATCACGACCGGATCGCCGTCGCGCAGCAGTGCAATGGGCCCGCCGCGCGCGGCTTCGGGCGCGACGTGTCCGACCATGAAGCCGTGGGTCGCGCCGGCAAAACGTCCGTCGGTGATCAGCGCCACGTCGTTGCCGAGTCCGCGTCCGATCAGTGCCGCGGTCACGCCCAGCATTTCGCGCATGCCGGCTCCGCCGGCCGGGCCCTCGTTGCGGATCACCACCACGTCGCCCTCCTGCACGCGGCCTTCCTGCACCGCGGCGAAGGCGCCTTCCTCGCTTTCGAACACACGTGCGTTTCCTGCGAACTGGCCGCCTTGCTTCGGAATCTTCAGCACGCAGCCTTCCGGCGCGAGGTTGCCGTAGAGAATCGAATACCCGCCGCGCGGCTTCAGCGGCGATGCGACCGCATGCACCACGTCCTGCTTTTCCGCTTGCGGCGCCGCGGCGGTCTCCGCGAACAGGCTGCGTCCCGTGACGGTCGGCGCGTCTTCCAGCATGCCCGCTGCGACCAGTTCCCTTGCGACGCGCGCGACGCCGCCGGCGCCGAACAGTTCCACCGCGGTGTAGCGGCCGCCGGGCAGAAGATCCGCGATCACCGGCGTGTCCGCCGACGCGGGTTCGAAGTCTTCCAGCGTCCAGTCGACGCCGGCTTCGCGCGCGATCGCCAGCATGTGCAGCACCGCGTTGGTGGACCCCGCAGTCGCCGCGACCATACGCGCGGCGTTGCGGAACGCGGTGCGGCTCAGCGGGTCCAGCGGTTTGCGGTCTGCCGCGAGGCAGTCCATCACCAGTTCGCCGCAACGGAATGCAGCCGCATTCTTGGCCGGGTGCGTGGCGGGAATATCGTTCAGGCCCATCGGCGACAGGCCCAGCGTGGTCAGCACCATTGCCATGGTGTTGGCGGTGAACTGGCCGCCGCCCGCGCCCGCGCCGCAGCAGGCATCGCGCTCGACGCTCGCGAGTTCGGTGTCGTCGATCTTCCCCGCGCCGTGCGCGCCGACCGCCTCGAAC
>JBQCCP010000200.1:0-36885 GCA_051962095.1 Rhodanobacteraceae bacterium
CCGCTCGAAGAGTTTCTGCTTGGCGTCGCCCCAGCCCATGCCGGTTTCGAGTTCGTGGCGGAACGCCGCACTTTCCGCATCGCCTGCGAAGGCGCGGTAGATCGCGTGGAGGCTGGAGGAATCCGGATCCTTCGGCTCGCCCGGCTCGCGCGAGTCGGTGATGATCTTTGCAATGGCTTCGCGCGTCGCCTTGGCGCCGCCTTCGAACAGCGGCACGGTGTTGTCGTAGCTCTTCGACATCTTGCGACCGTCGAGACCGGGCAGGGTGGCGACCGACTCCTCGATCGCGACTTCGGGCAGCGCGAACGGTTCGCCTTCGCCGCCGGCTGCGCGCCATGCCGTGCCGTAGGTGTGGTTAAAGCGCTGGCCGATGTCTCGGGTCATCTCGACGTGCTGCACCTGGTCGCGCCCGACAGGCACCTTGTCGGCGTTGAAGATCAAAATGTCCGCGGCCATCAGCACCGGATACATATACAGGCCTGCGGTGATCGCGGCGTCCGGGTCTTCGCCCTTGGCGGTGTTCTGGTCGACCGCGGCCTTGTAGGCGTGCGCGCGATTAAGCAGGCCCTTGGCCGTCACGCAGGTGAGCATCCAGGTCAGTTCCGGAATTTCCGGAATGTCGGATTGCCGGTAGAACGTGACGCGTTCCGGATCGAGTCCGCAGGCCAGCCACGTGGCCGCGATCTCCAGGCGCGAACGCGCGATGCGTGCGGGATCGTCGCTCTTGATCAGCGCGTGGTAATCGGCGAGGAAGAAAAATCCGTCGGCATCGCTGCGCCGGCTGGCCGCGATCGCGGGGCGGATCGCGCCGACGTAGTTGCCGAGGTGCGGCGTGCCGGTGGTGGTGATGCCGGTGAGGAAGCGGGTGGTCATGGACGCTGATTATCGCGGAAAGTCGCCGTGGTTCGTCATTCCGGGGCCATCGCCGGCATCAATGGCGATGGAACCCGGAATGGTTTTCGCCTCTCGCCAAGACCGATTGACTCGCGCCATCCTTGGCGCTCGCGCTGCGCGCCGCCTTCAGCGTTCGCGTTTGCATCCTGCAAACGCAGTCTGGTTCCGGCCTGCGGCCGGCCCCGGAATGACGACTAAACACCATGCACTGTGTCGACCAGCACGGCGACATGTGCGGGATCGACATCGGGCGTGATGCCGTGGCCGAGGTTGAAGACGTGGCCGGGGTGCGGGCCGAAGTCGTCGAGTACGCGGCGCACTTCACGGCGGATCACGTCGGGCGATGCCAGCAGCGTCGCGGGGTCCAGGTTGCCCTGCAGTGCGACGCGCTCGCCGACGCGGCGGCGCGCTTCATCCAGCGTAATCGTCCAATCCACCCCAAGCGCTCCGCAGCCGGTGTCGGCGAGGACTTCAAGGCTGGCATTCGCGCCCTTGGAAAACAGGATCAGCGGCACGTCACGCGTGTGCGCATCCTCGCGCAGCAGCGAAGCGATCCGTGCGAGATAGCGCGCCGAGAATTCCTCGAACATCGCGGGCGCCAGCATCCCGCCCCAACTGTCGAACACCATCAGCGCCTGCGCGCCGGCGGCGGCTTGTGCCGACAGATACGCGGCAACCGCGCGCGCGTTCAGGTCAAGCAGTGCGTGCATCGCCGCGGATTCGTCCAGTGCGAACGCCTTCACCCGCGCGAAGTCGCGCGAGCCTTCGCCTTCGATCATGTAGCACGCGAGCGTCCACGGACTACCCGCAAAACCGATCAGCGGCACGCGTCCGCGCAGCTCTCGCCGACACAAACGTACCGCATCCATGACGTAACGCAGCGAAGTTTCGGGATCGGGAACGCCGAGCCTGGCGATGTCGGCGGCAGTTCGCAGCGGGCGGTGGAACTTCGGGCCTTCGCCTTCGACGAAATGCAGGCCCAGCCCCATTGCATCGGGCACGGTGAGGATGTCGGAGAACAGGATCGCCGCATCCAGTTCGAATCGTTCGATCGGTTGCAGCGTGACCTCGCAGGCCAGCTCCGGCGTCTGTGCCAGCGCGAGGAAACTGCCGGCGCGTTCGCGCGTGGCGCGGTATTCCGGCAGGTAACGACCGGCCTGGCGCATGATCCAGACAGGCGTCGCATCGACGGGTTGGCGGCGCAGCGCGCGCAGAAACCGATTGCTGCGATCGGGCGCGTCAGCCATGCGGGTTTTCCATGCCCTGCGTGATCATCACCTTGAAACCGCGCTTCAACTGCGTGTCGCGCGCCTGTTCGAAGGCGGAAAGCGCGGCATCGCGATCGAGGTACACCTCGCGCTTCAGCGTCGCGCGCCCGCCCTCGGTGCCGGATTCGCGGTACAGCGTCCAGCCGCCAAGCAGATCCTGCTCCAGCGCGATGCGGCAGTAGCGCGGCGCGGCGCCGCTGCCGGGCGGGGTTTGCATGTAGAGGTGCATGGCTGTGCGCGCGTGCCGATGCAATGGAAACGCGATTGTAACGTGGGCGTCAATCCTGCAGCACGGCGCGCACCGCATCGGGGTCGATGTTCCCGACGATTTCCGCGTGCCCGATTCCACGCCACAGGATCAGGCGCAACGTGCCGGCGCGATTTTTCTTGTCCAGCCGCATCCGTGCCAGCAGCGCATCGGCGGCCAAGCCGTCGGGAATTACGGCGGGCAGTTCGAATCGCTCCAGCAACGCGCGCAGCCGTTCGGTATCGGCCGCATCGGCCACCCCGAGCCGTGTCGACAGGCGTGCGGCCAGAACCATCCCGATCGCGACCGCTTCGCCGTGCAGCAGCGTGCCGTAGCCCGATTCGGTTTCGATCGCGTGCCCGAAGGTGTGGCCGAAGTTGAGCAGCGCGCGTTCGCCGGTTTCGCGTTCGTCGCGTTCCACCACTCCGGCCTTGAAGCGGCAACAGGCGGCGATTGCGTGCGCCAAGGCAACGGCGTCGCGTGCAAGCAGCGCGTCCGCATGCGCTTCCAGCCAGCCGAAGAAACCCGCGTCACCGATGCAGGCCGTCTTCACCACTTCGGCCAGTCCGGCGCGCAGCTCGCGATCAGGCAGCGTCGCGAGCGCATCGAGATCGGCGATCACCGCACGCGGCTGGTGGAAGGCGCCGATCAGGTTCTTGCCGGCCGGATGGTTGACGCCGGTTTTCCCCCCCACGGAGGAATCCACCATCGCCAGCAGGGTGGTCGGGCATTGCACGAAGTCGATGCCGCGCATCCAGCACGCGGCCGCGAAACCCGCGATGTCGCCGACCACGCCGCCGCCCAACGCGAGCACGCAGCCGTCGCGGGTGGCGCCGAGTCGCGCCAGGGCGTCCAGCACTTTCGAGGCGGCGTCGAGATTCTTGTGGGCTTCGCCGGCGGGCAAGACCAGCGTCTCGCAATGAACCGGCGTGCCGGACGCCTGCTCCAGCGCGTCGCGCAGCCGCTGCGCGTGCAGCGGCGCGACATTGCCGTCGCTGACGATCAGCGCATGGGCGCCGCGGATCGCGTCGCGCCAGTTCTTTGCGTCGTCAAGCAGGCCGTTGCCGATGCGAATCGGATAGCGGCGCGCGGCGAGGCCGACTTCGAGCGTGGTCGTCATGCAGTGGCCTTGGCCGCCGGTGCGCGGCGCCAGTGCTGTTCCAGCAGTGCGGCAATGCGCGTCGCGGCGTGCTGGCAGGATTCTTCATTGCCTTCGACGACGAAATCGGCGAGTTCGCGGTAGACCGGATCGCGCACCCGCGCCAGTTGCTCCAGCCGTTCGCGACGGTCCGGCGCATCCAGCAGCGGACGCTGGCGATCGCGCACCAGCCGTTGCAGTTGCTGCTCGACCGAAGTCTGCAGCCATACCACGAAACCGCGCTCGCGCAACAGCGCGTGGTTTTCGGAGGCCAGCACCGCGCCGCCGCCGGTGGCGAGCACGATGCCGTCCCGTGCCGAAATCTCGAGAAGCAGATCGGACTCGCGGCGGCGGAACCCCGCCTCGCCCTCTATCTCGAAAATCGTCGCCACGCTTGCGCCGGTGCGTTCCTCGACCGCGGCGTCGAGGTCGACGCACGGCATCCCGAAATGCTCGGCCAGCCGGCGCCCGATGCTGGACTTGCCGGCGCCCATCGGGCCGATCAGGAACAGGTTGGGCGAGGGGTTCATGGGTGACGGATGCGCTGTCTTTGCAAGGCGGAAAAAGCGTTGGACGCGGATCAAAGCGGATCACGCGGATCAAAGCGAAACCCGAACAGCGTCGCATATCGCAAATCTTTGTGATTCCGGGTTCGCCTGCGATGAGGCCGCAGGCGCCCCGGAATGACGAGGTAAAAATCCTTGCTGACTATAACGCCAGTCAGGAAATGTTTTGGCTTGTCAACTCACAGCGCTTCCAGCCAGCCCCACTTGTCTTCCGTGCGCCCGTCGAACAGGCCGAAGAACAGGTCCTGGATCCTGCGTGTCACCGGACCGCCTTCGCCGTTGCCGACCTGTTTGCCGTCCACCGAACGGATCGGCGTGACTTCGGCGGCGGTGCCGCACATGAAGATCTCGTCGGCGAGGTACAGGTATTCGCGCGGCAGGTCGCGTTCCACCACGGTGATACCGTTGTCACGCGCCAACGTGATTATCGAGTCGCGGGTGATGCCGTTCAGGAGCGCGGCGCTGACCGGTGCGGTGTGCAATGCGCCATCGAAAACCAGGAACACGTTTTCGCCCGCGCCTTCACTGAGCAGCCCGGTCGACGCCAGCGCGATGCCTTCGCCAAAGCCGCGCAGGCGCGCCTCGCGCGCGATCAACTGGCCGGAAAGATAATTGCCGGCGGCCTTGGCGCCCGCGGGAATCGTGTTGGGCGCGAAACGCTGCCAGCTCGACACGCAGGCGGTGATGCCCTTCTTCAGCGCCTCGGGACCGAGGTACGGACCCATCGGCCAGCCCGCGATAGTGATCTGCACCGGCGTGTCGGCCGAAATGCCGAAGCCGCCGAGGCCGCGGAACGCGCATGGGCGCAGGTATGCCTGTTCGAAGCCGTTCTTCTTCAGCACCTCGTGGCAGGCCGCGGTGGTCTCCTCGATCGTGAAGGGCATCGGCATGTCGTAGATGCGCGCCGAGTTGTACAGGCGCTTCATGTGCGCCGCCAGCCGGAAGATCGCGCCGCCCTTCGGGGTCCCGCCCTTGGAGGTTTTGTAGCAACGGATGCCTTCGAAGATTGCCGAACCGTACTGCAGGCTGTGCGACATCACATGCACGGTGGCCTCTGCCCACGGCACGATCTTGCCGTTGTGCCACACCCACTCGGGATACTTCTGTTCGGCCATGACGCGGCTCCGCGGAAAAGCGGAATGATAGCCGCTCGCTCCATCGGCTGTCCGGTGCGAAGCGGCTGTGGTGGAAAGCCAGGGCAGCAAGCCCGTTCTGGTGATTTCGCAGCCGGAGGGGTGGGGTTTATCGAACCGCGGGGACGAGGCAGCGATCAGGGACGATCGCAAAACTATGCCCGAGGATGATGCTGCGAATGCAGCCGCTTCAACCCTTCGCGCGCGACCAGTGTGTAAATCTGCGTGGTGGAAAGATTGCTGTGGCCCAGCAGCATCTGCAGCGCGCGCAGGTCCGCGCCGTGGTTCAGGAGGTGCGTCGCGAACGAATGCCGCAGCACGTGCGGAGAGATGCGCTTGGCCGCGATGCCAGCCGCCAGCGCGTATTTCTTCACCAGCGTCCAGGCCATCTGGCGGGTCATGCCGGCCGCGCGATTGGACAGGAACAGCGCGGGCGTTTCGCGTCCCTTCGCAAGCGCGGGCCTCGCTTCCCGCAGATAGCGGGTCAGCCAATCCGCGCAGGTTTCGCCGATCGGCACCAGTCGCTCCTTGCCGCCTTTGCCGGTGACGCGCAGCACGCCCTGGCGCAGGTTCAAACCCGACAGGGGCAAGGTCACCAGTTCGCTGACGCGCAGGCCGCAGGCGTACATCAATTCGAGCATCGCTCGGTCGCGCAGTCCGATCGGGGTGGCGACGTCCGGCGCTTCCAGCAGGCCCTCGATTTCGCGCTCGGCAAGCGCCTTCGGCAGAGTGCGCGGCAACTTGGGCGCGTCCAGCAGCAACGTCGGGTCTTCGAACGCCGGATCGTGGCGCACCTGTTCGGCGAAGAAACGTCGCAACGCGGTCAGCTCGCGCGCGTTGGTGCGCGCGCCGATGCCGGCCTTGTTGCGCGCGCCGAGATAGCGGAACAAGTCTTCGCGGGTCGCCTCCAGCAATCCATGGGCGTGCTTCGCCAGCCACGTGGCGCAGCGCTCCAGATCGCCGCGATAATCGGCCAGCGTCAGATCGGCCAGGCCGTCGCGCGACCACACGCTTTCCAGGAACGCATCGATCGCGAGGCGATCGCGCTGGTCGATGTCGGTCGCGGGTTCGGTCATCATGCGATGCTGGCGCGCACCTCCGTTTGCCGCAAGCCCCGACATGTCATCGACGCCCGCTTCCACCGTTTCCGAAAACCCGGCGCCGCTGTGGCGGCGCTTCGCCAGCATGGTCTACGACCTGTTTCCGCTGGTCGGGTTGTGGATCGTGTCGGCGGGCCTGTGGGTACTGGTCTTCCACAACGTCTACGACCCGAGGCATCCCGCACCGGCGTTGCGCGCGCTGCTGGGCGTGTGGCTGCTGGTGGTGGCCGGCGGGTATTTCGTGGTGTCGTGGACGCGGATCGGCGCGACCATCGGCATGCGCGCGTGGAAACTGAAACTCGTGCGCGAACATGGCGCGCACGTCCATGTACGCACCGCAATGGTCCGCTACGTGCTGGCGCTGCTGTCGCTCGCCGCGCTCGGGTGCGGATTCTGGTACGCGTGGTTCGATCGCGATCGGCGCGCGTGGCACGATCGCGTGTGCCGGACGCGGATGATGCGGTTTTGATGGTTTGGGATGGCGCCGCGTTGTTGCCGGTTTTCCGCAGGTTGGGCCTTATCGGGGAAGCCCAGCGTTGGGCTTCGCTACGCTCGGCGCCAACCTACACAGAAGCCGGCGTAGGCAGGCGGTTACGCCCGCCGGTAATACCACACCGAAATCGCCAACAGCAGCAACGCGGGAATCAGGTTCACGATGAACGGCGGCGCACCGAACACGGTGCCGGTGCTGATGATCGCGCGCTGGAGAAAATACCATGCGATCGCGACGATCACGCCGAGGAACAGGCGCTTGCCGAGCCCGCCCGAACGCAGCGTGCCGAACGCGAAGGGCAACGCGGCAATCACCAGCAGCAAGGTATTGATGGGATAGAACGCGCGGGTCCAGTACGCGTTGAGGTACACGCTCGGGTTCTGGCGGTTGGCGCGCAGGTAATCGATATTGCGCGACAGGTCGCGCAGCGAAAGGTATTCCGGATGTACCACCGAGGCTTCCAGCACGTCGGGGTCGAGCGAAGTGTTCCACGCCTGCGATGCGTGCGTGGCGGTGACCGCGCCGGCGGGCGACACGCGGGTATCGCGCACGTCGTGCAGCGTCCAGGCTTTGCCTTCCTGTGTCGCGAGCTGGGCGTGGCGGAACGAAGTCAGTTCACCGGCCTCATCGAAGCCAAACACGCGCACGTCCGCCAGTTCGACCTGTGGCTGCCCCTGCACGAGGTGCGCGAGCGCGGCCTTGGCGTTGACGATGTCATTGCCGTCGCGCGCCCACAAGCCGCCGCTGCCGCCCTGCACGCGCAACTGGCCGGCGGTGCGCTGCAACTGGATCTGCTGCGCACGTTGTTCGCCGGCCGGCGCCGCGGTTTCGCCGAGGATGAACACGCCGACCAGCAGCACCACCACCAGTCCGGCCACGGAGGTGCTGATTCGCAGTTTGGACATGCCGGCGGCGCGCAGCGCGGTGAGTTCGTTCGAGGTCGCCAGTGCGCCGATGCCGATCAGTCCGCCGATCAAGGCCGCGAACACGAACCACTGGTAGGCGCGCCGCGGCACCGTCAGCAGGATGTAGGCGATCGCCTTGCCGAGCGAATAGCCGTTGTGGCCGATGTTGCCGATCTGGTTGGCGAACTGGATGAAGGTATCGAGCCCGGTCAGCACCAGCCAGGTCAGCAGCAGCCCGCTCAGCACCGTCGTGGCGATCAGCAGGTCGGCGCGCTTGACGCGCACGCGTTGCCACAACGCGCCGATCACGCGCCGGCTCCCGCCGCGGCGCGCGGCTTGCGGATCGCGTACTGCCTTGCGAACGCCCACGCCGCGCCCGCGAACACCGGCACCAGCACCCACCACATGCCGATCGGCGCGGGCAGCTTGCCGGTGGTGATGAAATTCCGGCCCAGCGTCATCAGGTTCATGATGATCAGATAGGCGAGCACCGCGATCAGGATGCGCCCGACCGGCGACGAACGCGGGGCCTGCCGGGCCATCGGCAGCGCCAGCATCGCGAGCACCAGCGGACCGAACGGAACCGCGATGCGCCATTGCAGCTCGGCGCGGGCAGCAGGATCGTGGTCGCCGATCAGCGACGGCGTGCTGCGCACGCTTTCCGTGTCGCCCTGGTCGGCGTCATCGGAAGGCGGCGACAGCGCGATGTCGTTGCGCTGGAACTGCATCAGCCGCCAGTTGTCGTGGCCCAGCCGGATGTCGTAGCGATGGCCGTCGTGCAGCGCGATGAAGCGGTTGTCCTCCCGCCCTTCGTGGAACAGGTCGCCGTGGTCGGCGGTGATCACGGTGATGCTGGTGACCCCGTCCTTGCCGACCCTTTCACTCTCGACGAACAGTTTGCCGAGCTTGGTGCCGTCCGGGCTCACCGCGTTCGCGAACAGGATGCCGCCGCGTCCGGGCAGGCTGGTGAAGCGCCCGGCTTCGAGACCGGCGGCGATCACCGAACGATTCGCCTGTTCGACCTCGGCAGTCGAGGCGCGCGCGGCCAGCGGCCCCAGCCACAACGCCACCAGCGCCACGATGATGCCCGCGCCGATGCCGAAGATCGCCGCGGGTTTCAGCAGGCCTTTCGGCCCGAGCCCCGACGCCGACAGCACGTGCATCTCGCTGTCCCGGTACATCCGCCCCAGCGCCAGCAGCATGCCGAGGAACATGCCCATCGGCAGCAGCGCCTGCAGCGTGTTGACGAGATTCAGGCCCAGCACGGTGAACATCACGCCGCCGGGCAGTCTTCCGGTCGCGACCTTGTTCACCACGTCCGCGAACGTGCTGCCGGTGAAGATCACCAGCAGCACCACCACGGCGGCGAGGCTGCCGAACAGGAATTCGCGCAGGATGTAGCGATCGAGGATCGAGAAACGCGGCATCGGCTAGACTGGAACGCTTTGCAAGCGCGCAGTGTAGTGGCACGCGCGCGCTCGTCCTGTTTCCGGAGTGTTCGACGATGCTTGAATTCAGCCTGAGTTCCGCCGTTGCCGCCGACGCGGCGGAGACGCCCTGCGCCGCGGTGGGCGTGTTCGAAGGCGCGCTGTCGCCGGCCGCGACTGCGATCGACTCCGCCAGCGGCGGCGCGTTGATGCGGCTGGTCGAATCGGGCGACTTCACCGGCAAGGCGGGCGCGACGCTGGTGCTGCACGGGCTCGGCGGCGCCAAGGCGCCGCGCGTGCTGCTGGTGGGACTGGGCCGCGACGGCGAACTCGATGCGCGCGGATTCGAGCGGGCCTGCGGCGCGGCCGGCAAGGCGCTGAAGGAGTTGCCGCTGACCCGCGCGACGGTGTGGTTGCCGCAGGTCGACGTGAAAGACCGCGACGAAACCTGGCGCGTGCGCACCTGCGCGCTCGCGATCGACCACGCCTGCTTCCGCTACACCGCGACCCTGAAACCTTCGAACGGCGGCGCGCCGCGTCTGAAGCAACTGGAGCTGGTTGCGGACGCGAACGCGGTGCGCAGCATCGAGCAGGCCCGCGCGATCGCGCGTGGCGTCGCGTTCGCGCGCGAACTCGGCTGTCTGCCGCCGAACCTGTGCACGCCGACCCACATCGCGGCGCAGGCGAAAACGATTGCGGACGAGCATCCGGAATCGGTCACGCTCGAAGTGCTGGAACGCGCCGACATGGAAAAGCTCGGAATGGGCGCGCTGCTTGCGGTGTCGTCGGGTTCGGCGACGCCGCCCAAGCTGATCGTGCTCGAATACAAGGGCGGCGCCGATGAAAAGCCGTACGCGCTGGTCGGCAAGGGCGTCACCTTCGATACCGGCGGCATGAATCTGAAACCGACCGGTTCGATGGAGGAAATGAAATACGACATGTGCGGCGCGGCGTCTGTGCTGGGCGCGTTCCTGTCGGTTGTGGAATTGAAGCTCCCGATCAACCTGGTATGCGTCGTGCCGTCGGTCGAGAACATGCCCGATGGCGGCAGCTACCGTCCCGCGGACGTGCTGCACAGCCATGCCGGCATCACGGTCGAAGTGTTGAACACCGACGCCGAGGGCCGGTTGATCCTGTGCGATGCGCTGTCGTACACCTGCAAGCGTTTCGCGCCGCAGGCACTGGTCGATGCCGCGACGCTGACCGGCGCCTGCGTGGTTGCGCTGGGCGCGCACGCGTCCGGCCTGTTCAGCGCCGACGACGCGTTGGCCAACGCCTTGCTGGCCGCCGGCAACGAAACGCTGGATCGCGCTTGGCGACTGCCACTGTGGGACGACTACCGCAACCAGCTCGAGTCGGCGTTCGCCGACATCGCCAACGTGGGCGGCAAGAGCGCCGGTGCGGTGACTGCCGCGTTGTTCCTGTCGCGCTTCACCGAAGGCACGCGCTGGGCGCATCTCGATGTTGCGGGCACCGCGTGGGTGCCGGGCCGCAAAGGTTATGCGACCGGCCGGCCGGTGCCGCTGTTGGCGCAATGGCTGATCAATCAAGGCACTTAGGAGCGCCCGCTCCTACACGGTTTGCTTCGCCTCTTCCAGCGTTTCGCGCAGATCCTCCGGCAACACCGGCTTGCGCAGGAACGCATTCATGCCGGCCGCCAGCGCGCGCTGTTCCTCGTCGCCGTGGGCGCTGGCGGTGAGCGCGACGATCGGCACCGCAACGCCGCGCTGGCGCAGCAGTTCCGCCATTTCGCAACCATCCATGCCGGGCAGGTCGAAGTCGCACACCACCAGGTCGAAGCCGCCCGTCGCATCGAGCTCCGCGAGCGCGGCGAGCGCCTGCGGCGCCAGCGTCACGGCATAGCCGAAGCTTTCGATCAGGCCGGCGATCGCCTGCCCCGCGACCGGATCATCCTCGACCAGCAGTACGCGCGGGCGTGCCGCATCGTCCGCCGTCGACGGTGCAGGGTCCGTAACCGCAACGTGCGCCGGTACACCCGCATGGGGCGACGAAGCCTGCGTGGTGTCGGCGGCCAGCGGCGCCGCGCCCGCGAGCGGCAGTTGCACGCTGAAGGTGCTGCCCCGCCCCGGCACCGATTGCACGCCGATGCGGCCGCCCATCAGGTTCACCAGTTCGCGGCTGATCGCGAGGCCCAATCCGCTGCCGCGCTGCAACCGTCCATGATCCGCCTGTTCGAAGCGCCGGAAGATGCGCGCGCATTCCTCGGCCGTCATGCCGGGGCCGTTGTCGATCACGTGATAGACGATGCCGTCGCCGTCGCGTTCCAGCTTCAGCGTGATCCCGCCGTGGGTGGTGAACTTCAGCGCGTTGTGGGTGAGGTTGAACAGGATCTGCTGCACGCGCAGTGCGTCGCCGCGTACCGCGCGCGGCGTGTCGGGCGCGATCACCACGTCGATGGACAGGTTCTTCTGCGCCGCCAGCCCGGCATCCGCATTGGCGATTTCGCGCAGGACCGCCGCGGGATCGAACGGCGCGAGATTCAGTTCCAGCCGGCCGGCTTCGATGCGCGCCACGTCCAGCGCATCGTTGACGTGGCGCAGCAGCAACGCGCCGGAACGCCGGATCGCGTCGGCGTACTGGTTCTGTCGATCGTTGAGCGGCGTTTTCAGGAGCAACTCGGTCATGCCCAGCACGCCGGTGAGCGGCGTGCGGATCTCGTGCGCCATGTTGGCGAGGAAGCGTGACTTCGCGGCGTTGGACTGCTCGGCGATGCGCTGGCGTTCTTCGCTGAGCGCGAGCCGGTGCTGGTGCTGCAGGCGACGGCGCAGTGCCCACACCGCCCACAACAGCAGCGCGGCGATCGCGACCACGTACAGCGCCCATGCCCACGGCGTGTTCCACGGCGCCGCCGATACGCGCAACGGGAACGCCGCGAGCGGCGCGCTCCACGGCCCGTCCCCGGTGCGGCCACTCACCAGCAGCCGATAACTGCCGGGTTCCAGCACCGAGAATTCGCGCACGTTGCGGTTGCCGGTGTCCACCCAGCCGGGATCGAAACCCTGCAGGCGGAAGCGGTACTGGTTGCGTGCGGGGTCCACGAACGACAGCACCTGCGCGGTGACGGTGAGTTCGCGATCACGCCAGTCGAGTTCAATGGGCTTGCCGGGATCAAGGCCCACCAGCTTGTCGCTGCGGCGCACGCTCGCCGATTCCAGCGCGAGCTTCGGCGTCGCGAGCAGCCACGGCAATTCGCCGGAGCGGATGCCGATCACGCCGGCGAGGCTGCCGGCGAACAGTTGTCCGTGGCCGGTGGCGAGCAGCGCATCGCCGGTGAAATCGGTGGTGGCCAGGCCTTCCGCGGTCGCGAACGCGTGCAGTTGCTGGTTGCGTGGATCGAACACCAGCAGGTTGCGCGTGCCCAGCGCGAACACGCGGCCGTGTTCGCCGACCTGCAGGCCCAGCACGTTGCCGTCAGGCCAGCCCTGCGCATCGCCGATGGTGGCGGCCAGGGCGCCGCGGTCCCGTTCGATGCGGTAACGCTGCAGGCTGGCCGCGCGTGCGACCCACAGCGCGCCGCCAGGGCCGAACGCGAACGCGTGCACGTCGTTGGGTTCCACGCCGGACACGAACGCAAAGGCGTTCGAACCGGGCGCGAGGCGCGCTATCCCGGAGTGGCTGGCGACCCAGATCGACCCGTCGGCGGCTTCGCGCAGTTGCACGATTTCACGGGCGCCTTCGCTCTTGTCCGGCGGCGCCAGCGGCTGGATCGCGAACGTGCGCGGATCGACGCGGAACACGCCGGCGCCGACGCCGGCGACGTAGATCGCGCCGTCGCGCGCGGCGAGCAGGCGCCACACGCCGTGCTTCAACGCCGGATCGCCCGCGGCGATCGCCTGCAGGCGATCGCCGTCCCACACGAAGCAGCCCTTGTGGCTGCCGATCCACAGCCGGCCCGAGTTGTCTTCGGCCAGCGCGGAAATCGACGTGCGCTCCAGGTTCGGGACGGGAACGTGCTGCACCGCGCCGCTGACCGGATCGATCCGGTCGAGCATGCCCGCGCCGCCGACCCACAGGCTGCCGTCGCGCGCCAGTGCCAGTGCGCGCACCCGATTGCGCGCGAGGCTGGCAGCGTCGCCCGGCACATGACGGTACATGCTGAAGGCGCGCCATTGCGGCGGCAGGTAGGCGAGTCCGCCGTCCACCATCGCGATCCACAAGCCGCCTTCGTGGTCGCGGAACAGGCCATCGGGAAGGTGTCCCGGCAGGCTGCCTGCCACGCCGGGCGTGGGCTGTTCGAACCGGCTGGTGCCGTCGGCGAGGACGTGCGCGAGGCCGCCGCGTTCGGCGATCCAGATGCTGCCATCGTCGTCGCGCAGGCTGGCCAAGGCTTCGCGCGCGGCGCCGATCAGTTGCGCCGTGCCGTTCGCCTCGACGTGGAACAAACCCGCGCTGGTGGCGGCATCGACGCCGCCGGTCGCGGCGCGCAGTTGCCAGACGGTGGGCGGATTGGCGACGCCGGGCAGGGCGACCGGATGGATGCGGCCCTGCGCGTCCATCCGGTCGAGTCCTGCGTCGGTGCCGATCCACAGTCCGCCATTGGCATCGGCGGCCAGTGTGGTGACATTGTCGGACGCGATGCTGGCGGAGTCGCCCTTGCGGTGGCGCCAATGGGCGAAGCCGCTGCCATCGGCGTCCAGCCTGTTCAAGCCGCCGGCGTACACACCGACCCAGATCGCGCCCGCCTTGTCTTCGGCAATCGCCATCACGTCGTCGGCCGACAGGCTGTCGGGCCGCGCAGGATCATGCAGCCAGTGACGGAAGTTTTCCGTCGCCGGCTGGTGAAGATTGAGGCCGGTGCCTTCGCCGCCGGTCCACACCCGGCCTGCGTGATCGACCACCACCACCGACACGTCGTTGGCGGGCAGCGAATCGGGTTGCGCGGGATCATGGCGGAACACCTTGAACTCGCGGCTGTCGTAGCGCACCAGCCCCGCGTGCGTGCCGATCCACAGGTAACCCGCTTCGTCCTGCGCGACCGTGTACACCTCGGTGGAGGGCAGGCCATCGGCGACGCCGTAACTGCGGAAGATCGGGGTCGGTGGTACGGCGGCTGGCGCCGCGCCGCTTGCCAGGGCTCCGGCCAGAAGCAATGCAGAGAGCATGTTGCGTTTCCCCAACGGCCTGGTCCGCGATGATGCCGCAATTTCGCGCGCGGTGCGCGATGGCCTCGAGACCGCGCCGGTCTTCCCTGTATGCTGGCCCTGCCAACGGATGGATTCGAATGCGCCGACTTTTGATTCCCATCGCTGCTGCGGCACTGTGCGTCGCGGGTCTGGCCCACGCGCACCCGCTGGATTACCGCATCGACACCGTGCACTCGCAGGTGCTGTTCAGCGCCGACCACGACGGCTATTCGAAGCCCGTCGGACGGCTGGCGATCGCGCGCGGCTGGTTGCGCTTCGACCCGGATGACTGGAGCGCGTCGAGGGTCGTCGCCGACATCGATCTGGCTTCCGCCGATCTCGGCGACAAGGGCTGGGACGCGGCCGTGACCGGCCGCAATTTCCTGGACGCGGCGCAATTCCCGTTCGCGCATTTCGAAAGCGAACGCGTGACGAAGACCGGCGAGCACACTGGGACCGTCGAAGGCAAGCTCACCCTGCGTGGCGTGAGCTTGCCCGTGCAAGTCGAATTCACCGTCAATCGCGTTGGCGCGACGCTGTTCGGATTCGAAACGATCGCGGGTTTTTCGGGCCGCGCGAAACTCGATCGCACGAAGTTCGGCATGACCGCGTTTCCGAAAGCGGTCGGCACCGCGGTGTCGATCCGGCTCGAAATCGAAGCCAAGCTGGACCGCAGCGCCGAATACGATTACCAGCAGGCCGCGGGGAAGGCGCATGCCGCTGCGCAGCACTGAGGCCGGCTGGGGAGCGCTGATGCGCGCATTCCACTGGACGATCGCGGCGTTGATCGTCGCGCAGGGCGCGATCGGCCTGACGATGGTGCAGATGGGCCTCACGCCCGCGAAGGTGCGGGTGTTCGCGCTGCACAAGTCGATCGGCATCACGATCCTGGCGCTGGTGCTGCTGCGGATCGTCTGGCGCCTTACCGAACGTCGCCCCGCCGATCCGCCGGCCATGCCGCGGTGGCAGCGGCGCGCGGCCCACGCGCTGCACTTCGCGCTGTATCTCCTGATCCTCGCGATCCCGCTCAGCGGCTGGTGGTTCAATTCGGCCTCGAACGCGCCGCTGGTATGGTTCGGCTGGTTCGACCTGCCGAGTTTGACGGGCGGTTTCGACCCGACATGGAAGCCGCGCGCACTGCTCGTGCACCAGACGCTATTCTGGATCCTGGTCGCGCTGCTGGTGGCGCACGTCGGCGCGGCCCTGTGGCATCACTTCCGGCAGCGCGACGATGTGCTGATGCGGATGATCGCCGGGCGGCGAAGATACGGTGGAGAGGCGCGATGAAACGAGCATCGTGGTGGACAGGTGTGGTGGTCTTGCTGGCATTGGCCACGCCCGCGCTGGCGGCGACCTGGCAGGTCGATTCCGCGCACAGCACGCTCACCTTCACCAACACCTACCAGAACGTCGAGTACTCGGGACGGTTCACGCGTTTCGACGCGAAGATCGCCTACGATCCGGACGATCTCGCGCGCGCGAAGTTCGACGTCAATGTGGACATCACCAGCCTCGACACCCAGAACAGCGAACGCGACCATGCCGCGCTGGATGCGGCGTTTTTCGATGCGGCGAAGTTTCCGCGCGCGTATTTCGTGACCACCACGTTTCACAAGGCCGGCGATGGCAAGGTCATTGCCGACGGCGAACTCAAGCTGCGGGGCGTGATCAAGCCGGTCGCGCTGGCCGTCGCCTTCACCCCGCACGGCGATACCGCCACCCTGGACGTGACCGCGCAGGTGAAGCGGCTCGACTTCGGCATCGGCACCGGGCAGTGGGCCGATCCCACGATGATCGGCAACGACGTGACGGTGCATGGCCACTTGTTGTTGCGCAAGACGAAGCCGTAGGGCCGGTCTTGGTCCGCCGAATCGTTCGGCGCGACGAAGAATCGTAGGGCAGGTCTTGACCCGCCATCATCACGTGTGGCGCGCCTCGGCCGAAGATTCAGCGAGCAATGGTTACGATGACCGTTCCACCTTCACGCAAGAACGGTGATGGATTTCCTTCACGACATCCTCGCGCAGCCGTGGGCGCGGGTCGCGCTGGTGCTGATCGCCGCGCTGGTCATCGCGATCGTGATCTTCAACGTATTGCGTTTCGCGGCGCGGCGCATGCTGCATCCGAATGCCGTGCTCGCGATCGTGCTGCAGCGCTGCGAGCGGCCGTTCGAAACGGTGCTGCCGCTGCTGGCCCTGCAGTTCGCACTGATGAGCGCCAGCCTCGGGCTGCCGAACACGGTGTGGTTCAAGGCGCTGCACCACGCGGTGAGCGTGGCGGTGCTGGCGGCGCTGACCTGGCTGGCGATACGCGCGGTGTCGGGCCTGGAGCGGGCGATCGCCCTGCACCATCCCGTCGATATCGAAGACAACCTGCGCGCGCGCCAGGTGCAGACGCAGGCCAAGGTGTTGTCGCGTTCGGCGATGCTGCTGATCGGCGCGCTGGGCGCGGCCACGATCCTGATGACGTTTCCCAAGGTGCAGGCGTTCGGCGCCAGCATCCTCGCCTCGGCAGGCGTAGCCGGGCTCGTGATCGGGCTCGCGGCGAAACCGGTGCTGGGGAACCTGCTGGCGGGCCTGCAGATCGCGCTGGCGCAGCCGATCCGCCTGGATGACGTGCTGATCATCGAGAACGAATGGGGACGGGTCGAGGAAATCACCGGCACCTTCGTGATCCTGAAAATCTGGGACGAGCGGCGGATGGTGATTCCGCTGCAATGGCTGATCGAGAACCCGTTCCAGAACTGGACCCGCACCAGCTCGCAGATCCTCGGCACGGTTTTCCTGTATGTGGATTACGGCCTGCCGATCGCGCCGCTGCGCGCCGAACTGGACCGCCTGGTGCACGGCGCGCCGGAGTGGGACAAACGCGTGTTCGTGCTGCAGGTGACCGACGCGGACCAGAAGACGATGCAGTTGCGCATCCTGGTCAGCAGCAAGAATTCCGGCCTGAATTTCGACCTGCGTTGCCGGGTGCGCGAAGGCCTGATCGATTTCCTGCAGCGCAACTATCCGCAGCACCTGCCGAAGCTGCGCGTCGATGCCGAACCCTGCGAGGCGCCGACCGGCGCGCCCGTGCACGTCGAGCAGCCGCTGGGCGGCGGCGGTTCGCCGTCGCCCGAGCCCAAGTAAGGGAGCGCCACCTGGCGTCCGTCATTCCGGGCGCGCGCAGCGCGATCCGGAATCGGTTTCGATTCGAGTGATGCCCAAGAACGCCTGCAGCGCCGCCGGATCGAACGGCCAGTCGAGTTCGCGGCCGGATCCGTCATCGCGCAACACCGGTACGCGAGCGCCGTAACGCGCTTCCAGGACCGCATCGTCTTCGATCCACACGCTTTCGAAATCCGGCACGCGCGCGCGCGCCAGCAGTGCGACCGCTTCGTCGCACAACTTGCAGTCGTCGCGCTGATAGAGGATCAGATGCATCCGGACAACGTTGCCATCCACGGTGTCGCATACAATAGTGCCGGTAAGCACTTGCATGAACCCTCGGGCGACAGCGTTCACTGGCATTGCCTGCAATGTCCGCTGGAATGCAGTCGCCATGAAGCAGGCAAAGAACCGCCAATGTCCGTCAGCGTCTTCGACATCTTCAAGATCGGCATCGGCCCGTCGTCCTCGCACACCATCGGGCCGATGCGCGCGGCGGCGCGTTTCGTCGAACGCTGGCTGGTGGAAACCGGGGACCCCGGATCAAGTCCGGGGCAGGCTCTGGGTCGCGTCGCGCGCATCAGCGCCGAACTCTACGGGTCGCTCGCCGCGACCGGGCGCGGCCACGGCACCGACAAGGCGGTGCTGTGCGGACTGGAAGGCAATTGGCCGGACAAGATCGATCCCGATGCGATCCCGCCGTTGCTCGCCCGCGTGCGCGGCGACAAGCGCATTCGGCTGCATGGCACGCACGAGATCGCATTCGACGAAAAAACCGATCTGATCTGGAACAAACGACAGAAACTGCCGTACCACGTCAACGGGATGCGCTATGCCGCGTATGACGCGAACGGCAGCGTGATCGTCACCCGCGATTACTACTCGGTGGGCGGCGGCTTCGTGGTCAATGCGGACGAGGCCGCGGCCGACCGCATCGTGGCCGACACCACGCCGCTGCCGTTCGCGTTCCGTTCCGGCGACGAGCTGATGGCGCTGTGCGAACAGCACGACATGACCATCGCGCAGTTGATGCTGGAAAACGAAAAGGTATGGCGCCGCGAGTCCGAAGTGCGCGCCGGGCTGCTGACCATCTGGAAGGCGATGCAGGATTGCGTCGCACGCGGACTGCGCTCGCCCGGCGAGCTGCCGGGCAGCCTGCACGTGAAGCGCCGCGCGCCGGCAATGTATTCGGAACTTCGCGACCGGCCGGAAGCCTCACTGAAGGACCCGCTGACGATCCTCGACTGGGTGAACCTGTACGCGCTCGCCGTGAACGAGGAAAACGCCGCGGGCGGCCGCGTGGTCACCGCGCCCACCAACGGCGCGGCCGGCATCGTGCCGGCGGTGCTGCATTACTACGACCGCTTCTGCCCGAAATCGAACGAGCAGGGCGTGATCGATTTCCTGTTGACCGCCGGCGCGATCGGGATTCTGTACAAGGAAAACGCGTCGATCAGCGGCGCCGAGGTCGGCTGCCAGGGCGAAGTGGGCGTTGCGTGCTCGATGGCTGCGGGCGCACTTACCGCGGCGCTGGGCGGCAGCGTGCACCAGGTCGAGAACGCCGCCGAGATCGGGATGGAACACAACCTCGGCCTCACCTGCGATCCCATCGGCGGGCTGGTGCAAATTCCGTGCATCGAGCGCAACGCGATGGGCTCGGTGAAGGCGATCAACGCCCAGCGGATGGCGATGCGCAGCGACGGCAAGCACCGCGTATCGCTGGACAAGGTCATCAAGACCATGCGCGACACGGGCCGCGACATGAAGGACAAATACAAGGAAACGTCGCGCGGCGGCCTCGCCGTGAACGTGGTCGAGTGCTGAAACCCTTCCGCGCGTGCGCGGGCGAACAGCAAAGGGGCCGGTTGGAGCCGGCCCCTTTGCCTGATGCGTGGCTGTGATTCAGCCGAGGCGGCGGCGCAAGCCCGCAAACGCCCCGATCAGCAGCACGCCCAGGCCGAACGTGCCCAGTGCCGCGGGTTCGGGCACCGGCTGGTACGAGAAGCTGCTCAGCAGGATATTGGCATCCGGCGCTCCCTCGATGGGCGCCAATGGGGTGATGTACAAATATCCGTAACCCGTCAGATCAGCCGCGCTGAAATTGAACGTCCACGTCTTGTTGGTGCCGTTGAACGTGTAGCTGTCCAACAGGAAAGGCGCGGGGGCCGTGGCGCACTCCGAAAAGTTCGCGCAGCCCCACAGATAGATGTATGCGGTTTCGTTTTCGTTGTCGCCGCCGCCGTTGTCCACCGACTGCACCCCGATCGACAGGTTGCTGATGTGGGTGGGGATGGTGGCCGAAATATATTGCGATGGGCTGGTGTTGATCTCGTGCTCGCCGCACTTGTCGCCGGTGCCATAGGTGCACAGCACGCCGAGGCCCACCTCGTTGGTGCCGCCGTTCTTGTAGGTCAGGTTGGCGGGACCAAAGCCTTCGCCGGTCTGTTCCCAGCCCTGGAACGTGACGCCGCTGTTGGTGTAAGTCGGACTGCCGCCGTTGCACCAGTTGCCGCTGGTGATGGTGCACGCCTGGACATCGACGCTGATCGGCGCAGCCTTGACGCTGAAGCTCACCAGGCTCAGCAACGCCGCCGCTGCCAGCCCGAAAACAGTCATCGTGAATGTACGCATGGATGTCTCCTGGGATCAGCCATCAAGCGCCAGCCTTGGCCTTGGCGTCCCCGTGATCTCCCTCCCCGTGTCAGATCAAGCATTTTGCGTGCCGTGATTTCAAGTATTTGAATTTAAAATATTTTACTTCTCACGCCGGTCATTTTTCGAGGTGAATTCGTAAGCCGCGCCGACGCTGCCGAAGCGCGAGAAATGCCGGAAGGCCACGGCAGGGGCCGCAGTCGCCGTGTACCGAGGGATTTTCGAAATGTCAGGCTGGCGACGGTGTGTCCGGACGCTGTAGACCGTGGGATCAACATGGCTCGATTGTTCAGGCGCGCTGAATGGCGATCGCCTGCTCCTTGACGAACGCCCCGTGCCCCGGGTGTAGTGAAACCGCCATCCTCCGATGGACGCCGGACGGGTCCGCGCGTCCGCGGCCGCCGCCCGATGCCAACCCGACACAAGGAGGTCACCATGAAACCCGTCCCTTCGATTCCGAGCCTTGCCGCGACGATCGCGCTGGCGTGCGCCGCGCCTTTCGCGCTGGCGCAGACCGCGCCCGCGCCGCAGCATCCGCAATCGGGCGCGATGACGCACACGCCGCCCTTCCAGACCACGCCGAGTTCCAACCCGGCCAGCCAGCAACTCCCGCCGCGCATTCCGCAGGCGCAGCCGTCTAGCGAGGTGATGGGCCAGCACGACATGACCGGCACGGTGCGTTCGGTCGGCAGCAACGGCATCGTCGAGGTCCATACCGCGGTCGGGAACCTGCGGGTGCATTTCCCCGATGCCAGCCAGCATCTGAAAAAAGGCGAGCAGATCACGCTGCACCTTTCCTATTCGCTGCCGCCGTCGTCGGCTTCGATGTAATTTGCCGGAAGCGCAGGCTCCGCCGGCCGTGTCGCGGTGACCCGGCGTTGAATGAGTCACTTCGCGCGGCTCGCATTGGCCGGGCGGGTGTGCTACCAATGGCGCCCAGGCGGCCATTCAAGCGCGAGAACCTGCGATGTCGGCAGTCGTACAGCCCGGCGGGGAGCGGCCTCGTCCCATCGAGGACGAGGCGGGTGCGCGTGCGTGCGCGCTGCTGGTGGAACGCGGACGCCTGAAACAGGAAGACCTGGCGCGCGCCGAACGCCTGCTGGCCGAGGCGCCCGAAAATCGCCTGACGGCGCTGCTGGCGCGGCTGGGCCTGGTGTCGGAACGCGATCTCGCCGATGCGTGGGCGGAAACCCTGCGCCTGCCGCTGCTGTCGCCGAAGGACGCGCCCGACGCGCCGCCCGAAACCGCGCTCAGCGTGCGCTTCATGAAGCAGTACCACGCGGTGCCGGTGGGCGATGCCGGCCCCGCCGTGCAACTCGCGACGGCCGATCCGGGCGATCCATACATCGCGCACGCGGTGGAGCTTGCCTGCGGGCGTCCGGTGAACCTGCTCGTCGCTGTGCGCTCGGAGATCGATGATCTGATCGAGCGCTGGTACGGCGCGGGGCGCAGCGCGCTCGGCACCATCGTCGAAGGACTGGAAGAGGGCGGCGAAAGCACGTCGGGCGACGACGACATCGAGCATTTGCGCGACCTCGCGTCCGAGGCGCCGGTGATCCGGCTCGTCAATCTGCTGATTCAGCGCGCGGTGGAAGCGCGCGCGTCGGACATCCACATCGAGCCGTTCGAGAACCGCCTGAAGGTGCGCTACCGCATCGACGGCGTGCTGCACGAAGTCGAGGCGCCGCCGGCCTCCAGCACCGCCGCGGTGATTTCGCGCATCAAGATCATGGCGCGCATGAACATCGCCGAGCGCCGCCTGCCGCAGGACGGCCGCATCATGCTGCGCGTGCAGGGCAAGGAACTGGACCTGCGCGTGTCGGCGATCCCGACCAGCTTCGGCGAATCGGTGGTGATGCGCATCCTCGATCGCGGCAACGTGGTGCTGGATTTCAACGCGCTCGGATTTGACCGGTACACGCTGCCGCCGTTCCTGCGCGTGCTGGAGCAGCCGCACGGAATTCTTCTGGTCACCGGCCCGACAGGGTCGGGCAAGACCACGACGCTCTACACCGCGCTCTCGAAGATCAACACCCCCGATCGCAAGATCATCACGGTCGAGGATCCGGTCGAATACCAGATCGAAGGCATCAACCAGATGCAGGTGAAGCCGCAGATCGGGCTGGATTTCGCGGGTGCGCTGCGTTCGATCGTGCGCCAGGACCCGGACGTGATCATGATCGGCGAAATGCGCGATCTCGAAACCTGCAAGATCGCGATCCAGTCCGCGCTGACCGGTCACCTGGTCCTGTCGACGCTGCACACCAATTCCGCGGCCGGTGGTTTGACGCGCTTGCTCGACATGGGCGTCGAAGATTACCTCTTGGCTTCCACGGTCAATGCGATCGTCGCGCAACGGCTGGTGCGCTGCCTCGATCCCGATGCCACCGAAGCCTACGAACCGCTGCCGGAGCTGGTTGCGGAACTGGGCCTCGACCAACTCACCGACGAACGGCCGATCCGTTTGTACCGGCCGCGGCCCACCGCCGCGAATCCGAGCGGCTTCTACGGACGGCTCGCCATCATCGAACAGTTGACGATGAACGACGCATTGCGGCGTCTGCTGATGCAGCATGCCGATGCCAGCGACATCGAACGCGCCGCGCGCGCGAGCGGGATGCGCACGATGTACGAGGACGGCCTGCGCAAGGCGCTGGCAGGGTTGACCACGATCGAGGAAGTGCTGCGGGTCACGCAGGAGGCGTGACGCCGGTGTCCAGCGGCGAGCCGTCCGAATGAAATCCAAACGCGCGGTCGATTAATGTTCGCCGTTTGCCAGCAGCGTGTCACGAGGCATCGCATGTTTTTTCTCCAACCACCCGTACTGTTCCTGCCGCGCTGATGCCCGCGTTTCGCTACAAGGCCGTCACGCCCAGCGGCGAAACCGTTGAAGGGCGGATGGACGCCGCGTCCGTGGAAGATGTGATCCAACGCCTGCAGGAGCAGGGCAACGTGCCGCTCGAAGCCGGCGACGCGGCCGGTGGCGGCGCGCTGCTCGGCGGCCTGCGCCGCAAGTCGCTCGCGGGCGCCGCACTGGTCGAATTCACGTCGCAACTGGGCATCCTCCTGCACGCCGGCCTGCCGCTGGACCGGGCGTTGCAGATGCTGCTGGAATTGCCCGAGGGTGAGCGCGCGCGGCACGTGGTCGAACGAGTGCGCGACCGCGTGCGTGGCGGCGCATCGCTGTCGCGCGCGATGGAAGAAGAACACGGGGTGTTCCCGAAGCTGTACCTCAGCATGGTGCGCGCGGGCGAAGCGGGCGGCGCGCTGGATGCCGCGCTGACGCGGCTGGCCGATTATCTGGAGCGTGCGCGCAAGTTGCGCGAAAGCGTGATCGGCGCGCTGGTGTATCCGGCGTTCCTGCTGTTCGGGGTGCTGGGCTCGCTGGTCTTGCTGCTGGCTTACGTGCTGCCGCAATTCGTGCCGATCTTCCACGACATGAACGTGCAGATCCCGCTGATCACGCGGGTGCTGATGGCCATCGGCACCTTCCTGCACGATTGGGGCCTGCTGGTGCTGGCCGCGATAGTGATCGCGGGGCTTTGGGCAGCAGGACGGATGCGCGATCCCGAAACACGGCGCGCGTTCGACGCGCGATTGCTGCGCGCGCGCGTGCTGGGTCCGCTGCTGCTGAAGGTCGATACCGCGCGGCTGATGCGCACGCTCGGTTCGCTGCTGAAGAACGGCGTGTCGCTGCTGGCCGCGCTCGGCATCGCGCGCCAGGTGGTGTCCAACCGCGAACTGTCCGAACAACTGGAGCCGGCGATCGAATCGGTGAAGGGCGGCGATTCGCTGTCGCACGCGCTCGCCACGCACACCAGCTTCCCCAAGCTCGCGATCCAGATCACGATGGTGGGTGAAGAATCGGGCACGCTGGACGACATGCTGCTGCGCGCCGCCGATACCTACGACGGCGAGGTGAAAAGCGCGATCGACAAGATGCTGTCCGCGCTGGTGCCCGTGCTGACGATCGTGATGGCGCTGCTGGTGGCCGGCATCATGCTGTCGATCCTGCTGCCGCTGCTGAGCCTGACGGGGAGTATTCAATGATCAATGTGGAGGCGAACGCATGAAGGGTTTTGACGAAAGCGTGCAGGGAGCAGGGAGCAGGGCACCAGCGACCGCTCGTCGTATTTCCCTGCTCTCTGGCCCCCGCTCCCTGCTGTCGAGCGGCTTCACCCTCCTCGAAATGCTCGCCGTGATCGTGCTGCTGGGCATCGTCGGCGTGATCGTGGCGCGTTCGGTGTCGGGCCGGGTGGACACCGGCAAGTGGGACGCCGGCAAGATCGGCGTCACCAAGCTGGACCAGGACGTGCAGGCCTACGCGCTCGACAACGGCTCGCCGCCGAAGTCGCTGGACGACCTGATGACCAAGCCGCTGAACGCGCCATCGTGGAACGGTCCGTACGCGAAACCCGCCGACCTCACCGATACGTTCGGGCACCCCTACGGCTACGTCTATCCGGGCAAGCACGGCCAGTACGACATCGTGTTCTTGGGTCGCGACGGCAAGCCCGGCGGCGAGGGTATCGATCGTGATTACGGGAATTGGCAGTAGGCATGGCCCGGACGCTGCGGTCCGGCAAGGGGTCGGGATCGCTCGTGCTCGACGCCGACTGTCGCTGAGCTCGCACGTCCAGCGCTCGCCAGGCAACACGGCCCTCGTTCTGCCTCGGGCGTTCAACCGCGCGCGGGGATTCACCCTCATCGAAATGCTGGCGGTGATCGTGCTGATCGCGATCGCGGTCACCGTCACGGCGGTCTCGCTGCGCGGAGGCGCGCGCGGAGAGTTGCAGGCCTCGGCGCAGCGCGTCGCCGCCGGGTTGCGCGATACGCGGACCCGCGCGATGGCAAGCGGCAAGCCGCAATGGTTCACGGTCGATCTGCGCGGGCACGTCTGGGCTGCGCCCGGCCGTGGTGCGCGACCGTTTCCGGCCGATGCCGACGTGCGCGTAACCTCGGCGGCGGAGGAATCCGGTGGCGAGGCCGGCGTCGCGCGCATCCGCTATTTTCCCGATGGCAGTTCCAGCGGCGGCAATGTCGTCCTCAGCGACAAGGGGCTCACGGCGCGCGTGGACGTGGACTGGCTTACCGGCGCGGTGACGGTAAGCAGCAGGGCGCCGCAGTGACCACGCGTTCGCGCGGCTTCACGTTGATCGAAGTGCTGGCGGCGATTGCGCTGCTGGCGATCGCGTTTGCGATCGGGCTGGGTGCGCTCGGCCAGTCCACCCGCAACGCCGCGAGTGGTGCCGCGCTCGATACCGCGGTGGAACGCGCGCAAAGCCTGCTGTCTGCGCAGGGGCTGTCGGCGCCGCTGAAGGACGAAGCACTTTCCGGGACGTTCGACGACGGCATGCGCTGGACCTTGAAGGTGCACGGCCTGCCAAAACCAGCAGCGTCGTCCCCCGCCAACGGCGTGGCGTTGCAGCAGGGCGCGGTGCTGGTGGCGCAAGCCGCGGGCATCGACCTGTACCAGCTCGACGTCGCGGTGCAATACGGCGAGGGGCGCACGCTGCGGCTTTCCACCCAACGCGCGCAGGCCGCGCCGCCGAGTGGCGAACCATGAGCCGCGCGCGGAACGCCGGCTTCACCCTGCTGGAAATCCTGCTGGCACTGGCGCTGCTGGCGCTGGTGATGCTGGGCGTGTGGGGCGCGATGGCCGGCGCCACCCGGATCACGCGCTCAGCCGACGCGGTGATGGCGCGCAGCGAGAACGTGCGCACGGTGCAACATTTCCTGCGCCGCTACGTATCCTCGGCAAGCCTGCAGCCGTACGTGACCGAAGGTGGCGGGCCCGCGCGGATGTTCGAAGGCGCCGCGACGTCCATGCGCTACGTCGCGCCGCTGCCGCTGCAATCGGGCCATGCCGGCTTGTACGTGCAGACGATCCGCCTGCAACAGGACGCGTCGGGCCGCGCATCGCTGGAACTCGTCTACCAACCCTATACGGGCGACGCGCCGGAAACGGGAAGCCCCACGACGCACCTGTTGCTGCCGGATTTGCGCGGCGGCGGGTTCCAGTACCTCGCGGCGGCGGCGTTCGGCAAGCCCGCGGCGTGGCGCGACGACTGGCAGGCGCTGAACGGATTGCCGCTGGCGGTGCGCATCCATCTCGACCCCGCGTGGCGCACGCAGGTGCCGGTTCCGGACATGGTGATTCCGCTGCACAGCGGCGAAGGCTTCGGCGTGCCGATCGGCGGTGGGCCATGACCCGACGAGAGCGTGGCACCGCGCTGCTGCTGGTGCTGTGGGTCACCGTGCTGCTGGCGGCGCTGCTGGCCGGCGTCGCCGCCGCCTCGCGCAGCCACAGCCAGGCCGCGCTGTATGGCTCCGAGCGGGTGCGTGCGGAGCTGGCCGCCGAAGCCGGACTTGCGCACGCGATCGCCGGCTTGCGCGCGCCCGACGTGCGCGATCAGTGGATCCCCGACGGCCGCGCCTACGGCTTCGATTTCGATGGCGCCAAGGTCGTGGTGCAGGTGGTGGACGTGAGTGGGCTGGTCGACCTCAACGCCAGTCCGCCGGATCTCCTGGGCAACCTGTTCACCTCGGCGGGCATGACACGCGGACAAGCCGACCAGCTCGCCAACATGATGGTGGCCTGGCGCGGCGGCGCGCAGCCCACGCCGGGACAGGGGCGCGCCGGCCCGATGCCGTCGCGCGGTCCGTTCCGCGCGGTCGAGCAGTTGGCGCGGCTGCCGGGCATGACCGCCGACCTGTTCGCGCGCATCGAACCGGCGGTGACGGTCTTCTCCGGACGCAATTTCCCCGACGCCTCGTACGCGCCGCCGTTGTCGCTGGCAGCGCTGCAGAACGTCGCTCCGGACCATGCGCAAACGATGGTGGAGCAACGCCGCAGCCATCCCGCGCAACGCGGCGCCGGCAACGGCCGCGCCCTTGGCTCGGTGGTCAACGGTCCGCTGGTGGCGGGCTACGGCGGCGTGGTCGAGCGCGTGTTCAGCACCGCCACGATGCCCGACGGAACCCGCGTGGACCTGGACGTCACAATACGCCTGGCGTTGACGGGCACCCAGGCACGCCCGTACAAAGTGCTCGACTGGCGGGTGGATTAGGGCTCATGGCAACGGCAAGCGCACAAACCCTGGAGCGCGCGAAGCTCGCGTGGCGGCGTTCGCCGCTGCCCGGTTTCCTGCGCTGGTGGGGCGGCGAGCTGACCGGCATGCTGCCGGCGCGCCTTCGCGCGTGGGTGCGGCGCGGGCCGGACGTGCTGTGGCTGGGCGCGTCGGCTGGCACCGTCACGCTGCGCCGTGCGCGCAGCGGTGCCACGCTGGCGGCCATCGCGCCTGAGCTGCCGGTGGATGTGCAGCGGACCGAATTCGCGCGGGCCTGCGCCGGAATCGATCCGGATGATCGCCGCCTGCTGCTGGTCATTCCGGCCTCGCAGGTGCTGCACCGAAGGTTGCTGATGCCCGCCGCGGCGGCGGCCGATCCGCGCCGCGTCGTGGGTTACGAACTGGACCGGCAGACGCCGTTCGCGCCCGAGCAGGTGTATTACGACGTGGCCGTCAGCACCGATGCGGTGCCGGCGGGACAGGTGGCGCTGGACCTGTACGCCGCGCCCAGGTCGGAAATCGATCCGCTGCTGGAACGCTTCACCGCGATCGGCGCGCAGCCCGATGCCGTGGACGTGCAGGCTGCCGACGGCACACTGGCCGGCATCGACCTGATGCCGCCGGGAAGGCGTCCGCGGCGCGTCGACCGCCGCCGCCGCGTCAACCTGGTCCTCGGGCTGGTCTGCGTGCTGCTGGCCGTGCTGGTGCTGTCGCAATGGCTCGCCAACCGCCGCGCCGCGCTGACCGAGATGCAGGATGAGGTGCAGGCCATGCGCGCCAAGGCCACGCAGTCGGAACAACTGCGCGCGCAACTGAGCGGCGCGCTGGCGGCCTCGAAATTCCTGGTGAAGCGCAAGGCGGAAAATCCCTCCGCGCTGGTGGTGCTGGACGACCTCACCCGGCGGCTGCCTGCCAATGCCTGGCTGGACGTGCTGACGCTGGACGATTCGGGCGGCCTCGACATCAAGGGCGAAGCTGCCAAGGCGGCCGCGCTGGTCGACACGCTCAGCAGTTCGAAACTGTTGCAGGAACCGAAGCTGCAGGGCGTGATCCAGCCCGACCCCGCCACCGGCAAGGAACGCTTCGAACTGGTGGCGCGGGTGCGCCAGCAAGGCGGGGCCGATGGCCATTGACGCCCAGCGCCTCAGCGGGCGCCGCCTGTCGCCGACGCAGTCGCGCCTCGCCGCGATCGGACTGGCGCTGGTCGCGCTGGCGATTGCGTATTACGTGCTGCTGCACTGGTGGTTCGTGGCGCCGCTGCTGCAGGTCGACGGCGAGATGCAGGACTTGCGGCAGATCCACGCCAAGTACGCGGCCGCGATCGCCGAACAACCGGAACTGCAACAACGGGTCGCCGAGCTGGAGCAGGGCGGCGCGTCGGTGGACGCCTTCCTGCCCGCCAACGATCCCAGTGCCGCGGCCGCGAACCTGATCCAGCGCGCCACCGACGTGGTCACCGCACACGCCAGCGAGGGTGCCGGGTGCAGCATGCCGTCCAAGATGCCGATCGAGCAGGACGGCGGCAACGAGCCGTTCCGCCGCGTCAGCGTCAGCATCACGCTCGATTGCGGCATGCAGCCGCTGGCCGCGGTGCTGCACGATTTCGATCGCGGCTTGCCCTATCTCTTCGTGGACAACCTGACGGTGGCGCGCTCGCCCAGTGGTCGCCTGCAAGCGCAACTGACACTGTCGGGCTACCTGAGGCCGGCCTCGCCATGAACGCCACCGACCGCCGCCGCCTCACGCCGGCCTTTGCCATCATCGCCGCGATCCTGCTGGTGCTGCTGATCGCGCTGTGGGCCGGGCTGGGCCGCGGCGCGCACTGGCACGACGACGCGGCGCCGATGCAACTGCCCGCGGTAGGCGCTGCCACGCCGGCGCCGGCGGTACCGCCGCTGGACCAGTTCGCCGAAGTGTGGCAACACCCGCTGTTCAGCCCGACCCGTACGCCCGAAACGGCCGCGACCGGCGACGGCGGCTCCAGCGGCAACCTGGAACTGACCGGCGTGATCATGCTGCCGCACCTCAAGATGGCGATCCTGCACGACAAGTCCAACGGCCGCGATTACCGCGTGGTCGAGGGCCAGCCGGCGCAGGACGGGCCGGTGCTGGTGGAACTGCACCCCCGCAGTGCGGTGATCGAAGTCTCGGGTTCGCGCCAGCAGTTGCAGTTGATTCCGGGTCCCGCGCCGGATTCGGGCGCAGCCGGCGTGAACGGGTTCCCGAATCCCGAACCCCAGGGTGAGCCGGTTCCCAGCGCGGGCAGCGGCGCATCTGCTATGGTCACCCGCCGCGAACCGCAGGAGGGCGGCCAGTCCGTGAACCGGCCGCCAAAGCCGGGTCCGGCATCCGTCGAAGCCCGTGCGCGCGCGCTGAAGGCGCGGATCGATGCGCAGCGGCGCAGGGCGGCGCATCATGACGGCGGCTGACGCGGACCGGTTCTGGAGTGCATGACGTGTACAGAAAGCTTGCCGTGCTGGGGATTGCCTTCGCTGCCGCGCTGCTGGCGGGTTGCGCACCGCAGATCCGCCAGGACAACGACTACTCCCTGCAGCGCGAGGCGATCGCGGGCACCTACAAGCCGGTGCCGCAGCCGCTGAACGTCGGGACCGAGCAGCAGAACCAGAATCTCGCCAGCGCCGCCGCGCCGGAAACCCATTACGGCACCGGCGTGTTCATCAATCCGCCGAGCCAGGCACGCGCCGGCCGCGGCACCAACGAAGGCGGCACCATCACCTTCAATTTCGACAACCAGCCGGTGCAGGCCGCGGTCAAGGCGATCCTGGGCGACGTGCTGCACGCGAACTATTCGATCTCGCCCAACGTCAAGGGCACCGTGACCTTCGCGACCTCGCAGCCGGTCACCGAAGCCGAGGTGCTGCCGATCCTGCAGATGCTGCTGTCCTGGACCGGCAACGCGCTGGTGCAGCAGAACGGCGGTTACCTGGTGGTGCCGGTGGAACAGGCGGCGCCCGGCAACCTGGTGCCGGGACTCGGCGCGGTGCCGCCCGGCGCGGGTTACGCGGCGCAACTGTTTCCGCTGCACTACGTCTCCGCGGAAGCGATGCAGAAACTTCTGAAGCCGTTTGCCGATGCGCGGGCGTTCCTGCTGGTCGATCCGGTGCGCAACCTGCTGGTGATGGGCGGCACGCCCGACGAGCTCGCCAATTACCAGCGCATCATCCGCACCTTCGACGTGGACTGGCTGCGCGGCATGTCGGTCGCGGTGATCCCGCTGCAGCACGTGCAGGCCGACGACCTCGTCACGCAGCTCCAGACGCTGTTCAACGAGCAGGTCGGCGCCGCCGCGCCCGCCACCGGTACGGCGGCCGGCACTACCAACCTGGTCGCGCCGCCGCGTTCGGAAAACCTCTCCGGCATGGTGCGGCTGATCCCGCTGAAGCAAAGCAACTCGGTGGTGGTCATCACGCCGCAGCCGTCGTACCTCGACGAAGTGCGCAGGCTGGTCACCACGATCGACAACGGCGCGGGCAACGCGTCGGGGCTGTACGTCTACAACGTCCTCAACGTGAAGGCGTCCGACCTCGCGCGGCACCTCAACGAATTGTTCGGCAACAGCACCGGCAACCAGCAAACCCCGGCGGGCGCGGTGGCGCCCGGCTTTTCGCCGCTGGAACAGTCGGCGGCCGGCAGCCTGGGCGCGCAGCAGGGCTTTGGCAGTTTCTCGCCGGACAGCGGCAGTTTCTCCAGCGGTTTCGGCAGCAACGGCGGCGGCGAATTCGGTGGAGGCGGTGTCGGCGCCGGGATGGTTTCGGGCGCCACGCAGACGCGTCGCGGGCAGACCGCGGGGCAGGGCGCGTTCGCGTTCACCACCAGCGAAGGCGTTCGCATCGCCGCGGTCAACGAGAACAACCAGTTGCTGATCCGCGCCACGCCCGGCCAATGGGAGAAATTGCTGCCGGTGATCGAGCGGCTGGACGAGAAGCCGCTGCAGGTCCAGATCGAAACCAAGGTGCTGGAAGTCAACCTCACCGGCGAATTCCAGTTCGGCGTGCAGTACTACCTCGGCGGCCTGATCGGCACCCAGCCGGGTTCGCCGCCCAACACCAACGAGTCGTACCACCGCCACCAGGGCGCGGTGGGTCTTGGCGGCGTGCAATACAACGCCAGCGACGCGCTGTTCTATTCGTTCGCGGGAAACAAGCTGCAGTTCGCGTTGAGTGCGATGGAATCGAGCGGCGACGCCAAGGTGTTGTCGGCGCCGTCCACCGTGGTGCTCAACAACCAGGAAACCACCTTCAAGGTCGGCGAGAAGATTCCGGTGGTGCAGACCTACCTGGTGCCGGGCGTCGGCACGGGTTCGACCGCCGACAACTTCAACGCCGGCCAGGTGCAGTACATCGACACCGGCGTGCTGCTGGACGTGGTGCCGCGCGTCAGCCCCGGCGGGCTGGTGTACATGGACATCCAGCAGATCGTCAGCAAGCCGACCACGCAGGACAAGTTCGGCAACTACACCATCACCAATCGCGCGCTCAGCACCGAAGTCGCGGTACAGAGCGGGCAGACCGTGTTGCTGGGCGGCCTGATCCAGCAGACCGACAGCGTGCAGGACAACGGCGTGCCGTTCCTCAACCGCGTGCCGGTGCTGGGGCGCCTGTTCGGCACCACCGACCGCAACCGCAGCCGCACCGAACTGATCGTGCTGATCACGCCGCGCGTGATCCGCAACCCCGAGGACGCGCGCCGCATCACCGACGAATACCAGACCCAATTCGAGTCGCTGAAGCCGATCCTGCCGACATCTTCGCCTTCATCGTCTTCAGGTCCTGCGGACAGCGGCGTGCAGGATCAGGCGCCCGTTCCCGCCCAGCCGATGCCGGCGCCCGCGGCCGAGCCGCCGGTGGCCGCTCCGATGCCGCCCCCCGCAGAGGCTCCGGTGGCGGCGCCCGCCGGCTCGGCCTACTCGCTCGACTTGGGCGCTTATGCGGTGCGCGCGAACGCCGAGCGCCTGATCGCGCGGGCGCGGGCGCGGGGTTACCCCGCCATCGGTACCGAAGGGACCTGGCACGACAAACCGGTCACCTACGTGCACGTCGGACCCTTCGCCAGCCGCGCCGCCGCCGAAGAAGCGCGCCAGAAACTGCAGATGTTCGATCCGGACCTGCGGGTCACGCTGAAGGCGGACGCGGGCGGCTGAGCCTTCGCGCCTGCGCCGATTCTCCGCGCAGGAGTAGCATGCCGGGAGTCGATTCTTCGCCGGCTTGCGAGGAGGGCACATGAAGCGCGTGGCGTGGTTGTGGCTCGGGCTGTTCGTTCCAGCGGTGGCGTGGTGCGCGCAACCGCATATCGAGGAAAGCATGGTGGTCACCGGCACGATCACGGTGGGGCCGGACGGGGGCGTGCAGAGTTACATGGTCCACGATCTGGACAAGCTGCCCCCGGCCGCACGGCAGATCGTGCAGGCAACGGTGCCGCGCTGGCGATTCGTGCCCGTCACCGCAAATGGCAAGGCCGTCGCGGTCGAAGCAGGCATGTCGCTGCGGATCATCGCCGACATGATCGACAAGACCCACGTGAGGATCCGCGTCGCCGGGGCGGAGTTCGGTTGCGAAGCCGGGCGCGCACGCAATCTGCTGCCCGATGCGTGTCCCAAGGGATCGACGATTTCCTATGCACCACACCCGCGGCCGCCGCAATATCCGCTGAAAGCGGTGCAGGCGCGCGTGGGCGGCGAGGTGTTCCTGGCGATCAGGATCGGCCGGGACGGCCGCGTCACCCAGGTGGCGGCGCAACAGGTCAACCTGTATGAGAAGACCGACGCGCCGGTGCACTACCGGCGGGTGCTGGCCGACGCCTCGATGGACGCCGCGCGGAGATGGCGGTTCGCCGTCCCGACGACGGGACCCAATGCGGACAAGGACGACTGGGTCGTGCAGGTGCCGATCAGCTATTGGATCGGAATGCCCGGTTCCGCACCGACGCGCCATTACGGTCAATGGAATGCCTACATTCCCGGGCCGGTGCAGGACGTTCCGTGGGCAGACCAGGCAGGTGCCGCACGCGGTGCCGCCAACGCCGTGGCCGGCAATGGCACTCCGTTCGTCAGGGATACCCGTCTGGTTCTGAAAACGCCATTGACGAACGGGGTCGGGCAGTCCTGAACTGGCTGGCGACGTCGGTGCCGCGCGAGCGCGACACCCGGCGCGCGCAGGTCGCTAGACTGCGCGGATGCCCGTATCCATCATCATCGTTGCCGCCGACAGCGGCAGCACGCTGCGCGAATGCGTGGCGCGCGCGCTGGCGTCGAGCGTGCCGGTCGAATTGATCCTCGTGGACAACGCTTCCCGCGATGGCGTGCCGCAGGCGCTGGCGCGTGCGTACGAACGGGACGCGCGGGTGCGCGTCGTTCGCAACCGCGCCAACCTCGGGTTCGGCCCGGCGGTGAATGTCGGTGCGCGCGACGCGCACGGGGATGCATTGCTGGTGTTGAATCCCGATTGCATGCTCGAGCCGGACACGCTGTCACGCCTGCTGGATGTGCAGCGCGCGCATCCCGATGCCGGGGTGATCGGTGCGGTGGTGTGCGAGGCGGACGGCACGCCGGATCCCGCATCGCGACGGCGCGATCCGCTGTTGCGCCGCTCGTTGAATGAAATGACGGGCCGCGCGCGGCGTGAACCGGAAAACCTGGCGTACGAAGGCGTGGACGTGCCGGGCCCGATTCCCGATGCCGTGATCGAAACCGAAAACGTTTCGGGCGCGCTGATGCTGTTGCCGCGTGCTGTCTTCGAGCGCCTGCGCGGTTTCGATGAACGCTACTTCCTGCATTGTGAGGATCTGGACCTGTGCCGGCGCGCGCGCGACGCGGGTTACAAGGTCCTGCTGGCGGGCGCTGTGCGGGTGCGGCACGCCAAGGGCGGCTCCAGCGCGCATCGCCCGGTGTTCGTCAGCTACCATAAGCATCGCGGCATGTGGCGCTGGTTCCGCAAGTTCGATCCGGCCGCGCGCAGGCCGCTGGTGCGCGTGCTGGTCGCGTGCGGCATCGCGGCACATTTTCTGGCCACGGCGCCACTGCTGGCGCTTCGCCGGCCATCCATGACATCGCATCGGAAGCTGGCATGATCCGCGAAATCCTGAAAATGGGTGATCCACGCCTGCTGCGCGTGGCGCCGCCGGTGCCGGCGACGATGTTCGGCACCGGCGAATTGAACGACCTGATCACCGACATGTTCGAAACCATGCAGGGGGCCGATGGCGTGGGCCTGGCTGCGCCGCAGATCGGCGTGGACCTGCAACTGGTGGTGTTCGGGTTCGAGCATTCCGATCGCTATCCGGGCGAGCCTGAAGTGCCGCGCACGATCCTCCTGAATCCCTTGATCACGCCGCTGTCGCGCGACATGGAGGAAGGCTGGGAAGGTTGCCTGTCGGTGCCGGGGCTGCGCGGCGTCGTGAGTCGCTACAGCATGATCCGCTACCAGGGGGTGGACCCGAACGGTGTGCCGATCGACCGCACCGCCGAAGGCTTCCATGCACGCGTGGTGCAGCACGAGTGCGACCACCTGATCGGACGGCTTTATCCCTCGCGCATCACCGATTTCTCGCGGTTCGGTTTCATCGACGTGCTGTTTCCGGAGGAAACCGGCGCGCTGGAGTGAGGCAAGAGCATTTTTACGCGGATAACAGCAGATAGACGTGGATAAAAGCAAATTCCGTGTTCATCGGTGGGCTCATGCCTTGATGTTCATCCACGTTCATCCGCGCTCACCGACGTAAATCCGCGTCGAATGTTTTTGCTTTTTCGACACGCACTCAGCCCAGGCGCGCCGTCTGCTCGCGCAACGCGTCGAGCTGGGTGTTCCAGTCCGCGAGTCGATTACGTTCCTGCTCGACCACCGCGGCCGGTGCATGATCGACGAAGTTCGCGTTGCCGAGCTTGCCCTCGGACTTTTTCCTTTCGCCTTCTATGCGTGCGATCTCTTTCTTGAGGCGCGCGCGCTCGGCGTCGAGGTCGATCAGGCCGGCCAGCGGAATCAACACACGCAGGCTGCCGATGACAGCCGCTGCTGCCGCGGGTTCGGACCCATTCGACGCGAGCCAGTGCGGTGCTTCGCAGCGCGCAAGGAACTCGATCTGCGATGAAAATTTTCCGACACGGCGTCGATCCTCGGCATCGCCGTCGGCCAGCAACAACGGGATGGTCTTGCCTGGCGCGATGTTCATTTCCGAACGGATCTTGCGGACGCCGGTCAGCACCGCCTTGAACCATTCGATTTCCGCACTGGCGCTTTCGTCGACGGCAAATTCTTCCGCGCGCGGATACGGACGATCGAGGATGCCGGATTCCTTGAGGCCGAGTTGCGGCGCCACCGATTGCCAGATTTCCTCGGTGATGAACGGGATGATCGGGTGCAGCGCACGCAGGCAGGTTTCGAGCACCACCAGCAAGATACGGCGCGTGGATGCCGCCGCTTCGGCATCGTTGCCGTTCAACGCAGGTTTGGAGAGCTCCAGGAACCAGTCGCAATACTCGTTCCACACGAATTCGTACAGCGCCTGCGCGAGATGGTCGAAGCGGTACGTCGCGAAGTGCTGCTCCACGTCCGCAAGCGTCGCCTGCAGGCGCGTGAGGATCCAGCGCTCCGCTTCGGTTGCCGGCTCTTTCCCTGCTCCCTGTTCCCTGCTTCCTGCTCCATTCACATTCATCAACACGAACCGCGCCGCATTCCACAACTTGTTGCAGAACGCCTTGTAACCTTCCGCGCGCTTGATGTCGAAGTTGATGGTGCGGCTGTAGCTGGCCAGCGCGGCGAAGGTAAAGCGCAGCGCGTCGGTGCCGATCGCGGCGAGGCCTTCGGGATATTCCTTGCGGACGTGTTTCTCGACCTTTTCGCGCACCTGCGGAATCAGCAGCGACTTGGTCGATTTCTCGACCAGCGCGGGCAGGGTGATGCCATCGATCAGGTCCAGCGGGTCCAGGGTGTTGCCCTTGGACTTCGACATCTTCTGGCCTTCCGCGTCGCGCACGATCGCGTTGATGTAGACCTCTCGGAACGGCACTTGCTTGGTGAAGTACAAGGTCGTCATCACCATCCGCGCGACCCAGAAGAAGATGATGTCGAAACCGGTGACCAGTACCGCGCTTGGCAGGAACACCTTGTCGGTTTGCCAATTCGCGACGGTTTCGCCGTGCTCATTTTTCACCGGCTGATCGGACGGCCAGCCCAGCGTCGAGAACGGCCACAGCGCGGACGAAAACCAGGTATCGAGCACGTCGCTGTCCTGCCGTAGGGCGGGTTTCAACCCGCCGTTTTCGTCGCGCAGTTCCGGATGGTGCGCCAGCAGGTCCGCTTCGTCCTCGCCCACGAAAATGTTGCCGGCCTCGTCGTACCAGGCCGGGATGCGATGCCCCCACCACAGTTGGCGGCTGATGCACCAGTCCTGGATATTGTCGAGCCACTGCGTATAGGTGGTGGCCCAGTTTTCCGGCACGAAACGAATGTCGCCGTTGCGCACAGCGTCCAGCGCGGGCTGCGTGATCGCCGCGCGTCCCTTGTCGGAGGTGAGGTCCACGAACCATTGATCGGTCAGCATCGGCTCGATCACCGCGTCCGAGCGCTGGCTGACCGGCACCTGTAGCTTGTGCGGCTTGGTTTCGACCAGGCGGCCTTCGGTTTCGAGATCCGCGAGGATCTGCTTGCGCGCGGCGTAGCGGTCCATGCCACGGTACCGTTCCGG
>JBQCCP010000201.1:0-3947 GCA_051962095.1 Rhodanobacteraceae bacterium
TGCGATCTTCCCACTCGGCGCCGGCAGGCGCAAGCAAGGTTCTCCCGACGCGGCCACCACGCCTGCTGGACCGGATGCGCGCGCGCATGCGGCGGCTCGGATTGTCGATCCGCACCGAAGAGGCCTATGCCGGTTGGGTGCGGCGCTTCATATTGGCCAATGGCAAACGGCATCCGCGCGAGCTGGGCGCGCGCGAAGTCGAGGCGTTCCTGACGCACCTTGCCATGCATGGGCGCGTGTCAGCGTCCACGCAAAACCAGGCGTTGTCGGCGCTGCTGTTCCTGTATCGGGAGGTTTTGCAAATCGATCTGCCGTGGATGGAGAACATCCGTCGCGCGAAGAAGCCGGAGCGCCTGCCGGTGGTGTTGAGCCGCGAGGAAGTCGCAGCGCTTCTGGCCGAAATGAACGGCGTGACGTGGCTGATGGCGAGCCTTCTGTACGGCGCGGGTCTGCGACTGATGGAATGCGTACGGCTGCGCGTGCAGGACGTGGATTTCGTGCGGCGCGAAATCACGGTGCGGCAGGGCAAGGGCGGCAAGGACCGGCGCACGATGTTGCCGGCGATGATCGTGGACGATTTGCAGGGCCAGCTTGCCGAAGCGCGGCGCGTGCACGAGCGCGATCTCGCAGCGGGTTTCGGCGCCGTGTGGCTGCCCGATGCACTGGCGCGCAAGTATCCGAACGCCGCACGCGAATGGGCGTGGCAGTACGTGTTCCCGGCTTCCTCGCGAAGCATCGATCCACGTTCGGGCGTGGAACGCCGGCACCACCTGGACGAAACGGTGTTGCAACGCGCGGTGAAGCAGGCCGTGCGGCGCGCGCGCATCGACAAACCCGCCACTTGCCACACGCTGCGGCATTCCTTCGCGACGCACCTGATAGAACAGGGTTACGACATCCGGGACCGTGCAGGAACTGCTCGGCCACAAGGACGTGTCCACCACGCAGATTTACACGCACGTGCTGAATCGCGGCTGGCGCGGGGTGTTGAGTCCGCTGGATCGCGTCTGAGGGCGCGGCACCGTTCTCGTTGGTGTCGCAACGCGCAAGCTGCGTTGCAACCTGCCCGCCGCCGATTCCAAAAGCGTGGCACGATAGGCGCGCAGACCGGCCCATGACCCAGATCGTGCCCATGCGTCCCGAGCATTTCGCGGCGTTTGCCGAACGCGAAATCGCCGCGTACGCGCACGAAAACGTCGCGGCGTTCCGCTGGGAGGACGCCACCGCCGGCGAACGCGCGCGCGCGCAATTCCTGAAGCTGCTGCCGCAAGGGCTCGCGACACCCGGCCAGTACCTGTACGAAATCCTGGACGAGCCGAAGGGCGAAACGATCGGCGACCTCTGGTTCGAAGTCAGCGGCAGCGCGGCGGATTGCTCGGCCTACCTGTACGACCTTCGGATCGAGCGGCCGTTCCGCGGCCAGCCGCACGCGCGAGCGGCGATGCGGCTGCTGGAGGCACGCTGCCGCGAACTGGGCGCGCGCTCGCTGTGCCTGCACGTGTTCGCGCACAACACCACGGCGCAGACGCTGTACGGTTCGCTGGGCTTCGCGGTGACCGGCTTCAACATGGCCAAGCAGCTGGACGGGTTTTGACCGGCGGCCAGGTTGCGGCCGGACGCGCGACCATCACGCGCCAACCCCCCGATCCCCGGATGGGCGCCGCCGCCATCGCCTTGATCGCGTATCCTGCGCGCCGGCTTTCGCGACGCGCGCATGATGGATGCCTTCAGCTATCTCTCGGTCCTGATCTCGATCATCGTCGGGCTGGCGGTGACGCAGGTGCTGCAGGGCTTCCGCGCGCTGATGCTGGCGCGCTCGCGGGTGCGCGTGTACTGGCCCGCGTTGGTATGGGCGGTACTGATATTGGTGATCGCCGTGCAGGAATGGTGGGCGATGTTCGGCCTGAGCCAGCGGCCGGCGGCGCTCTGGACGTTCCTGGATTTCAGCCTGGTGCTGCTGCAGACGGTGCCGTTGTATCTGCTGGCAGGCCTGGCGCTTCCGGATGTCGATCGTGAGCGCGAGCTCGACCTGCGCGAACATTACTACGCGCATCATCGCTGGTTTTTCTCGTTGCTTGTGCTGCTGATCCTGATCGGCATCGTCAGGATGCGCGTTTTCCTCGGAGAATGGCCGGAGCCGCTGGACCTGGGTTTCCAGTTGGGGTTCGCCGCCGGTTCGACGATCGGTGCGCTGAGCACGCGCGAGTGGTACCACGGGCTGCAGGCGCCGCTGGCGGTGATCGGGCTGGGGGCGTACATCACCTTGCTGTTTACGCACCTGCATTGAGCGGTGCCGCGTCACGCATCGGCGGTGCGGTAGAACCCGGCACCGGACGCGCCCCGCGGCCTTCGCCTGAATGCGACGCTGATGCGCGGCCCGACCGGCGAGCGCGTTTTCGGGATGCCGTGGTCGTAATTGTGCTGCGTGCGCCAGCTCATCAGCAGCAGGCTGCCGGGTTCGAGGTCCACGTTCAGCACGCGCCGCGGCGGCTGCTTGGCGCGGATCGTCATGCGCCGCGCGGCGCCCAGTGACAACAGCGCGATCGGATAGCCGCGCTGCAATTCTTCCAGGTGATCGTTGTGCGGCGCCACGCTGTCGCGGCCGTCGCGGTAGAGGTTCAGGCCGGCGCTGTTGAAGGCGATTTTCGTGAGATCCAGCACCGCGTCCGCGGCTTCGCGCAGCGCGGGCGGCAGCGCCGGATCGTCGAGGCGGAAGCTGGCGGTGAGCCGCGGCACGTCCACTTCGCGCTCGTACATCATGCGCCGCTGTGCGTGCCATTCGACGCCACCGTGCAGTTGCGCGAACCACGCCTGCGCGCGCTCGGCGGGCACCGCATCGCGCAGATAGCGGATGCGGCCGCTGGCGTCGTCCAGCAGCAGGCCGTGATCGGAACCGAGCAGATCGGGTTGCGCCATGCACCGATGCTAGCGGCAGCACGATGAAGGCGGACTCGCTGCATCCGGTGCAAGCACACAATCGCGGACCGCGAACTTTGGGCTTCCGCCGATGGAACCGGCCTCAGCCCAACCCACCAAATCTCGCGTCCGTGCAGCCTACAAAACCCGGCGTCGGCGCAAGCTACGGGTTGGGAAAAACCAGATCCGCCACGACCGGGAAATGGTCGGACGGATAACGCTTGCCTGCGTGGGTGGTGACGGTGCGGACGCCCTCGACCTTGAAGCCACGTACCAGGATCCAGTCGATCCGCTCGGTGGGCTTGCCGGTGAAGGCATGGAAGGTCTTGTCGGGGCCGCTGCGGCGCGGCGCCACCAGCCACGCGTCCTGCAGATGTTGCGTCAGCATCGCGTGCACCTTGCTGGCGGGCGTGGTGTTGAAGTCGCCGGTCAGCACGAACGGCTCGTTCCCGGTCAGCTTCGCGATGCGCGCCAGGATCACCGCCGCGCCTTTTTCGCGCGCGATGTCGTCCGATTCGCGGTACGGCAGGTGCGTGTCGAACAGCACGAAGGTGCGGCCGTCGTCCTTCCGCTGGAATCGCGCCCACGTGACCATGCGCGGGAACGGCGTGCCCCAGGTGTCGCTGCCCGGCACGTCCGGCGTGTCGGACAGCCGGAAGTTGCCGGAATCGAGCACGCGCAATTCGTCGGTGCGGTAGAACACGCCCATGTGTTCGTCGCCGTCGTTGCCCTTTCGACCCATGCCGAACCAGTTGTATTGGGGCAGTTTCGCGCCCACGTAATCGCCCTGCTCCTTGTACAGCTCCTGGGGGCCGAACACGTCCGGGTGTTGCTCGCGGATCGTCTTCACGAACAAGTCGCGGCGCGCTTCCCAGCGTTCCGGCCCGTCCGACGCCATCGGCAGCCGCACGTTGAAGGTCATCACGCGCAGCGTGTCGGCGGCGCGCGATGTGCCCGCGAAACCCAACGCGGCGAGGCACACGGCGAGCAGCAGCAAACGATGCATGGACAGGGCAACGGGTGGTGTGCTG
>JBQCCP010000202.1:0-7313 GCA_051962095.1 Rhodanobacteraceae bacterium
GAACAGATCGAGCGCGTGCGCGGTGCCTACGCCGTCGGCGCGCGCGCGCACGCCAGCCAGAAGCGCAAGAGCGGCGAGCCGTACATCACCCATCCGCTTGCGGTGGCGATGATCCTGGCGGGCCTGCGGCTGGACGCCGAAACCATCATCGCGGCCATCCTGCACGACACGCTGGAGGACACCGGCCTCACGCGCGTGCAACTCGAAACGGGCTTCGGCCCGGTCGTCACCGAACTGGTGGACGGCGTCACCAAGCTGGAGCGGGTCGATTTCGCCAGCCGCCTCGAAGCCGACGCGGAAAGCTTCCGCAAGATGCTGCTGGCAATGGCGCGCGACCTGCGCGTGATCCTGATCAAGCTGGCCGATCGCCTGCACAACATGCGAACGCTGTCGGCGATGGCACCCGATGCACGGCGTCGCATCGCGCGCGAGACACTCGACATCTATGCCCCTATCGCGGCGCGGCTGGGCATGAACGCGATCAAGGCGGAATTGCAGGATCTCGGTTTCCGCAGCTTGTATCCCGATCGCTACAAGATCATCGCTTCGCGCATCAAGCGCACGCTGGGCAACCGCCGCGAATCGATGGAGCGGATCGAGCAGGCGCTGGCCGAACGCCTGGCGTCGGACGGCATCACGGTGCGCATCGTCAGCCGCATCAAGGCGCCGTACAGCATCTGGTCGAAGATGAAGAACGAGCACAAGACCTTCGACCAGGTGATGGACGTGTACGGTTTCCGGCTGGTCACCGATACGGTCGCGCACTGTTACCAGGCGCTGGGTTCGGCGCATTCGCTGTTCAAGCCGGTGGAAGGACGTTTCAAGGATTTCATCGCGATCCCGAAGGCCAATGGTTATCAGTCGCTGCACACCGTGTTGTTCGGACCGTTCGGCGCGCCGATCGAAATCCAGATCCGCACCGAGGACATGAATACCGTGGCCGAGCGCGGCGTGGCCGCGCACTGGACCTACAAGACCGATGCGCCGCCCGCCAACAGCGCGCAGTCGCGGGCGCGTGCGTGGGTGTCCAGCCTCGCCGACAGCCAGGCCGCGACGCCGTCGTCGCTGGAATTCATCGAGAACGTCAAGGTCGATCTGTTTCCCGACGAGGTGTACCTGTTCACCCCGGCCGGCGATATCCAGGCACTGCCGAAAAACGCGACCGCGCTGGACCTCGCGTTCGCGGTGCATACCGACGTCGGGATGCACGCGGTCGCTTCGCGCATAGACGGCAAGCTCGCCTCGTTGCGCTCGCAACCGGCTTCGGGACAGACGGTGGAAGTGATCACCGCGCCCTCGGCGGCGCCCAATCCGCAATGGCTCGACTTCGCGGTGACCGGCAAGGCGCGCGCGGCGATCCGCCAGTATCTGAAGCGCCTGCAGCACGAAGATGCGATCGACTTTGGCCACCGAATGCTGGAAAGCGCGCTGGACGCCAAGGGTTCGAGCCTCGATGCGGTGCCGCCGGAGGTGTTGGACGCGTTCCTGGCCGAGCACAACCTGCGCCGCCTGGAAGACCTGCTTTCGGACATCGCGCTGGGCAACCGCATGCCCGATCAGGTCGCGGCGAAGCTGACCGAGATGGGCGGTTCGGTGATCGGTGCGACACTGCATCGTTCCGAGAAGATCCGCATCAGCGGCGCCGAACGCGGCATCCTCAGCTTCGGCAACTGCTGCCATCCGGTGCCGGGCGACGACATCGTGGGCTACCTGTCGCCGGGCAAGGGCATCGTGGTACATCGCGTCGAATGTCCCAACGTGGTCGAACTCGCCAAGCTGCCGGAGCGGCGCGTCGAGATCGGCTGGGACAAGGAAGTGCAGGGCGACTATCGCGCCGAACTGCGCGTGGAGGTCGTCAATCGCCCGGGCGTGCTGGCCACGGTCTCGGCCGCGATCGCGGAAGCCGACTCCAACATCGACGACGTCCGCTACATCGAGCGCGGCGTGCAGGCCGCGACCCTGATCTTCACGATAGAGGTGAAGCACCGCAAGCACCTCGCCGACGTGATGCGGCGCGTGCGGAATACCAAGGTGGTGAACGGGGTTTACCGCTATCCCATTTGATTGCGATCGTCCCTGATCGCTGCGCCTCGAATTTTCTTATGAACGGGCGTTCCTTGGTTCCGTGGGAGTCCAGAACGGCCGTCCATGGCCTGACTTTCCACAACAGCCGCTTCGGCCAGAACTGTTATTCTGACGTTCTTTTCCGAATCGCAATCCGAGAACCCATGCCCCGCCAACCAATCCATTCCGATTCCGCGCCGAAAGCCATCGGCCCTTATTCGCAGGCCGTGCGCGCCGGCAACACGCTGTATTTGTCCGGGCAGACGCCGCTCGATCCGGCGACCGGCGAGATGGTCGCGGGTGGCATCGAGGCACAGGCGACGCGCGTCTTCGAAAACCTCAAAGCCGTATTGACGGCGGCCGGTGCGACCTTCGACGACGTGGTGCGCGTGGCGATCTACATGACCGATCTCGGCAACTTCGCCACCGTCAACGAAGTGATGAAGCGCCATTTCCACGAGCCGTATCCCGCGCGTTCGACGATCGGCGTGGCGGCATTACCGCGTGGCGCGGCGGTGGAGATCGACGTGATCGCGGTGACCGGTGGCTGATTGCGCGCGGGTCACCGCTCGTACCTTCGGCTAATCTTGCGCGGTGATCGCCGCCGCCAACATGCCTTCGCGACATTTGAACGATGCCGGCCTCGCGCCGGTTTCGTCGTTGCCCGGCGTTGGCCCCGCGTTGGCCGAAACCCTGCGCAAGCTCGGCGTCGAGCGGGTGCAGGATCTGTGGTTCCACCTGCCGTTGCGCTACGAGGATCGCACCCGCATCACGCCGATCCGTGATCTGGTGCCCGGCGAATCCGCGCAGGTGGAAGGCGTTATCGAAGCGGTCGAAACCGGGTTTCGCTATCGTCCGCAGTTGCGCGTGGCAATCACCGACGACACCCGCGACACGCTGGTGTTGCGCTTCTTCCATTTCCGTCGCCAGCAGGCGCAGCAGTTCGCGCCGGGTTTGCGGTTGCGCTGTTTCGGCGCCATCCGCCATGGCCAGCACGGTCTGGAGATGGTGCATCCGCAGTACCGGGTCCTGCGCGGCGAAGCGGCCGTTGAAGAAACGTTGACGCCGGTTTATCCGGTTACCGAAGGCTTGGGCCAGCAGCGCCTGCGCGGGGTGATCGACAAGGCCCTGGCGCGTCTTCCGGATGAAGTCGCATTGGAGTTGATTCCGCCGGAACTCTTGCAGCCGCTGGGCTTGATGCCGCTGCGCGATGCGCTGCTTGGCGTGCATCGACCCGCGCCGGACGCCGACGTGCAGGCCTTGCTTTCCGGAAGCCATCCGGCACAACAGCGTTTGGCGTTCGAGGAATTGCTGGCGCATCACTTGAGCCTGAAGCGGTTGCGCGCGCAGGTGCGAAAGCATCGCGCAGCCGCGTTGCCGGCCGATCCGGTGTTGCAAAAGCAATTTCTGGATGCGCTGCCGTTTGCACTCACCCGTGCACAACTTCGTGTGGCGCAGGAAATCGGGCGCGACCTCGGCAAGTCCGTGCCGATGCTGCGGCTGGTCCAGGGTGACGTGGGTTCAGGCAAGACGGTCGTCGCCGCGCTCGCGGCCCTGCACGCGATTGCGAACGGCTGGCAGACCGGGCTGATGGCGCCGACCGAACTCCTGGCCGAGCAGCACCTGCGCAGTTTCCGCGCCTGGTTCGAGCCGCTCGGCATCGATGTCGTGTGGCTGGCCGGCAAGGTGACGGGCCGCGCGCGTGACAAGGCGCTGGCGCAGCTGGCCGAAGGTGCCCCGATCGCGGTCGGGACCCATGCGCTGATGCAGGAAGGCGTCGAATTCGCGCGACTGGGACTCGCGATCGTGGACGAGCAGCACCGTTTCGGCGTGCAGCAGCGGATGGCTTTGCGGGACAAAGGCCGGTCGGGCGCCGAGGCGCCGCATCAGCTGGTGCTGACCGCCACGCCGATCCCGCGCACGCTGGCAATGAGCGCGTACGCCGATCTCGATGTGTCCACGCTGGACGAACTGCCGTCCGGTCGCACGCCGGTGCGGACGGTTGCGATCGCCAACACGCGCCGCGACGAGGTGATCGAACGCATCCGTGCCGCCTGCGCGGAAGGGCGGCAGGCGTACTGGGTCTGCACGCTGATCGAAGACAGCGACCAGTTGCAGGCGCAGGCCGCCGAGGTGGCGCATGCGCGGCTGTGCGCGGCACTGCCCGATCTTGCGGTCGGCCTGGTGCACGGCCGCATGAAGCCGAAGGAAAAACAGGTGGCGATGGACACGTTCAAGGACGGTCGCACCGCGCTGCTGGTCGCGACCACCGTGATCGAGGTGGGGGTCGATGTGCCCAATGCCAGCCTGATGGTGATCGAGAACGCCGAGCGCTTGGGGCTTGCCCAACTCCACCAGTTGCGCGGCCGGGTCGGGCGCGGCAACGTGGCGTCGACCTGCGTGCTGCTGTACCAGTCGCCGCTGTCAAGCCTGGCGAAACAGCGTCTCGAAACCCTGCGCGAGACCAACGACGGTTTCGTGATCGCGGAAACGGATCTGCGCCTGCGCGGCCCCGGCGAATTGCTCGGCACCCGGCAAACCGGCGAGATGGGCTTTCGGGTCGCCAACATCCTCCGTGACGCAAGCCTGATGCCCGCAGTGCAGCGGGTCGGGGCAGTGCTGCTGCGCAGCCATCCTGCCCTGGCCCGGCGCCTGACCGCGCGCTGGATCGGGACGGCGGCCAGGTTTGCGGAAGCCTGAGCCACGCTTGCCCGGAAAGCACCGGCCGGGTTACAATTCCGCCCTTGCCCGAAGCCTTTGAATCCAGGCGGACCCATCATGAAAGCCGATATCCATCCGAACTACCAGCCGGTGGTGTTTCAGGACGCCGCGTCCGATTTCGCGTTCCTGACGCGTTCGACGATGACGAGCGACGAGACCATCAAATGGGGGGACGGCAACGAATACCCCGTGATCAAGGTCGACATCTCATCGGCCTCGCACCCGTTCTACACCGGCAAGCAGAAGGTGATGGACGCGGGCGGTCGCATCGACAAGTTCAAGCGGCGCTACGCGGCTGGCAAAAAGTGAGTTCACGATGAACTCATCCCGTGCAGGGCGAGTCGTTTGCTTTTGCGAGATGCGACTAACGCATCTCGCGCAGCGGCGAGCGCCGTAGGCAGGATGCCGATGGCCGGCCATTTGTCCGAGGCAGGATGCCGAGGCTAATGGTGGATGGCCGATGACACGGGATCCGGATCCAAATAGCCTTCATCCCGAACAGCACATGGATGTGCGTTGATCCGGGATCCAGCTTTTGCACCACCCGAGATTCCCCACGCCTTCCGCCCACGCGGAAGGCGTTTTCATTTGCGGTAGATGCCGACTGAACCTGCGTACGCGAGCGTATCGTGCGATAATTGCGCGATTGCTTGACGCGGCAATTCAGTCGCCGCGCCGTACCGAAGGAGTCCTGCAGTGTCCAACAAGAACGCCACCCTGACCGTCGCCGATCGTTCCGTTTCCTTGCCGTTGGTGGAGGGCAGTCAGGGGCCGAGTTGCATCGACATCGCGCCGCTGTATCGCGAAACCGGACACTTCACCTACGACCCGGGCTTCGCCGCCACCGCCGCCTGCAAGAGTGCGATCACCTTCATCGACGGCGACAAGGGCGTGCTGCTGTACCGCGGTTATCCGATTGAGCAACTCGCCGAGAAATCACGCTTCCTCGAAGTGGCGTACCTGCTGCTGGAAGGCGAATTGCCGAGCTCCGCCGAAATGGCCACGTTCGAGGACGCGGTGACGCATCACACGATGATGCATGAGTCGGTGAAGAACTTCCTGCACGGCTTCCATTACGACGCGCACCCGATGGCGATGCTATGCGCGGCTATCGCGTCGTTGTCGGCGTTCTACCACGACACCATCGACAACGAAGACCCCGCGCAGCGCAAGCTGGCCGCGATCCGCCTGATCGCGAAGATGCCGACCATCGCGGCCGCGGCGTACCGCTATTCGATCGGCTGGCCGATTCGCTATCCACGCAACAACCTGGAATACGTGACGCGCTTCCTGCACATGATGTTCGAGGTGCCGAGCGAGCCGCTGGAACTGAACCCGGTGGTGGCGAGCGCGCTCGATCTCCTGTTCATCCTGCACGCCGACCACGAGCAGAACGCGTCCACTTCGACGGTGCGGCTGGTAGGCTCGACGGGCGCCAACCCGTACGCGTCGGTGGCCGCCGGCATCGCCGCGCTGTGGGGTCCGGCGCACGGCGGCGCCAACGAGGCGGTGCTGAAGATGCTGTCCGAGATCGGCGATGCGAAAAACGTCGAGAAGGCAGTCGCGCGCGCCAAGGACAGGGATTCGGGATTCCGCCTGATGGGATTCGGCCACCGCGTCTACAAGAACTTCGATCCGCGCGCCAAGATCATCCGCGAGATGACCCACAAGGTGCTGAACGAGCTGGGCGTCAACGATCCGCTGCTGGACGTGGCGTTGAAGCTGGAAGAGGCCGCGCTGAAGGACGACTATTTCGTGGAGCGCAAGCTGTACCCGAACGTCGATTTCTATTCGGGCATCATCTACAAGGCGCTGCGGATCCCGACCGAGATGTTCACCGTGATGTTCGCGATCGCACGTACCGCGGGCTGGATCGCGCACTGGATCGAGCAGCATGAAACCCCGGGTGCGCGCATCGGCCGGCCGCGCCAGGTATACGTGGGCGCGACGCCGCGCGATTACGTGGCGCTGGACAAGCGTTGATGCGGGGAGCGGCTCGCTCTTTGCGAGCTGTAAAGTCGCGCCCTCGGTGCTGCAAAGGGTGAAGCAGGGCTCGAGGCGTACCTTTGCTCTTTACCCTTTGCAGGGCGCGAAGCGCCCGACTTCACCCTTTACGGTTTTACGGCCAGCAACGCGTCCAGCGCCGCCAGTGAGGCGCGCTGCTGCGGACGTTCGCTGACCGAGTCGAGCGGCGCCTGGCGCAGCGCGTCGCGCGGGAACACGGTCACGTCCATCGGCACGTCATCGGCCGTGAACAGCAGCACCGGGAATTCGGCGTTGCGCATCCGGTTGATCCGCAGCGTGCGGGCGCGTGTCTCGAACGCGATGCCGTGGTCGTGCAGGAAGCCGGTGACGTTTTCGGGCGCGTCATCGAACACGTGCAGGCTCACCGGCGAATGGGTATCGGCGGTGCCTTCCAGCACCGCGCCGACCAGGCGCGGGTCGAACCGGTCGAGAAAGATCATCGCGTCGCGCGCGGCCTCGCGACGCATGCGCAGGGCGAGCGGCTGCTCGTCGGCGCGGAACAG
>JBQCCP010000203.1:0-4413 GCA_051962095.1 Rhodanobacteraceae bacterium
TCGACCAAGACGGGTTCGATCACGTCCATTCAGGCCGTGTACGTGCCCGCGGACGACTACACCGATCCGTCACCCGCGACCACCTTCGCGCACCTGGACTCGACCGTGGCGTTGTCGCGCGACATCGCGTCGCTCGGCATCTACCCGGCGGTCGATCCTTTGGCGTCCACCAGCCGCCAGCTCGACCCGAATGTGATCGGGCAGGAGCACTACGACGTTGCGCGCAAGGTTCAGGGCACGCTGCAGCGCTACAAGGAATTGAAGGACATCATCGCGATCCTCGGCATGGACGAACTGAGCGAAGAAGACAAGCAAGCCGTGTACCGCGCGCGCAAGTGCGAGCGCTTCTTCTCGCAGCCGTTCCACGTGGCGGAAGTCTTCACCGGCTCGCCCGGCAAGTACGTGCCGCTCAAGGAAACCATCCGCGCATTCAAGATGATCGTCGAAGGCGAAGTCGACCACCTGCCCGAGCAGGCGTTCTACATGGTCGGCGGCATCGAGGATGCCATCAAGAAGGGCGAGGCGATGAACGCCTCCGAGAAGAAGGCAGCGTGAAAGAGGCGGTAAAGAGTCGATGGTAAAGAGTAAAGGGTAAGAACAAGAGCGCTTCGCTCTTTACCCCTTACAGGCCGCGCAGCGGCCGACTTCCTCTTTACAGCCCGCGAAGCGGGCGACTTCCCACCGAGCGAGCAAAGCGAGCGAAAAATGGCCACCATCCATTGCGACATCGTCAGCGCCGAAGCCAACATCTTCCATGGCGAGGTGACGCTGGTCATCGCCAGCGGTGAGGCCGGCGAACTCGGGATCGCGCCGCGCCACGAGCCGCTGCTGACACGCCTGAAACCGGGCCAGGTCGAAGTGATCGGCGAGGACGGCAAGCGCCAGGGTTTCTACGTATCGGGGGGCATCCTCGAAGTCCAGCCGAACGTGGTCACCGTACTGGCCGATGCCGCGCTGCGTGCCGACGAGATCGACGAAGCCTCGGCGCGGCGCGCCAAGGAAGAAGCCGAGCGCGTGCTCGCCAACCGCGGCGAAGCCAAAACCGTCGAGCAGGCGCAGGAACAGCTCATCCAGGCGGTCGCGCAATTGCAAGCGCTGGAACGCCTGCGCCGCAACCTGCAACACTGATCCGAAGCGCCGGCCCCTGTGGCCGGCGCCTTGTTTCTGGGGCTGCGGCTGACTCTTGCCCGCCCGGGCACCCAAAAGACGGGGCCGACACTCCGCAGCCAATGTGAGCGGGCGCGCCGCCGGCCGCCTTCGGCGCCCGACCCCTGAACGCCCACCCCTGTACGCCAAGGTCTTTGGCGCTCCTCGCCCTTCGGGCCTCGAACGGCGGAGGTCGTTCAGGCACGCTTTGTGCACGGACTTTGTGGGAAGATGTCGACAGTCCTCGAAAATTTGAACTGCATCACATTTGTAGTATAAAAGCGCTTCACTTAGCCAGCCTTGTGGCACCCGTGGATTGGCCATCCGGGCCAGCACGCGGAAGTCACGTTTTCGACAGAGGACGTTGAAATGGCGGGTCACATTGTGCCCGCGCCGCCGCTGATCGCGCTGCGCCCGTCCGTCACGACGGCGCCTTGACGATCGACGGCCTAGCATGAATGGCTGTGCCTTACGTCCAGATGGCATGATCCGACCGGCGCAAGCCGGGCGGGACGTAACCGGCACGGCGCCGAGAGGGTGCATGACCGGCGTTTCAGGGTTGGTGGATCAGCTGTCTGGGCGATGCCGAAACGGGAGGACAATCAAGTGAAGGCGCTACTGAGGAATACCATCTTCTGGGTTGCGGTCGCGGCGACACTGGCGCTGCTGGGGGCGTGCACCAGCATGCCCACTGTCACCGAGCCCGCGACATCGGCGCCGACTGCCGAGCACTACATCATCGGTCCCGGGGACGCGCTCGAAATCTACGTGCGCGACAATCCGAACCTGAGCACTACTGTGCCGGTGCGCCCCGACGGGCGAATCTCGATTCCGCTGGTGCAGTCGATCATGGCCGCGGGAAAAACGCCGGAGCAGCTCGCCGACGACCTGCAAAACCAGCTGAGTCGTTACATCCGCGCGCCGCTGGTGACGGTGATCGTCAAAAGCTTCGTGGGTGCGTACAGCCAGCAGGTCCGGGTGGTCGGGCAGGCCGTGACGCCCAAGTCGGTGCCCTACCGCAACGGCATGACCGTGCTGGACCTGATGATCGACGTGGGCGGTCTCACCAAGTTCGCGGCGGGCAACAGCGCCAAGATCCTGAGGCACCTGCCCGATGGCAAGGAGGAAACCATTCCGGTGCGCCTTGGCTCGTTGATGAACGGCGACGTCCAGTACAACGTCGCGATGCGCCCCGGCGACATCCTGATCATCCCCCAATCGTTGTTTTGAGGCCGCCGTTGCGGGTGCGGGGGCGATAGCGACGCTCAAGCGATTACCGGAGGAACGCGATGCAGAACCAATCCTTCGATTTGCATGAACTGTTCCAGCAGGTGGCGCTGGAGGCGCGCGCCGCCTGGCGTTACCGCTGGCATGCCCTCGTCCTCGCCTGGGCGGTGATGATCGTCGGCGCGGTGCTGGTCTTCGGCTTGCCCAACCAGTACCGCTCCAGCGCGCAGGTGTACGCGGACACCGATGCCTTGACCAATCCGCTGTTGCGGGGCATCGCCGTGCAGCCAGACATGCGCGGGCGGCTGGATGTGATCACCCGGACCCTGCTTTCACGGCCCAATCTCGAAACGGTGGCAGACAAGACAGGCCTGGCGTTGCGGGCCACCACGCCCGCCGACAAGGACGCGCTGCTGGTGAAGCTGGGTAGCGCCGTCCAAGTCAAGGACGCTGGTGCCCCCAACCTCTACAACATCAGCTATTCGGACACTGATCCGGCGATGGCCCAGAAAGTCGTGCAGGCGTTCGTGGAAATTCTCATGAACGACACGCTGGGCGAGAACACCGCATCGACCGCCTCCGCACAGAATTTTCTGCAGCAGCAGGTCGACGACTACAACAAGCGCCTCAATGACGCCGAGCGAAAGCTCGCGGATTTCAAGAAGGCCAATCTCGGCAATCTGCCAACGCAAGGTGGCGCGGATTACTCCACGAGGTTGCAAGCCGCCGAGGCGCGGCTGCAGGATTTGCAAAGCCAGTACGCCGCCGCCGCGGCCGGACGGCCCATCGTAACCCACCACGCCGGTTCCCGCATGTCGGACATCGACAAGGAGATTGCCGCGTACCAGCAGAAGCTCAACGATCTGCTGTTGAAGTACACCGACGAATATCCGGACGTGGTGTCCACCCGGCGCATGATCAAGCAACTCAAAGCGCGGCGGGCGGAGGGCGGCACGTCGGTCACCGAAGCGCCGGCCGAAACCGGCAGAGCATCCCGTGATGGCGTCTTCGGGACCCGCAGCCTGGCCGCGCAAGTCGCCGCGCAGCAACGCGAGATCGCCGATCTCAAGAGCAATGCCGACAAGGTTGCCGATGCGCAGGTGACCCTGCAGCAACTCACGCGCAATTACGACGTCACCAAGAAGCAGTACGACGACTTGGTGTCCCGGCTCAATACTGCGCAACTGTCGCAGGACGCCACGCAAAGTGGCAACAACCTGAAATTCCGGGTGATCAGTCCGCCGATCGTGCCGCTGCTCCCCGACGGTCCCAAGCGCGGATTGATGTTGCTGGGGGTCTTCGTGTTGGCGCTGGCGCTGGGCGGGGCATTCGGATTCTTCCTGCACAAGATCAAACCCGTTTTCCTCAGTCTCAAGAGCCTGCGTGAGTTTGGCGATTACCCCGTGATCGGCACCTTCAGCCTGGTCGCGTCGTCTAGGCGCCTGGAGCAGCGGCATCGAGAAATCGTCGGATTCTGTGCAGGCGTGGCCTTGCTCGCCATGGTGCTGGTGCTGGGTCTTGCGTTCAATACGCACCTTGCCAACCTGATGCAGCACGTATTTGTCCTGGGGGCCACATGAGCATCGTCGAAAAAGCCGCCGAAAAGCTCCAGTCACGGCAACCAACCGGAAAACCGGAGTTGCCGCCGGTCGAGGAAGTGGTCGAAACGCACAGCGCGCCGACTGTAGAACGTTTGCGGGAGCAGCGACGGAGTGTGCCCGATGTTCCGACTAGCGGGGCGGTGGTGCGCATCGATCTGGACGCGCTGGCGCGCGCAGGCCTGCTGCCGTCCGAGGATGAGGCCTCCGGTCGTCTGGCCAACGAGGTGCGGCGCGCGAAGCTGCCGCTGCTGAACAACGCAACCGGCAAGAGCGCCAAGGTGCCCGAGTTCGCCGAGCGCATCGTGGTGACCAGTGCGGTGCCCGGCGAAGGCAAGACGTTCACGACGATCAACCTGGCCATGAGCCTCGCGCGCGAGCCCGATTTCGAAGTGCTGCTCGTGGATGGCGACATTCCCAAGTCCGACGTGACCCGCACGCT
>JBQCCP010000204.1:0-32118 GCA_051962095.1 Rhodanobacteraceae bacterium
GGCGTATGGGCGATGACACCTGGCAACAGATACAGCAGATAGGCCACGATCAACGCGCTGGGAAGCATCAAGAAGATGCGCACCGCAATTTTGCGGCGCTGTTCCAATCCCTCCGTTGGCATCGGGCGATACGGCGCCAGCACGATCCATTCCGTCAGCAGCAACAGGATCGGAAACAGTGCGCCATTGGCTTTCGAGAGCACGGCGAGTGCAGTGCATCCCCAGGCCGAAAGGGTCATGCCGACCAAGGCGCGTTTGACGTGACCGCGCGCCAGCGCACCGCGTGCAGCCATCCAGCCGAGCATGCCGATCAGCACGAACGTTGCTGGCAGCATCGCCTCGCGCTGCACGATGTAGAGCGTCGTCGAGACGAACAGCGGGTGCAGCAGCCACGCGCCTGCGCCGAACAACGCCGCGATGGCGATGCCGCGATCGTCCAATGCGAAGCTTTCGTTTCTGCTCCCCGCTCTTGCCGGGAGAGGGGAAGGGAGTGAGGGCACGGGGGTTGCGCCGGATTCGATGCTGCGCGAATCCGAACCCTCACTCGCCCCTGCGCGGCACCCTCTCCCGGAGGGAGAGGGGAGCAACGCATTGCCGAGCTTCCACAACACCCACGCCAATAGCGCTCCATTGATCAGGTGCAGGATGAGGTTGGTGACTTTGAACGGATAAGGGCTCGCCGGCCAGTTGCGCGCGTCGATCAGGAAAGTCAGGAGCGTCAGCGGTCGCCCAGTAGGGTCGGCATCCCCCGACGTGATGTATCGCCAGAACGCTGCCCATGTGTGCACCGGGCCGGTCGCACCGATGGCCGGCAAATTGCCGAAATCGTCGAAAAGAAAGTCCCCGGAAAGTCCCGGATGGTAGATCCACCAGGTGGCGGTGAGCAGCGCAGCGAGCGCAAATGCGAACGCCGGGACAAGGACAAATCGCCTGCGATCGATGGAAAGCAGATTCACCGTGGAATTTCCGAGGATTTCATGGCGCGCAAGGATACGCGATCGCCGGTACTCACCCATGGCCGATCTGCCTCGCGTCGGAGTTCATGAGCACCACACAGCAGTGGCCAACACGCGAGATGGAAAAAATAAGGGCCGCGCAGCGGCCCTTATTGTCAAGCAAATTTCAGCACTCAGTTTCGGCAGCTTGCAGGCAGGTACTTGCTGTTGGTGGTAGCACCGGCCCCGGCAGGGTTGCAGGACCATGCGAAGCTTCCGCCGTCCTTGCTGTACGGCGACAGGATCAACGTTTTGCCTGCAATGGCTGTATTTGCCTTGTTGCCGTACGTAATCGTGATGACGCCGGTACCTGCCCCAGTGGTTACGTTGTTGACGTAAGAGCCCACTATCGAGGCGGCTTGTGCCACGCCAGCAGACTGATTGTTGGCCGGCCACTTTCCATAGTTGGCGTAGTACTCGAGTTCGCCAGTCTGCAGGCCGCCGGCCAGCGACAGACCTTCCGAGACCTGCGTGCGAATCAGGTAGTTCTGGTAGGCCGGAATCGCGATGGCCGCCAGGATCGCGATGATCGCGACCACGATCATCAGTTCGATCAGGGTGAAACCTTTCTGCATCGATTTCATGGTTGTGTTCCTCTTGCTGGGTTACTGGTCTACTGGTTGGGAATGCCCAAAGTGCAAGCCCCTGATGCGAACCCCCTGGCCAGCGGGCCAGTGAGCCAGAAGCTCGGGTGGAAGGAAGCAGCTTTCGTGCCAAACCCCATGGCTGCGTCCTGCGGAAAATCTAACCGGGTAAGGTGAAATAGGCTTGCGACCCCGTTCACAGTTCCTTGCAATCGCGGAAATCCGTTTGTTCGGCGCCGTAGCGCGAGGTGACGTGCTGCGTCACCAGCACAGGAAGACTGCTCTACCCGCGGCACGAAGACGGCAGGTATTTCGGATCGACGGTGCTGGACGTGCAAGTCCACTGGATTGCACCGGCCGTGGTGGCCGGGGACAAAACCAAGGTGTCCTTCCCCGCAGCGGTGATTGCCGTATTGGCCTTGCGGCCGAATGTGACCGTGACCCTGCCACCGGTTACGTCAACGTTGGAAACGTAGTTGCCCACAATGGAGGATGCATTGGGCAAACCCGAGGATTGGTTATTGGGCGGGAACCGGCCGGTATTGGAGACGAAATCCCATATGCCCGTTTTTGCGCCCGTGGCGAGAGTCATGCCCTCTGTTACCTGTGATCGGATCAAATAATCCTGATATGCCGGAATCGCGATTGCGGCAAGGATCGCGATGATCGCGACCACGATCATCAGTTCGATCAGCGTGAAGCCGCGTTCGATCGAAGGCGTGCGCATGGGCGGGCCCCTTGTTCCCGATGGATGTCACCAACTGTTACAGCACAAGACATGCCAGTTGCGCCGCCGAGAACGTGACGACGATCACAAGAGCGGCGCAGCCTCGCCGGGGCAGGCTGAAATGTGAGTGCGGCGACGCGGAACAATCGCTCGGCTCGTGCCTACTGATTGAAAAACAAACGGCCGCACCTCGCGATGCAGCCGTTTGGGAGCCCCCGTTCCTGACCAGAAAGATGCTCCGGGATTCTTACCAGCACGATGCGTGCCAAGCGAGGTTCTGCAAGCCTTTCGCGCGCTCGTTCGTTGGGGCGGCGAGAGGTCATCGGCGCGGCTGTGGCACAATGCGCGCCTTTGATTCGGCGCGGGGCAAGGAATGACCACTCTGTTGGTGACCGGCGGCGCCGGCTTCATCGGCGGCAATTTCGTGCTGCAGGCGGTGGCCGACGGGTTGACGGTGGTCAACCTGGACAAGCTGACCTATGCCGGCAATCTCGACACGCTGAAGCCGCTGGAAGGCAACCTTCGCCACGTGTTCGTGCACGGCGACATCGGCGATCGCGCGCTGGTCGCCAGACTGCTGGCCGAACACCGACCCGACGTGGTGGTGAATTTCGCGGCGGAATCGCACGTGGACCGTTCCATCGATGGGCCCGCGGCATTCATCGAAACCAACGTCGTCGGCACGCTGGCGCTGCTGGAGTCCATGCGCGATTACTGGAAATCGCTCAGCGGCTCCGCCAGGGATGCATTCCGCTTCCTGCACGTGTCCACCGACGAGGTCTATGGCTCGCTGGGCGAAACCGGCAAGTTCACCGAAACCACGCCGTATGCGCCGAACTCGCCGTATTCGGCCTCGAAGGCTGCAAGCGATCATCTGGTGCGCGCGTTCCACCACACCTACGGTTTGCCGGTGCTGACCACCAATTGCTCCAACAACTACGGGCCTTACCAGTTCCCCGAGAAGCTGATCCCGCTGATCATCGCGCGTGCGCTGGCCGGCGAGCAATTGCCGGTGTACGGCGACGGCAGGAACATCCGCGACTGGTTGTTCGTGCCGGACCATTGCAGCGCGATCCGCCGCGTGCTGGAAGCGGGCCGGGTGGGCGAGACTTACAACGTCGGCGGCGATTCCGAACGCGAAAACATCCATGTGGTTAAAACCATCTGCGCGTTGCTTGACCGGAAGTGCCCGCTGGCAGATGGGCGCAAGCGCGAAACGCTGATCGAGTTCGTGAAGGATCGCCCCGGCCATGATCGCCGCTACGCGATCGACTCGTCCAAATTGCAGCGCGAACTCGGCTGGAAACCCTCCGTCGATTTCGAAACCGGCATCGCCCGCACCGTGGACTGGTACCTCGACAACCAGCCGTGGGTGCAACGCGTGCTGGATGGCAGTTACCGGATGGAGCGGCTGGGGGCGCTGGCATGACCACGCAAAAAGGCATCATCCTCGCCGGCGGTTCCGGCACGCGGCTGTATCCCGTCACGCAGGCCATCAGCAAGCAGTTGCTGCCGGTGTATGACAAGCCGATGATCTATTACCCGCTGTCGGTGCTGATGCTGGCGGGTATCCGTGAGGTGCTGGTGATCAACACGCCGCACGAGCAAGCCTTGTTCAAGCACCTGCTGGGCGATGGTTCGCAGTGGGGCATCAGGATCACTTACGCGGTGCAGCCTTCGCCCGATGGCCTGGCGCAGGCCTTCCTGATCGGGCGCGACTTCATCGCGGGCGATCCGTGCGCGCTGGTGCTGGGCGACAACATCTTCTTCGGGCACGGCTTCACTGACCTGCTGAAGCGCGCGTCGGCGCGCGAACGCGGCGCGACGGTGTTCGGCTACCTGGTGCGCGATCCGGAACGCTATGGCGTGGCGGAATTCGACAAATCCGGCCGCGTGGTGGGGCTGGAGGAAAAACCGGCGAAACCGAAGTCCAGCTACGCGGTGACGGGTTTGTATTTTTATGACGGACGGGTGTGCGATTTTGCCGCGCAACTGAAACCTTCCATGCGCGGCGAGCTTGAAATCACCGACTTGAACCGCTGCTATCTGGATGACGGCTCCCTGATGCTGGAACAACTCGGCCGCGGCTACGCGTGGCTCGACACCGGCACGCACGAATCGATGATGGACGCGGGCAACTACATCGCTACCGTCGAAAACCGGCAGGGCCTGAAGGTGTGCTGCCCGGAAGAAGTGGCCTACCAACAAGGCTGGATCGATGCGGCGCGTTTGCGCGAGCTGGCCGTGCCGCTGGCCAAGACGGGGTACGGACAATACCTGCTGCGATTGCTGGAGGCGTCGCAATGACTTCTCAGCACCTCAAGCGCATCGATACCCGCCTTCCCGGCGTCTGCGCGATCGAACCCGTGGTGCACGGCGATGCGCGCGGATATTTCTTCGAAAGCTTCCACGCGAAGAAGTACGCGGAGCTCGGCATCGACATGCGCTTCATGCAGTCGAACGTGTCTCGCTCGGCGCGCGGCGTGCTGCGCGGCCTGCATTACCAGTGGCCGAACCCGCAAGGGAAACTCGTGTCGGTGCTGGAAGGCGAGGTGTACGACGTCGCGGTCGACATCCGCCGCGGTTCGCCCACCTTCGGCCGGTGGGAAGCGGCGATGTTGACCGCCGCCAACCATCGGCAGTTGTGGATTCCGGAAGGCTTCGCACACGGTTTCTGCGTGGTCAGCGAGGCCGCCACCTTCATGTATCAGTGCACCGCGTTGTACGACCCGGCCGCCGATGCCGGGGTGCGCTGGAACGATGCCGCGATCGGCATCGACTGGCCGGTGGCCGAGCCGCTGCTGTCGGGCAAGGACCAGCAGTCACCGTTCCTCGCCGATGTGCCGGCGGAAAAGCTGCCGGTGTACATGGCTGGTTGAATTGTCCGTACGCCGTAGCGCCGGCATGATCACCTAGTTCTATGTTGTCATTCCGGGGCGCCCCAAAGGGCGAACCCCGGAATGACGAAGTATGTTTTTGTCGCTGGCGGGTATCACCATGCACGATTCGAGCAGGATTCTCGTGACCGGCGCGAACGGCCAGGTGGGCCACGAGTTGCTGCGCGTTTTGGCGAGCTTTGGGCGAGAAGCGGATCCTCACCCCTGCCCCTCTCCCGGAGGGAGAGGAGTTCAAGGCTGTTCCCCTCTCCCTCCGGGAGAGGCGGAGCGACGCGATCGCGCGCGTAGCGCGGGCGCGCAGCATCGGATGAGGACTCGGGAGTACGACATCATCGCCGCCACCCGCAGCGGCACGCTCGGAGACGGCACGCGCTGCGAAACGATCGACCTTGCGGATTTCGAGGGCTTGACCGAAGCGCTGGACCGCATCGCACCGGACCTGATCATCAACGCCGCCGCCTACACCGCGGTTGATCGCGCCGAAGACGAACAGGAACTCGCGCAGCGCATCAACGGCGACGCACTGGGCGTGCTCGGGCGGTGGGCGTATCGACACGGCGCACGCGTCATCCACTACTCGACCGACTATGTGTTTGATGGCCGCGCGACGCGTGCATACCGGGAGGACGACGCCACTAGTCCGGTCAGCGCCTACGGCCGATCCAAGCTCGCCGGCGAAACCTCGCTGCGTGAAAGTGGCGCACGCCATCTCATTTTTCGCACAGCGTGGGTGTACGCCGCGCGCGGCCACAATTTCCTGCGCACGATGCTGCGGGTGGGCGCCGAGCGCGATGAGTTGCGCGTGGTGGATGACCAGGTCGGCGCGCCTACGCCGGCGCGGTTGATCGCGGACGTCACCGCGCGCGTGGCCGCGCATTGGCTCGCCGACGAATCGCCTTACCGCGACGGGATGTACCACTTGGTCGCCTCGGGCCGGACCAGTTGGTGCGGATTCGCGCGTGCGGTCTTCGGGCGCGCGCGAGCCGCCGGCCTGATCGAACGCCCGCCCGCCGTGCAGGCGATCCGCACCGATGAATACCCGACCCGGGCCGCGCGGCCGGCGTGGTCGGTGCTGGACACCGCGAAGCTGCGCGAAACGTTCTGCATCGAGTTGCCGGATTGGCAGACCGCGCTCGATGGCGTGATGGAAGAACTCGCGACAGCGCGTTCCTGAACGCCCATTCCTGCTCGAAAATACGGGACGTATTCGCGGTTGCCCAGGTGCTTCGTAGTTCCGGGTCCCGGAGTCATGATCATTTCGGGGTCGGTCGCAGGCCGGAACCCGACTGCGTTGGCAGGACTGCCAACGCGAACGCGGCGGCCTGCCGCCGCGGCCCGCAGGGCGAGCGCCATGGATGGCGCGAGTCAATCGGTTTGGCAGGTGCGCCCGAAACCGGTTCCGGGTTCGACCCTTCGGGTCGCCCCGGAATGACGACGATCGAGTGGTTCGCGGTCGATTCGATCGAAGGCGTCTACTAACACCGTTCATCGGCCCAAACCTGCCGTCCGTCGCCCGGCGCTTGGCAAGTCCGGAGGCAAGGGAGATGATCCGCCCCGCATCGTCGGCTTCGACAGGGGCAAACCGTGGTGCCGGGGAAAATCCAGACCATGCCTAGTGATTTCGTGTCGCGCCTGCGCGCGCGCTGCCGCGCCTGCGGCTTCACGCTCGTCGAATTGATGATCACGCTGGCGGTCGCGGCGATCCTGGCCATGATCGCGGTGCCGAGCTTCAAGCGCGTGCTGGTTTCAACCAACCTTTCCGGCATCAACAACGATCTCGCCGGCGACCTCCAGTACGCCCGCACCGAAGCGGTGTCCAAGCAAGTCCAGGTGGCGGTTGCGGCATCCGCGGGCAGTTGGCAGAACGGCTGGACGGTCAAGATTCCACCTGCAAGCACCGCGGCGGGCGCCGTCGCCACCTTGCTTCGCGAACACCCGGCCGTTCCCGCGCGCTACGTCGTGAGCGGGCCGGGCGCCGGCGTCACCTACAACCCCCAGGGCACGCCCGCCGCCGCCGGCTGTTTCACGATTTCCGAACAGACGGGGCAGGACAGCACGCCGCGCTATCTGCAGGTTTCCTCGTCCGGAATGTTGCAGCAGGCCACCAGCACTACCCAACCCGCCGGCTGTCCGCCACCATCGTCATGACCCTCCGCCAATTCCATCCGGTCCAACGCGGCTTCTCGATGCTGGAAGTGCTGATCGCCGTGCTGGTGTTCAGCCTTGGCATCATCGGTCTTGCCGGTCTCCTGATCTTCGCGATCCAGTCCAACCACGTCGCGTACCTGCGCACCCAGGCCACCTTCCTCGCGCACAACATGGCCAATCGGATGAGCGCGAATCCGGCGGCGCTGTGGACCAATGCCTACGACGGCAACTTTCCCGTGGCCGCAAGCACCGCAACTTGCGCCGCAGGCTGCACGCCGGCGCAACTTGCCGATTACGACAAGGCGCAATGGAGCACCCAGCTCACCACGTTCCTGCCGAACGCCTCAGGCAATATCACCTGTGTCACGACCGGCATCGCGTACACGCCCAATCCGACACAGGTCGACATGCGGCCGCCGTATGCGGGCCGATGCACCATGACGCTGCGCTGGAACGAAGCGGGCTCGGCGGGTGCCGCGAAGCAAGGGCAAGTCAGTGCCGGCGCCACCGGCCAGCAACCCCACTCCTTCCAATGGGTGTTTCAGCCATGAGCCGCGTTCGCCGTCCCATCTCCGCGCGCTGCCGCATGACGGGGCTGTCGCTGATCGAAATGATGATCGCGCTGGTCATGGCGCTGATCGTTGCGGCCGGCATCATCACGGTGTTCGCGTCCACCTCCAGCAGCAACAAGGTCCAGCAGCAGATGGCGAGCCTGCAGGAAGAGGGCCGCTTCGCCATCTACAGCCTGCGCAGCGATATTGCCAACGCCAATGGCACGTATTGCAGCAACACGGGCGGCAATGCGGGATTGAGCGCGTCGGGGCTGTACCTCGATGCGCTTCGCTCGCCCACGGTTTACGCCAAGACGGCCATCAGCTTTCCCGACGATACGGTCGCCTTGCCGGCGCCGGGACAGGCCTATTCACTGCCTTCTTCCGAATTCATGCGCGGCTATGAATGCACCACCTCGGTGTGCACGCCGGCGGGGCTCGCGAATCTCGTTGCGGCAGGTATCCCCGCCATGGGCACGGCCCTGGGTGCGCGGGTGCCGGGTGCCGACGTGCTGACCATCCGCTACCTGAAGCCGGGCGCGGGCTGGGCGGTCGTGCCCAGCGGCAATCCAGGCACCACGCTGGACGCCACCGGCCCCAACGTCACCCAGATCAACCTGGTGCAGATGGCGGGCGAACCGGCCGCCAACACATTCACCGGCACCCTCGCGATGCTGGCGGACTGCTCGAACGCGCAGGTATTCACCGTTGGCGGCGCCGGATCCGCCACGCTGTCGCCCAACAACAACTATGCGCAGCCGCTCGACATCAGCAAAGGCGCCGCGCCGCGCGTGTTCGACTTCGCCAACGATTTCCAGACCGTCACGTATTACCTCAAGGTGGTTTGTGCCGACGGCAGCAATCCCTGTGCGCACACGACCGGCGCGTTGATCCGTCGCGTCAATGGCCAGGAAAACGTCGCGGGCGCCGGCGAGCTGGTGCGCGGCGTCGAACGGCTGGATTTCCGCTACGGCATCATCGATTCCAGCGGCAACACCGAGTTTCTCACCGCCGACCAGGTCGACTCGGCCACCGATGCCAGTGGCAATGCCATCCCTTGCCCGCCCGGCGTCTCCACGCCCGGCGGCATGCCTGCCACCGGCTGCCTGTGGCGCGCGGTGCAGACGATCGAAGTGCACATCCTGATGGACGGCCAGACGCCGCTGTACACGCTGACGCCAAACGAGATGGCGTACATCTATACGCCGGACAACGCCACCACGCCGATCGCGCCGTCCGCGCACGCCATCAAGCCGAATGCGGACCAGGGCTTCCCGCAACAATTGATCCGCCGCGAATTCACCACCCTCGTCGCGCTGCGCAATTTCAATCCGTGATGATCGAGTAATCGCCATGTTCTTCCACCGCGTCCAACCCAGGTTCCCGCAGCGCGCCCGCGAACGCGGCGCGGTGCTGCTGGTGGCGCTGATCTTCCTGATCCTGCTCACGCTGCTGGCGATCGGTGCGTCGTCCGGTTCGCTGCTGCAGCAGCGCATGGTGGCGGCCACGCGCAGCGCACAGCTTGCTTCCATGAGCGCCGATACAGCGCTGCGCGGCGCGGAGTGGCGCATCTGGAGTACCTCCTACGTGGTGGGTGGCAACCTCGCCTGCGATGCAAGCGACATCAATGCCACGTCGGGCTGCGTCAAGTACGACCCGGAATCGCCGCTGTATGCCGCGGGGGGTGCGGTCACGCAGTTCCGCACCGGCGACAACGCGTGGCTGTCCACCGGCATCGAATACAAGGGCATCGATGGCGGCGGCTACACCAGCCTCTCGCCCCCCAATGGCTACACGGCCAGCGCCAACGTGGCCGACAACCCGCGCTACATCATCGAGGACATGGGCCTGGTGAAACCGCCGGGCGCCGGTCCCCAGCACGAATCCGGCGTCACCGGGCCGAACAACGGCGGAGCCGGGCACATGAATATCCACATTTACCGCATCACCGCGCGCGCCACGGGCGGCACCCAGAACACCGTGCGCGTCGCGCAAAGCACTTTCGACGCACAAGCCAGCAACTGAGAAGCGCAAACCAGCAACCCCATTCCAGTCACCGTTCGCCCCGAGCATAACCAAGCGAAGTCGAAGGGCGAATACAAGGCAATACGGAACCCGCAGGGGGCACCCGCCATGTCCACCACTCGTCGAACCATCCTGGCTTCCCGGCCTGCCGCCATGATTCTGGCGCTGTCGCTGGTCGCGGGACTTTCCGCTCCCTTCGTGATGCTGCCGCGCGTGCAGGCGGCGGCTGCGCCCCTGCCGTGCGCCGAGGGCAACAACAACGGATGCACCGAGCTCAGCCCCACGCCTCCGGAAGACACCGTCAGCGTGCCGCCCAACATCGTGCTGATGCTGGACGATTCGGGCTCGATGGCTTGGGACTACATGCCGGACTGGGGCTACCTTCCGTATTCCAACACCAACCAGGGGGCCAGGGATTGGACCAACAACAGCCTGTACTACAACCCGAATTACAACTTCACCGGTGACCCCACGACCGCCGGCTACCAGCCGCCGCCGATGGCCGACGGCACGCCATTCCCGGTTCCGCCCGCCTGTTCGGGTTACTCGACGGCACTCACCTGCGCGTATAACGAGGGCTTCACCGATCACGGCGCGCGCAACATCACGTCCTACACGGGGCCATCCCTGTCAGGCGGGCATTCGATTCCCTACTACACCGCTTTCAATACCAGTGTCAGCACCGACGTCGGCCCGGCCGTTCCCACCTGCCCGAGCGGTTATACCGATAGCGGTTCCGGCGGTGCGACGCCATGCATTCCCAACAATCCCAATCCGCCCACCAGCGGCAAGACCTGGCAATGCCCCAATCCTCCGGGAGGCTCTCTCATCAATCGTCAAGGCGGTTATCAATGCCGGGTGACGGCGGGCGAGGGCTTCAACTACTATCCGGCGGTGTACCAGTGCCCGTCGGGTTATACCTGGAACGGGAGCATTTGCGTCGGTCCGGTGCCGCAGCCGAAACCCTACAACTGGGTCTGTCCTTCCGGCAGCTCCGCCAATGCCAATCATCGGTGCATCGCCACGACCACCACCACGATCAGGGTGTTCACGATCGATGTGCCGAATCTGGACAGGTACGGCAATCGCAACGGCACCTTTACCGATTACTACATCGCGGGTGGCACCGATTGCGCGAATCTTCCGACTGCCAATCAGCCGCGCTGCGTGAACGAGAGCGACACCACGGGTCACTTCCCCGATGGCACCGTTTCGGGGCCGCCGGGCGTCCAGGTCGGGCAGAACGTCGCCAACTGGTTTTCGTACTACCGCACCCGCATCCTGATGGCCAAGAGCAGTCTCATGACTGCGTTCACCCAACTGAGTCCGCGGTACCGTTTTGGTTTCGGCTCGATCAATGCCAACGGCGTGAACTACATCCCTGGCGTGGGCTCCGTTTCGGGCCCGACTCCGTACGGCTTCGATGACTCCTCGTCGGGCGGCGCCGGCAGCAGCAGCAATCAACTGGCCGTGGTGCAACCGTTCGGCGTAGGTTCGGCCGGTTGCCCCAAGGTTCCCGGCTCGGCGGTGCCCTGCAATCCGGTCAGCCAGAAAGACAAGTTCTGGACGTGGCTCGCCAACGAATCGGCCAACCAGGGCACGCCGCTGCGCAAGGCCTTGCAGGCGGTAGGTGAGTACTACAAGACATCGCAGCCTTGGGCCACGCTGTCGAGCGACCCTGGGTACACCACCGGCAGCAACGCGCAATATGCATGCCGTGCGTCCTACGCCATCCTGACCACCGATGGTTTCTGGAACGGTGATAATCCCAGCAACATCGGCAGTGCCGCGGCGACCGACGGGCCGGTCCAGACAGTGCCTGCGGGGAACCCGACCACCCATTACACCGCGCAGCCGCCGTTTTCCGGAGGTGCCGCAGCAGGTGGAGTTCCGTCGCTGGCCGACGTCGCCACCTATTACTGGGAGAACGATCTCTCCAGCATGCCCAACGAAGTGGCGACCAGTACCGACGATCCGGCGGCCTGGCAGCACATGACCACGTTCACGGTGGGTCTGGGTTTCGACCCGACCGGCATCAGCCCGGCTGGCACCACGATTCCGCAGATCTTCGCCTGGGCGCAGGGCGGCGCGGCGATCACTGGTTTCAGTTGGCCCACGCCTTCTTCCAACAGCATCTACAACATCGCCGACCTTGCCCATGCCGCGGTCAATGGCCATGGCGACTTCTTCAGTGTCAAAAGTCCCCAGGACCTTGCGAACGCCTTCAGCAAGATCACTTCCGATATCGGCGCCCGGCAGGGGACGACTCCCGCGGCGTCGGTGAACGCCAGCGTGCTCTCGCTGGGCGCGTTGAGCTTCAGTACCGGCTACAACACCAAGGATTGGACCGGCATGCTCGAGGGCGTGACCCTGAAGACAGATGCCACCGTGGACCAGGTCCTGTGGCTGGACGGCAAGGATCCCAACCAAGCCACCATGACCAGCCAACTGGATGCGGCTTATCACTCCAGTTCGTCGGCGGCATGGGGCGCGCGCAAGGTTTACACCGATTCGTACACGGTGTCCGGCAGCACGGCGACATTCACGCCGTTCCAGTTCAATGCCGCGAACAAGGCTTCGCTGGATGCCACCGAAACCGGCGGCCTGCAATCCCCCGCGCTCGGCGGAGGCAATGACACGCTGGACAACCGCATCAATTACCTGCTGGGTGACAGCACCTACGAAGGCGGCATTTACCGGGCGCGGACCACGATCCTCGGTGCGATCCTGCGTTCGGCGCCGCTCTATGTCGCGGGCGCAACCGGCAACTACTACGACAATTGGCCGAGCTTCGGCGGCATTCCGGCGCCGGAAGCCGTGAGTGGCGCACAGACCTACGACGATTTCGTCACCCAGCAATCCACCCGCGCGGGCATGGTTTACGTGGGCGCCAACGACGGCATGCTGCATGCCTTCTACGCACCGGTGCCCACCTGCTCCGGCAGCATCGACGCCAACGGCAATTGTTCGTCCTACAGTTTTGCCGCAGGCGCCAACCAGGGCCAGGAGGCGTGGGCTTTCGTGCCGCGCGCGGTGTATGCCAATCTCGGCAACCTGACCGATGGCGCGAATTTCAGCTTCCTGCCTACCGTGGACGGGACGCCGGTGACGCGCGACGTGTTCTTCAGCGACGCGAAATGGCACACCTTGCTGGTGGGCGGCGTGGGCCTGGGCGGCCGGGGCGTGTATGCGCTGGACATCACCAATCCGACCGCGTTCTCCGCCAGCAGCGTGAAGTGGGAATTCGATTCGGACATGACGAGTCTGGCGACAGGCTGCGTGTCCGTAGGCAATACGTTGGCCCCCACATGCAATGCCAACGACCTGGGATTCACGGTTTCACAGCCCAATATCGGGCGTCTTTCGAACGGCCAATGGGTGGTGCTGGTGCCCAACGGCTATTTCCCGGATTGCAACACGCCCGACACGCCCACCAGCAATCCGACGCAGTGCGCCAACATCGCGGCCCAGGCGCCGAAGGATTCTTCCGGCAAGCCCTACAGCGCGCTGTTCGTGCTGAATGCCGAAACCGGCAAGATGATCGCGGAACTGAAGACGCCCACCAATATCTCGGGGGTGACCAGTTTCGGCTTGGCCACGCCCGTGCTGGGCGACTACAACAATGACCAGATCGATGACGTGGCGTTTGCGGGTGACGTGCAGGGCAACCTCTGGCGCTTCGACCTGAGCAGCACCACGGCTTCGAGCTGGACGGTCACGCTGGTGTACAAAGGTCTTGCCGATGCGAGTGGCAACCAGGGCGTGCAGCCCATCACCACCATGCCGCATTTGTTCCCCGATCCGACCACCAATCGTTTCATGGTGCTCTTCGGTACCGGCAAGTTCCTGGGCCTGGGCGACAACAGCAACACCGTCGTGCAGGCGCTCTACGGTGTCCGGGACGACGGAGCCACCCACAGCCAGGCGGATCTGACGCAGCAATACCTGCATGAGACGCAGGTGCCCACGACACTACCGGATGGTACCCCGAACTCGAGCCCGCTTGCGGGGGCAAGCCTGCGCTGCGTGACGGGCGGTGCAAGCGACACCTGCGATTCGCAGGACCCGAACAACCCGGCGACACCGGCCAACTCGGTGCCCGCGAGTTCGGGCGGATGGTTCATCAACCTGTGTACGGTCGTCAGCGGCAGTGCCCCTTGCGGTGCGCCCAATGCAGTAAGGAACGACGCGGGCGAGCGCGTGGTGGTGAGCCCTGGCGCGATTTTCTCCAGCAACACCGTGGTGTTCGAAACCTTGATCACGGGCGCGCAGAGCAGCGATCCGTGCAGTCCCTCCACACAGGGCGCCATCATGGCCCTGAGCGCCATTACCGGTGCGCCGGCGGGCGTGTCTTCGCTGGGCGGCTGGCCGATCGTGGGCGGACGCATCACCAACGCGCGCACCAGCGGCAGTCTGCCGATCGTGTCCTCGCTCGGCGGTGGTCAGGCGTACCTGCCCGGCACCGCGCTTGCGCCTGGCAAGAATCCGCTTTCCATCGATGCGCCGATCTGGCGTCGCCGCTCGTGGCAAGGTATCCAGCAGAATTGACGGGTGACAGGCAATGACGATCCGACGCAAACGCGGTTTCACGTTGATCGAACTGATGATCGTGGTGGCGATCATCGCCATCCTTGCGGCCATCGCGGTGCCGTGGTGGGGGCGCTATACCTATCGCGCGCGCCGCGCCGATGCTCAAAAACTGCTGGTGCACATCGCACAGGCCGAAGAACGCTTCTACACCGATTACAACCATTACCCGTTGACGGCGACTTCGTTGGGATACAACACCGACCCCGTTGTGTCCGAGAACGGCTATTACCAGGTAACGCTGACGCTGCCGGCAGCGACCTCCACGGGCCAAGGCTTCGTCGCGACGGCAGCGCCCCAGGGCCCGCAAGCCGATGACAAATGCGGCAGCCTCAGCATCGACAGCACCGGCCAGAAGCTGCCGGACCCGTCCAACACCTCGGCCAATTCGAACGGAAGGTGCTGGTAGGCCTCGCGCTCGTCTGTCCTCGCGACTCTTTCCCGGTGTGAAGCGAGCGGCCTACGCTTCCATAGGGAGGGCGTTTGCAATTCGGTCCACGATGAGGAAGACGTTCGCCGCGCCTAACCGGTTGGTGCCGACGGCACGGGCGGTGCAGGCGGAACCGGCGGCACGGGCGGCGCACTGACCTTTGGCGGCGCTGGCGGCGTGGGCGGTACAGGCGGCGCCGGCGGCGGGGGCGGCGGCACCAGGTTCCAGCGCGGCGGCACTTTCATGTTCATCGCCAGCGCCTTGCCGTGGCGCCGCACGGCGATGCGCACTTGCCGGTCGCCGGTCGCGCCGCGCAGCGCGCGCTGCACGTCTTCGGGCTGTGCCACGGGATTGCCGCCAATGCCGGTGATCACGTCGCCCGGTTGCAGTTCGGGAAATTGCTGGTCGCTGCGCGACAGCACCAGCACGCCCTTGTCGGTGCCGAAGTAACGCCCGAGGCCGGGGTTCAGCGGCGCCAGGTTCAACCCCCACCACGGTGACGTGAAGAACACCCAGCGATGGCCTTCTTCGCGGGCCTGGGCGGCGGCTTCGCGCGCGGCGGACGCGCCCTCGCGTGCGATGGCGGCCTGGTCGAGTGCCGCGGAGGCGCTCTTCATCGCATCGTCGATGCTCTGCTGCACGCTCTGCTCGATGCTCTTCTGGAACTCGGGCGAGCGGACCGAGGCGGTGGCCTGCTCGGCCGCGCGTTCCGCCGCGCGCACCGTGGCCTGCCAGTCGCCCGGCTGCATCCGCTCGGGCGTCACGTCGAGGTGCAGGGTCTTGCCGTCGCGCCGGATCCCGAGCCGGACCGGCTTGCCGGCTTCGGCCATCCACAGCGCGCTTTCGGAGGTTGCGCCCACCGGCTGGCCATCCACCGCGGTGATCGTGTCGCCGGTTTTGAGGCCCGCGCGCTCGGCGGGACCGCCGGGAGTCACCGCATTCACGCGCAAGCCATGGTCCTCGGCGCTCACGGCGATGCCGAGCATGCCGCGCCGACTGTCCGCGAAATAGTGCAGCGTGCGTGCGTTGGCTTCGTCGCCGAGCTTCGTGGACAACGCGGCCATGCGGCTGGCGAGCGCGTTCATCCGCGCCTGCAGCGCGGCCATCTGTTGCTCGACGGCGGCGTCCTGTCCGTCGGCAGGTGGAGGGGAAGCCGGCGGCGCGGCCAGCACCGCGCCGGACAACGGCAGCATCAGACACAAGGCGAGTGTTCGTTTCATGGCGATTCTCTCGATCACATGGGGATGGCGCTGTTGCGCGCGGGGTGCGCCTGTTCGGCGACCGTGTACGGTTGCAGGTGCAAGAGGCCGAGTTGCTGCAGCAGCGTGATGCGCTGTTGCCACAGACTGGCCACGGCGGCGGGGTTGCGTGCGGCGCTGAGTTGCAGGTCGACCATGCCGATGCGGTCCTGCAGCGCCACCGCATTGGCGAGCGCGCGTCCATCCAGCGGCGCGCCGTTGCGGCTGAGGTTCTGCACCCACGTCTGCCACTGCGCGGAACTGGCCTGCAGCGCCGCAACGTCGGGCGCGGCTTGCGCGCCGGATTTCGCGGTGGCTGGCGTTTGCGCGACGCGGGCGGGCGGCGGCAAGGGTGCGCGCAGTTGCAGGTGCGGCCATGCGAACGTGAGTGCGATCCCGGCCGCGAACGCGGCGGGCAGGGTGAACCAGACGGTCCTGCGCACGGTGCGGCGCCGACCGATCCGTGCGGACAGGTTTTGCCACGCATCCTGCGGCGGCGTGGCCGCGGGCAAGGCGCGCAACGCGGCCGTCAGGGAAGCTTCGTCGTTCATGTCGTTCATGCCGTGGTGGTCGAGCCGATCGTGCATGGCGTTTCCTCCACTTTGGGTTGCAATAGTTCGCGCAGGCGTTTGGTTCCGCGTGCGAGCTGCGATTTGGAAAAACTCACCGAGCGCCCGAATTCTCGGGCGATCTCGACGTGGGTGAAGCCTTCGACGTGGTACAGCCACAACACCGCGCGCGCGTCGTCGGGCAGCCGGTTCAATGCGCGATCCAGCGTGGCCGCGTCCGCGGACAGCCAGGGTTGCGGGGCGTTGTCGTCGCCCAGCGTGTCGTCGAGCACCTCGATCACGTGCAGGCGATCGTGGCGAAGCTGCATCAGGGATTCGTTCACCACCAGCTTGCGCAGCCATGCGGCGAATGGCGCATCGCCGCGGTATTGGCGCGCGCGCTCGAAGGCTTTCAGCATCGCGTCCTGCAGCACTTCCTGCGCGACGTCGGCGCGGCCGGTCAGGCGCAATGCCAGCGTCCATGCCGCGCGTTCGAATTGCCGGTACACGCTTTCGAACGCGGACAGGTCGCCGCGCTTCAATCGGGCGATGGTGTCCGGTTCGACGTGCTGCTGGAAGTTGGAATGCGCGTCCACGACACAAGGATGCACCAGAACGGGAAAGGGTCGCAGGGTTTTGCGAAGGAGGCGCGTTGTGCACGGCGCCGGCGCTTTCGATGCTCGTTCCAGGTCGTCAAACCGATTTCGGGTTCCATCGCCGATGAAGCTGGCGATGGCCCCGGAATGACAAGCAGGTGGTAAGGACGACTGGCGCGACACATCAGACAACCTCGAACTTGTCATTCCGGGGCCGGCCGCGCGCAGCGCGGAACCCTACTGCGTTTGCAGGATTGCAAACGCGAACGCCGCAGGCGACGCGCAGCGCGAGCGCCAGGGATGTCGCGAGTCAATCGGCTTTGGCTCGGCCGGCGCCGCCGTAATCGATGCGAATCGAAATTACGGGCGTCCCCGGACACACGCGCCCTATCCGCTGTGTCCGCGAACTGTCCGCGGACACTTTTCCCAGCGCCGAGCTTTTTGCAAGCTTCTGAATTGACAAACGAAATCCGGTGATCGGAGTTGGCATCGCACTTGCTCCAGGAAGGGCGAGGCCGCATCGGCGAAACGCTGCGGCAGGGAACGGACAAGCATGAACATTCGCGACACTTCCGCGCAGGACCGCATCATCGAGAAACGCGTCAGCAAGAAGAAGCTGGCGATCCTCGCCGGCATCGGCGTGGCGGTGCTGGTCCTGCTGGTCTGGCTGGTGCCGGGCGCACTGCGGCTGTTCTCGGCGGGCTCGTCGGTGAGCGCGTCGCGCCTGCAGATGGCCACCGTGGAGCGCGGCTCCTTCGTGCGCGACATCGCGGCCGACGGCCGCGTGGTCGCCGCGGTCAGCCCGACGCTCTATGCCAATGCGGCGGGCGCGGTGGTGCTGAAGGTGCACGCGGGCGACAAGGTTTCCAAGGGCCAGGTGCTGGCGGTGATCGCGAGCCCCGAGCTGACCAACAAGCTGGCGCAGGAAGAGAACAACGCCGACGCTATGGAAGTGGCGTACCAGCAGGCCAAGATCGACGCCAACCAGCAGCGCTCGAAGCTGCAGGAGGCCTTCGAGAACGCCAAGATCGACGAGCAGAGCGCCAAGCGCGACTTGGCGCGTTACCAGGGCGCCTACGACAAGGGCGCGGTTTCGAAGCTGGAAGTGGATCGCCACAGCGATGCGCTGGAAAAGGCGCAGATCCTGTTGCAGCACGCACATGACAACCTCGGCATGGACGATTCCAGCCTGACGCTGGAAATCCAGGCCAAGAAGCTGGCCTACGAGCGCCAGAAGCTGCTGGTCGCCGACCTGAAGCGCCAGGTCGAGGAATTGAACGTGCGTTCGCCGGTGGATGGCCAGATCGGGCAACTGTTCATCGCGCAGACTGCGACCGTTCCCAAGGATTCGAAGCTGCTGACGGTCGTGGACCTGTCAGCGCTGGAAGTGCAGGTGAACGTGCCGGAAAGCTTCGCGCGCGACCTCGCCTCCGGCATGCCGGCGGTGATCAGCGGCAACGGCAAGGACTGGAAGGGCGCGGTCAGCGCGATTTCGCCGGAAGTCGTCAATGGCGAAGTGGTCGCGCGGGTGCGCTTCGAAGGCAGCAAGCCGGAGCAGTTGCGCCAGAACCAGCGCCTGTCGGTGCGGATCGTGCTGGACAAGCGCGACAACGTCCTGACCGTGGCGCGCGGTTCGTTCGTGGACGAGTCGGGCGGCCGTTATGCCTACGTTGTGCGCGACGGCATCGCCTACAAGACGCCGGTGACGCTCGGCCCGAGTTCCATCGACAAGGTCGAGATCCTGCAAGGCCTGAAGGAAGGCGAAAAGATCGTGATTTCCGGCACCAGCAATTTCAATGGCGCGGCGAAAGTCGCGATCAGCAACTGATTGCAGGGAGCGGAGCGAGGGAACGGAGCCGTGGTTTGAACCAGCTCGGCCTCCGTTCTTCGCTCCCTGCTTCCCATCGTTCCATCCGTACACCGTTCAATCAACCGAGGAAACCACCATGTTGAAAATGACCCACCTGTCCAAGGTCTACCGCACTGAAGTGGTGGAAACCTACGCACTCCGCGACTTCAACATCGACGTGAAGGAGGGCGAGTTCGTGGCCGTGATGGGGCCATCGGGCTCCGGCAAGACCACCTTCCTCACCATCGCGGGGCTGCTGGAAAGCTTCACCGGCGGCGAATACCTGCTGGACGGCGTCGACGTCAGCAATCTCGGCGACAACGCGCGCTCGAAGATCCGCAACGAGAAGATCGGCTTCGTGTTCCAGAGCTTCAACCTGATTCCCGATCTCAACGTGCACGACAACGTGGAAGTGCCGCTGCGCTACCGCGGCATGAAATCCGCCGAGCGCCAGCAGCGCATCAAGGATGCCCTGGAACGCGTGGGCCTGGCGTCGCGCATGAAACATTACCCCGCCGAACTGTCGGGCGGCCAGCAGCAGCGTGTCGCGATCGCGCGCGCGCTCGCAGGCTCGCCGCGCCTGCTGCTGGCGGACGAACCGACCGGCAATCTGGATACCCAGATGGCACGCGGCGTGATGGAACTGCTGGAGGAAATCCATCGCGGCGGCGCGACCATCGTGATGGTCACCCACGATCCGGAACTGGCCCTGCGCGCCCAGCGCAGCGTGCACATCATCGACGGCCAGGCCGTGGACATCGCGGAGGAACCGCGCTTCCACGCGCAATCCCGGCGCGCCGAAGCGGCGGCCGAGAGCACCACGAGGTGACAGGGGCGATCGGTTCGCCGCATTCGCAAGAACGCGGCGCACGACGATCGGGGATGCTGTTCAGAGCCTGAACAGGGGATGTTGAAGCACATCGAGGACCGCAACCATGAACATCCAGAAACTCATCGCCATCGTCGCCGCCATCGCCATCAATTGCGCGGTGCTCGCATGGTTCCACGCGTGGACGGACAGCGTCGTGGCCAGTGCCACGGTGCCGTCCGCGTCAAAAGTAGTGACGCTGCCCGTGATCAACGTGCATCCGAGTGCGGCGCAACTGCGGGCGGCGGGACGCGTGCACATGGGCGCGATGCCCGGCGGACAGGCCGGTGTCTCCGGAAACTATTCCGCGCTCGCCATGCCGTACTACTCGTTCGCGGTGCAGCCGGCCAGCCGCGACGCGGGTTGAGCCGGGGACGGACTCCGGCTTCACCGGCAACCGCGCCACGCCTGTGGCGCGTTAGAAACCTTGCCCCCGACAGAACCGGGGGAAAGGGAATGGGGACCCGTCGAGGTCCTGGAACCAGGAACGAAGACGAATCATGTTCGCCTACTACATCGACCTCGCCCTGCGCAGCCTGAAACGCAACAAGGCGCTCACGGTCCTGATGATCCTGACGGTCGGCTTCGGCGTGGCGGCGTCGATGACCACCTGGTCGGTGTTCCGCGCGGTGTCGGGTGATCCGATCCCGTGGAAATCATCGAGGCTCTATGTGCCGCAGATCGACATGTGGGGGCCGGGCGCGAAGCGCACGGGTCCCGGCAGCGACCAGGGGCCGCCTGACCAGCTCGATTATCCGGATGCGGTCGCGCTGATGCGCGATCATCGCGCGCATTTCCAGTCGGCGATGTATCAGATTTCGCCATCGGTGGTGCCGCAGCAGCCGGACAAGCACCCGATCAATGTCACCGGCGAAGCGGTCTACAGCGAGTTCTTCCCGATGCTGGACGTGCCGTTCAAGTACGGCAGCGGCTGGAGCGCAGCCGATGACGCCCATCGTGCGCAAGTCGTGGTGATCAGCGAAGCATTGAACACGGAGGTATTCGGTGGCGGCGACAACGTCGGGAAGACGATGGACATAGACGGGCGCGACTATCGCGTGGTCGGCGTGCTGGACCGCTGGAATCCGCAACCGCGCTTTTACGACGTTCCCAACACGGGCGGCAACGGCTTCGCCGCCGAGGGGCAGGATGTATTCATGCCGTTCCAGACGGCTGTCGCCGCGGAGATGGGCGCGAACGGCAATACCAGTTGCTTCAAGTCGCCGGAGCAGCCCGGCTTCGCCGGCTTCCTGCATTCCACCTGCATCTGGATCGCGTACATGGCGCAGCTCGACACCGCCGCGGACGCGCAGCGCTTCAGGGAATACCTGGAAGGCTTCGCGCGCCAGCGCTATCCGGGCTGGGCGCCGAACGTGAACCTGCTCGACCTGCCGCACTGGCTGGAGCACGAACACGTGGTGCCGCCCGATACCCGCATTTCGTTGTACGTCGCGCTGGGCCTGCTGCTGGTCTGCCTGGTCAACACCGCGGGTTTGCTGTTGGCCAAGTTCCTGCGTCGTGCCAGCGAAATCGGCGTTCGGCGCGCCTTGGGCGCCTCGCGCCGCGAGATCTACACGCAGTTCCTGATCGAGGCCGGCATGGTCGGATTGGCGGGCGGCGTGCTGGGCCTGGTGCTGACCGGCTTCGGCATCTCGGGCGTCGGTTGGGTGTTGCCGGCCGACATTGCCGCGCTGGCGCGCCTGGATTGGTCGCTGCTGTTGACCACGCTCGGCATTGCGATCGTGGCCACCGTACTGGCTGGTCTCTATCCCGCGGTGCGCGCAGCGGCGGTGCAGCCGGCGTGGCAATTGAAATCGAATTGAGGTGATCGAAACGTGGCATGGGCCGAAACCAGAACATGTCGTCATTCCGGGGCTGCGCACAGCGCAGAACCCGGAATCGGTCTGGCAGCGTTGTTCCAAAACCGATTCCGGGTTCCGTCGCCGATGAAGCCGGCGACGGCCCCGGAATGACGACAACAAGAGGACAACAACGATGACGCTCCACCCCATCCTCGCGGCGCTGAAGAAACACAAGGCCGGCGTCACCCTGATCACGCTGCAGATCGCGCTGACGCTGGCGATCGTTTGCAACGCGGTGTTCATCATCGGCCAGCGCGTGGATCGGATCCACCGGCCGACCGGCCTCGAAGAAGCCGATCTGTTCCAGATCAACCAACTCTGGGTCCATGCGCCCACCGGCAACGACCAGGGCACCCTGGACAAGCTGGATGCGATGCAGCGCACCGACGTTGAGATACTGCGTCAGCTCCCGGACGTCGAGTCTGCAGTGGCGATCACCTCGTTGCCGCTTTCCGGCAACAACTGGAGTGGCGGCATTCTCCTCAAACCCGATCAGAAGAGGTCCACCGCGCACGCGTCGTTTTATTTCGGCGACTGGCAGATGCTGCACACTCTGGGGCTGAAGTTGATCGCCGGTCGCGACTTCACCGCGACCGACCAGCGCCACCGCGGTTTCCGCGAAAAGACCGCGCCGCCCGTGGTGATCGTCAGCAAGGCCCTCGCCGACGCGCTGTTTCCCGGCGGCAATGCGGTCGGCAAGAGCATCTACATGGACAACGACGCTCCGCCGAGCACCATCATCGGCGTGGTGGATCGCATGCAGACGCCCACCATCGCAAGTTGGGCCAAGGATTTCGCCTTCAATTCGATCCTGGTTCCGACGCGGATGGACGACAGCTTTTCGGGCTACGCGGTACGCGCCAAACCGGGACGGCTGGATGCGGCGATGCAGGAATCGGTGAAAGCCTTGTACGCCGCCAATCCGATGCGGGTGATCCAGACCAGCGGCAACTACGATCACAAAAGCATCCATTCTTTCGCCGAGATCCGCGCGCACGCCTACCGCGCCGATCGCGGCATGGCGATCCTGATGGGCTTGATCTGCCTGATCCTGCTGTGCGTCACCGGCGCCGGGATCATCGGCCTCACCAGTTTCTGGGTCGGTCAGCGCCGCAAGCAGATCGGCATCCGCCGGGCCTTGGGCGCGACCCAGCACGACATCCTGCGCTACTTCCAGACCGAGAACCTGATGATTGCAGGGGCCGGCGTGGTGCTGGGCGCGATCCTCGCGGTCGGGCTGAACCTGTGGCTGATGAAGCAGTTTTCGATGGATCGGATGTCGCTGCTGTACGTGCTGGTCGGCGTGATCGCGCTGCTGGTGCTGGGGCAGGGCGCGGTGTTCGCGCCGGCGTTGCGCGCTTCGCGCGTGTCGCCGGTGGAAGCGACCCGATCGGTGTGAGATTGCTGTTCCCTTCTCCCGGCGGGAGAGGGATTTCAACGCAAGGAGTGATGATGTTCGCGTATTACCTTGACCTCGCCCTGCGCAGCCTCAAGCGGAACAAGCTGCTGACCGCGTTGATGATCGTGGCGATCGGTTTCGGCGTGGCCGCGTCGATGATCACTTATTCCGTGTTCCGCGCGGTCTCGGGCGATCCGATCCCGGACAAGTCCGCGCAACTTTTCACGCCGCAGATCGACAGTTGGGGTCCGCAGCAGAACCTGCAGGGTGAGCCGCCGCAGGCGCTGAACTACGTCGACGCCATGGCGCTGATGCGTGCACACGCGGCCAAGCGGCAGACGCTTATTTATCCGGTGGAGCTGTCGGTGCTGCCGGGCGGGCAGCGCAGCCTGCCATTCAAGGCGGAAGGCTATGCGGTGTACGGCGCGTTCTTCCCGATGTTCGAAGTGCCGTTCCGCTATGGCAGCGGCTGGAACGCCACCCAGGACGACGACCGCGCCGCGATGGTGGTGCTGGGCGAGGAATTCAACCAGAAGCTGTTCGGCGGCGCCGACAGCGTCGGACGCGAGATCACGCTGGGCGGCCACCAGTACCGCATCGTGGGCGTGATGCGGCACTGGAATCCGCTGCCGCGTTTCTATGCGTTGTTCGGAAGCAGTGGTTTCGAGCAGCCTGCGGATTTCTACATCCCGTTCACGCGCGCCCTCGACCTGCAAATCGCGACCGCCGGCAACAACAGCTGCCGCGGAAAGCTGACGATCAACGGGTGGGAAAGCTGGCTGCATAGCAACTGCGTGTGGATCACGCCATGGGTGGAGCTGGACACGCCGGACGAGGCCGCACGCTACCGCAGCTTCCTGGAGGGCTACTCCGCCGACCAGCAGCGCGCGGGCCGGTTCGACTGGGCGCCCAACGCGCGCCTGCGCGACGTAACGCGGTGGCTCCAGTACATGCACGTGGTGCCGCCGGAAAGCCGGATCTCGCTGCTGGTGTCGCTGGGCTTTTTCCTGATCTGCCTCGTCAACACCGTCGGCTTGTTGCTCGCGAAGTTCATGCGACGCGCCGGCGAGATCGGCGTGCGCCGCGCGCTGGGCGCTTCGCGCGGCGAGATTTACCGCCAGTTCTTCATCGAGGCCGGCACCATCGGTGCGGCCGGGGGGCTGCTGGGATTGCTGCTGACCGCGGTGGGCGTCTCCGGCGTCGGCCTGCTGTTCAAGCCGGAAATCGCACGTCTGGCGCACGTCGACCTGTCACTGGTCGCATTGACGCTCGCGGTCGCGATCGTCGCGACCGTGGTCGCGGCGTTCTATCCCACCTGGCGCGCGGCACACGTGCAGCCAGCCTGGCACCTGAGAAGCAACTGAGGACGGCCGCCATGCATATCCAGCCCATCCTCGCCGCGCTTCGCCACCACAAGGCCGGCACCGTGCTGGTCGCGCTGCAGATCGCGCTGACGCTCGCGATCGTGTGCAACGCGCTGTTCATCATCCAGCAGCGCGTCGCGCATCTGTCGGAACCCACTGGTGTCGACGAGGCCAATCTGTTCGTGATCGACAACCAGTGGGCGGACCAGTCCACGGACCGGCAGATCGATGCGCAGATCCAGACCGACCTGGCCGCGCTGCGGCAACTGCCCTCGGTGCGCGATGCGACGTCGAGCAATTCCTATCCGCTGCGTGGCGGCGGTTGGGACAACTTCATCACGATGACGCCCGACCAGGTGCAGAAAACCACCGATGCCTCGGTTTACTTCGGCGACGCGCACTTCATCGACGCACTGGGCGTGAAGCTGGTCGCGGGTCGCAATTTCCGCGCCGACGAAATCGCGCCGATGAGTCCGCGGAGATTCGTGACGCCCCCGGTGGTGATCGTGACCAGGGCGCTGGCCGACAAGTTGTATCCGGACGGCTCGGCGCTCGGCAAGACGTTCTACGCGATGACCGCGGAGCCGACCACCATCATCGGCATCGTCGACCGCCTGCAACGCCAGGAAGTCGACACCTGGTCGCTGCCCTATGCGTACCAGGCGCTGATCTGGCCACGGCGCCTGGATGGCTCGTTCGGCACCTATTACATCGTGCGCGCGAAGCCGGGCGAACTGGCGGATGCGATGCGCGAAGCGCCCAAGGCGCTGTACGCGCAAAGCCGCATGCGCATCATCGATCCGAAGGATGGCGTGCTGAGTTTCGCCGCGATCCGCCATCGCGCCTACGACAGTGACCGCGGCACCGCAGTCCTGATGGGCATCATCTGTGCGGTGCTGCTGATGATCACCGGGGCGGGCATCGTTGGGCTCACCAGTTTCTGGGTGGGCCAGCGGCGCAAGCAGATCGGCATCCGCCGTGCGCTCGGTGCCACCCGCCGCGACATCCTCAATTATTTCCTCACCGAAAACCTGCTGATCGGCGGAGCCGGCGTCGCAATCGGCATCGCGCTCGCGGTCGGCATCAACCTGTGGATGATCGCGCACGTGGAGATGGCGCGGTTGCCGTTGTTGTACGTGTTGATGGGCGTGGTGGTGCTGCTGTTGCTGGGACAGGGCGCCGCACTGGTGCCGGCGATGCGGGCTTCGCGAGTGTCGCCGGTGGAAGCGACGAGAAACGTGTGACATTGCTGTTCCCTCTCCTCCGGGAGAGGGTGCCGCGAAGCGGCGGGTGAGGGTTCGGACTCGCGAACACCGTGCGAGTGGCGGGCCCTCATCCCCGCGCTACGCGTGCGGCCTACGGCCGCCTCTCCCGAAGGGAGAGGGGCTCAAATTGACGGAGCGAAACATGTTTGCCTACTACCTCGACCTTGCATTGCGCAGCCTGAAGCGGCACAAGGCGCTCACCGCGCTGATGATCCTGACGATCGGGTTCGGCGTGGCCGCGTCGATGACGACGTGGTCGGTGTTCCGCGCGGTGTCGGGCGATCCGATCCCGTGGAAATCATCGAAGCTGTACTTTCCGCAGGTCGACGCGTGGGGGCCGGCGGTGCAGAAGAACAACCCCGATCCCGAGAAGGGCCCGCCGGACGCGTTGACCTACGGCGATTCCGTCGCGCTGATGCGCGACCACCGCGGGAAGCTGCAGTCTGCGATGTACATGATTTCGCCGTCGATCGTGCCGGACGTGGCGGGCGAACATCCGTTCAACACGATGGGCCACGCGGTGTTCAGCGAGTTCTTCCCGATGGCCGACGTGCCGTTCAAGTACGGCAGCGGCTGGAGCGCGGCCGACGACGAGCACCGCGCCCAGGTGGCGGTGATCAGCAGCAAGACCAACCGCAAGGTGTTCGGCGGCGGCGACAGCGTGGGCAAGACCATCAACATCGACGGTCGCGACTACCGCGTGGTCGGCGTGATGGACAACTGGAACCCCCAGCCGCGCTTCTACGACGTCGTGAACACTGGCGGCTTCATGCAGGGCGACGAGGGCGTGCTGCTGCCGTTCAACACCGCGATCGCCGCGGGCATGTCCAACGACGGCAACACCAATTGCTTCGAGTCACCCAAGGAAACGGGTTTCGTCGGGCTGCAGCAATCCAGTTGCATCTGGACCGAATACATGGTGCAGCTCGACAGCGCGTCGGCGGTGCAGCAGTACAAGGCCTACCTGGAAGGCTTCGCGCGCGAGCGGCATCCGGGCTGGGCGCCCAACGTGCGCCTGCGCGGTTTGATGGCATGGCTCGACCACGCGCACGTGGTGCCGCCCGACACGCGCATTTCGCTGTACGTCGCGCTAGGGCTGCTGCTGGTGTGCCTGGTCAACACCGCGGGCTTGCTGCTCGCTAAGTTCCTGCGCCGCAGCAGCGAGATCGGCGTGCGCCGCGCCTTGGGTGCGTCGCGGCGCGAGATCTACACCCAGTTCCTGGTCGAGGCCGGCATGGTCGGTCTTGCGGGCGGCGTGCTGGGGCTGGTGTTGACCGGTTTCGGCATCGCCGGCGTGGGTTGGGTGCTGCCGCGCGACATTGCCGCGCTGGCGCGGCTGGATGTTTCGCTGTTCGTCACCACGCTGCTGGTCGCGATCGTCGCGACGATGCTGGCAGGACTCTATCCCACCATGCGCGCGGCGGCGGTGCAGCCGGCGTGGCAGTTGAAATCGAATTGAGGATTGCGCCATGACCCTTCCCCCGATTCTCGCCGCGCTGAAGAAGCACAAGGCCGGCGTCATCCTGATCACACTGCAGATCGCGCTGACGCTGGCGATCGTCTGCAACGCGGTGTTCATCATCGGCCAGCGTATCGACCGCATCGAACGGCCGAGCGGCATCGACGAAAACAACCTGTTCCTGATCACGCAAAGCTGGGTGGGTGCGCCGAACGGTGACGACCAGGGCAGTACCGACAAGCTGGATGCGATGCAGCAGGAAGACGTCGCGACCCTGCGCAACCTGCCGGACGTGGAATCGGCGATCGCGATCAACACGCTGCCGCTGCTCAACAGCACCTGGAGCGGTGGCATCGGCCTGAAACCGAACCAGCAGAGTTCGACCGCGCAGGCGGCGTTCTATTTCGGCACCGACCAGATGATCCCCGCGCTGGGCCTGAAGCTGGTCGCCGGCCGCAATTTCACGCCCGCGGACGTCACCCACATGGGTTTCCGCGGCCATAACCGGCCGCCGATCGTGATCGTCACCAAGGCGCTGGCCGACAAGCTGTTCCCCAAGGGCGACGCGCTCGGCAAGACCATCTACGTCGATCGCGACGCGCCCAGCACCATCGTCGGGATCGTCGAGCGGATGCAGGTGCCGAGTCCGGACAGTTGGGCCAACGACTGGTTCTGGAATTCGGTGCTGATCCCGACGCGGCTGGATTCGGGCTTCGCGCGCTATGCGGTGCGGGCCAAGCCCGGGCGTTTGCAAGAGGCGATGCGCGAGGCGCCCAAGGCGCTGTTCGCGTCCAATCCGATGCGCGTGATCGAGACCGGCGGCGATTACGAGGACCGCAGCGTGCATTCGTTCGCCGAGATTCGCGCGTATGCGTATCGTGCCGACCGCGGCATGGCGATCCTGATGGGCGTGATCTGCCTGATCCTGTTGTGCGTGACCGGCGCGGGCATCGTGGGCCTGACCAGTTTCTGGGTCGGCCAGCGCCGCAAGCAGATCGGCATCCGCCGTGCGCTGGGCGCGACGCAGCACGACATCCTGCGCTACTTCCAGACCGAGAACCTGATGATCGCCGGCGTCGGCGTGGTGGTGGGCGCCATCCTCGCGGTCGGCCTGAACCTGTGGCTGATGAAGCAATTCTCGATGGACAGGATGTCGCTGCTGTACGTGCTGGTCGGGGTGATCTCGCTGCTGGTGTTGGGGCAGGGCGCGGTGTTCGCGCCGGCGCTGCGCGCATCGAGGGTGTCGCCGGTGGAGGCGACGCGAAGCGTGTGACAAAGCCGCGAATCGGGAATCGGAGATTGGGAACTGAAAGAAATAACAACGTCGTCATTCCGGGGCTGCCGCGGTTTCATCGCGGCGGAACCCGACTGCGTTTGCAGGATTGCAAACGCGAACGCCATGGATGGCGCGAGTCAATCGGTTTGCCGGTCTTTCAGGACCGATTCCGGGTTCCGCGCTGCGCGCGGCCCCGGAATGACCGGGAAAAATGAGTGGTGATCGAAATGTTTGCGTACTACCTCGACCTTGCCATCCGCAGCCTGAAGCGCAACCGTCTGCTGACGGTGCTGATGGTGCTGGCGATCGCGATCGGCATCGGCGCCAGCATGACCACGCTGACGGTGATGCATCTGCTTTCGGGCGATCCGCTGCCGGGGAAGAGCGCGCAATTGTTTTATGCGCAGGTCGACGGCGATCCCATGGCATACGGCGGCGCCCGTCGCGAGCCACCGGACATGATGGATTACCGTTCGGCGGTGGATCTGTGGAGCGCGCATCGTGCCGATCGGCAGGCATTGATCGCGGACAGCCCGATCAAGGTCAGCGCACCCGGTACGGGCCGTCCGCCGCTGATGTTGACGATGCTGTCCACGACGTCGGAGTTCTTCCCGATGTTCGAGGTGCCATTCGAATACGGCAGCCCGTGGACGCCGGCCGATGGGGAGAACCGCGCGCGGGTGGCGGTGATATCAAGCGACCTCAACGACAAGCTGTTCGGTGGCCAGGACAGCGTGGGCAAGACGCTGCGCATTCGCCAAAGCGATGTGCGCATCGTGGGCGTCCTGAAGCCGTGGCGGCCCTCGCCGATGTTCTACAGCGTGGTAGGCGGACGCTTCGCCAACGGTGATACGGCGAGCTACTACAGCAAGTCCGAAGACGTGTTCGTGCCGTTCTTTACGAGCCTCGAGATCAACGACGGCAACTTTTACCAATTCAATTGCTGGATGTCGCCGCCAAATCCCGGTCATCTCGTGAACTCCCCTTGCAACTGGCTGGGCCTGTGGGTGGAACTCGACAGCGCCGCGAAGGTTGATTCGTACCGGGAGTTTCTGAACAGCTATGCGCAGCAGCAGAAGGGGCTTGGCCGAATCGTTTATACCGAAACCCGGCTGCGCGACCTGATGGAATGGCTGGACTACAACCACGTCGTTCCGAAGAACGTGAAGCTGCAAACCTGGCTGGCTTTCGCGTTTCTCGCGATCTGCCTGTTCAACATGGTGGGTTTGCTGCTGGCGAAGTTCCTGCGCCGCGCGGGCGAGATTGGCGTGCGGCGCGCGCTCGGCGCATCACGGCGTTCGGTGTTCGCGCAATGCCTGACCGAAGCGGGATTGGTCGGTCTGGTCGGCGGTGCGGGTGGCTGGTTGCTGACGCTGGTCGGGTTATGGCTCGTGCGTCGGCAACAGACGCCGTATTCGGACCTGGTGCACATGGACGTGTCGATGTTCGTCGTCACCTTCGTGCTTGCTGTCGTGGTGAGCCTGCTGGCCGGTGCGCTGCCCGCGCTGCGCGCCAGCCGGATCGCGCCTGCGTTGCAACTGAAGACGTTGTGAGGATGCCTGCAATGCAAGTCCAGCCCATCCTCGCCGCGTTGAAGCACCACAAGCTCGCAACGATTCTGATCGCGATGGAAATCGCGCTGGCTTGCGCGGTCTTGTGCAACGCGTGTTTGCTGATCGCCAACCGCCTTTCGGCCATGCACATCGACAGCGGCGTGGACGAAAGCTCGCTTGGCTTCGTCGCGCTGCAAGGATTCGATCCAGGCGAAGCGCGCGATCTCGATGCTCGCGTGATCGCGGGGCTGGGTGGGATCCCGGGCGTCGAGTCGGTGCATCTCATCAACTCGGTGCCGTTCGGCATGCAGGCCGGCGCGTTTGGCATCACGCTCGACCAGGCCGGCAAGCAGTTCCGCGGCGTGCCGCAGATTTATCTGGGAGATCCCGGTACGCCGCAGGCTTTGGGGCTGAAGCTGGTTGCCGGACGCATGCCGGATACCGACGACTACCAGTCCATCCCGCAAGGCTATTTGCCGGCGAGTTCGAACGTGTTGATCACGCGCGCGCTGGCCGGGCACTTGTGGCCGGGTGAGGACCCGCTCGGCAAGCAGTTCTGGACGGGAAAGAACCAGTTTCGCGTGATCGGCGTCGTCGCCCACCTCTCGGTCCCGCAATACGACGAGGAGGGCGAGCGCGGTGCCGAATGGACGATATTCGTGCCGACATTGCCACCGGCGTCGCTGCTTGCCGGCGCTTTTTTGATCCGCGCCCATCCGCAGGACCTCGACCGCGTAATGGTCGAGGCCAAGATGGCGATCGCCAGGATTGCACCGAACGCGGTGCTGGACCACGAATGGAGCGACACGCTGCCGGCCCTGCGTGCGAAATTCTTCAAGACCGACCGCGCGATGGCCGGCCTGCTGGTCGGCGTGATCATCGCGCTGCTCGGCGTCACCGCGTTCGGGATCGTGGGCCTCGCGAGTTTCTGGGTGGCGCAGCGGCGCAAGCAGATCGGCATTCGGCGAGCGCTCGGTGCGACGCGCGTGGACATCCTGCGCTACTTCCAGACCGAGAATTTCCTGATCGTCACATTCGGCATCACGCTAGGCATCGTGCTGGCGGTGGGTATCAACGTCGCGTTGATGAAGTGGTTCGAAGTCGCGCGCCTGCCGCTGTGGTACTTGCCGGTCGGTGCAGTAGCGTTGTGGCTGCTGGGGCAGCTTGCGGTGCTGGTGCCCGCGCTGCGCGCCGCGGCGGTGCCGCCGGTGGTGGCGACGCGGAGTGTGTGATGAAAACCGGGAATCGCAGATCGGAATTCGGGAAGAGCAACAACACATCGCCATTCCGGGGCTGCCGCGGCTTCCTCGCGGCAGAACCCGGAATCGGTTTGCCACCCTTCCACCGATTCCGGGTTCCGCGCTCTGCGCGGCCCCGGAATGGCGAGAAGAAATGTCACTGAATACGGGAAATCGAAACATGTTCGGTTATTACCTGGATCTCGCCATGCGCAGCTTCAAGCGCAATCGCGTCCTCACCGCGCTGATGGTGCTGGCGCTCGGCCTTGGCATCGGCGCATCGATCACGACGCTGACGGTGCTGAAACTTTTGTCCGGCGATCCGCTGCCGCAGAAGAGCGCGCGGCTGTTCACCGCGGAGATCGATCCGCTGCCGGCGCAGGGCTACGTGCCGGGCGAGAGCAAACCGCCCTGGGGCAACCTGATGCCCTACACCGACGCGATGAACCTGTTGCAGGCGCACCGGGCCGAGCGCCAGGCGGTGATGGCGCTGACGCAGGCCAAGGTGACGCCCGCGCGCACGGGTGAGCATCCTTTCTTCAGCGACGCGGTGATGACCACCGCGGATTTTTTCGCGATGTTCGATGCGCCGTTCGAATACGGCGGCGGCTGGAACGCGCAGGACGACGACGACCGCGCGCGCGTCGCGGTGATCGCGG
>JBQCCP010000205.1:0-7627 GCA_051962095.1 Rhodanobacteraceae bacterium
GTCTGCACCGAACCCGGCACCGTCGCCGGCAGCCATTGCGTCGCACGCGGATGCGCGGCTGCGTGCGCGTCGCCCGGCGCGATCCGGAATTGCCAGTCCGCGTCCAGCGACCGTGCCGTGAGCGCGCTCGCCAACGACGGCAGCAACGCGATCCCTGCCAAGATCACCGCCCACAGCCCAGTACGGCTCGCGCGCGACCCGATCATTTCACGATGATCTCGTCGGAGAAGATCCACGTGTCGATGCCGTTGACCGATTGCCCATAGCGCGTCGCCACCACCCGCAGGTAGCGCGCCGTAACGGGCGTCTGCAGGTTGCACGAAACGTCGCGGATCGACGGGCGCATGTCGTTCGGATCGACCGTGAGCGGTGTCGTCTGCAACGTGGTCCAGGTCTTGCCATCTTTCGACGCCTCGAAACTCACGCTGCGCGGCAACAGGATCCACGCTTGGGCGTTCTGGAGAAAGCGCGCGTCGATCGAATGCAAATCGGTGGGCCGGCCCAGGTCGATCGTGCCGTCCATGTCGGCGCCCTGCCAGCCCGCCCACGCGCCATCGTGATATTGGCTGCCCAGGATGCCGTCGGTGAGGTCGGCGGAATATTTTGCGGAGGGCGGCGTCGCGAAAGTCACGGAATCGCCCAGCGCAAGATTCGGCACCGTCTGGAAAGCCTGGCTGGCCTGGTATTGCACGCTGCCGCGGAACGGGGCAAACGTGATCGTGGCGGGCGCGTACAGGTCCAGCACGTCTTCGAATGAAGGCGATGCGGCGGTCGGCTCGCTGCCATCCGTCGTGTAATGCAGGCGCAGGTCGTCGAAGCCGCGCGCGGCTCGAATACGCCAGCGTTTGTAGGTGGGATTGAAACTGATGCGCGCGTCGACGATGTCCTTGTCCTCGGGTCCGTAGGCGACGCGCTGCGCGCCCAGCCAAGCTTCCTGCGCTCGCGCGCGCAGCAGGAAGCCGTGCCAGTCCGGTGCTGCCGCGCCCCACAGATGCTCGGCGATCGCGAACAGTCGCGGATACAAACGGGCATCGCCGTTCAGCGACGTGGCGTGCTCGCTCCACAACGGCGCCTCGCCGCCCAGCACCTTGCCGGGATATTTTGCGAACAGCGGATCGTCGAAGGGATCGCTGCGATACAGATCCTGCAGCGTCATGCGATCGATTGGGGTGTCGAGATAAAACGGGCTGGCGACAATGATGCGATTGCCGTTGGCGAGCGCCTTCGCGGCTTCCTGCGGTCCGCGCCACACTTCCACGATCGCTTGCGGACTCATGCCGCCTTCCATGATCTCGTCCCAGCCGACCAGCGCCTTGCCCTTGCCCGCAAGATAGGTCTGGATGCGGCCCACGAAATAGCTGTGCAGGCCGGCCTCACCCTGCAAACCGTTCGCCTGCGCCAGCTCCTGGCATGCTGCGCAGTCGGCCCACACGCCTTCCGGCACCTCGTCGCCGCCGATGTGGACGTAAGGCGACGGGAACAAGGCGATCACCTCGTCCAGCGCGTTCTGCAGGAATGCAAATGTCGAATCCTTTCCCACGCAATCCACGTCGCGGAACACGCCCCAGGTGGTCGGCACGGTGATCGGCCTGCCGCTGCACGACAGCTCGGGATAGGCCGCGATCGCCGCACTGGTGTGGCCGGGCATCTCGATTTCCGGCACCACCATCACGTTGCGCCCGCGCGCGTACTGCACTACGTCGCGAATCTGGTCCTGCGTGTAGAACCCGCCGTAGCGACTGCCGTCGGCCTCGGTGCGCCATGCGCCGACCTCGGTCAACTTGGGATAGCGCTTGATCTGGATCCGCCAGCCTTGGTCGTCGGTGAGATGCCAGTGGAACACGTCGAACTTGTAATACGACATCAAGTCGATCTGTTTCTTGATGAAGTCCACCGGATAGAAATGTCGCGCGGTGTCCAGCATCACGCCGCGCCACGCATAACGCGGCGCATCCTCGATGCTGACTGCGGGGATCGCCGGCGGCACTTCGTGCTGCAACGGCAGCAACTGCCGGAAGGTCTGCACGCCCCAGAACAGGCCGCGCTCGTCGGCCGCCGCGATCGTGACTTCCCTCGGCGTCACGTCCAGGCGATAGGCTTCGTCGCCGCGGATCGATGGATCGATACGCAAGGTGATGCGGCCACGTTCGGGCAGCGCGACCACCCGCAGCTTGACGGCGGTCTGTGCCTCGGTCGAATCACGAAGAAAATCCGCGATCCACTGCGCGCGCGCGTCGGCGGGCGCCGCAATGGGCACACCGCGATGCAATTCGAACGCACCCTGCCCTCGCGTCAGGTGTTGCGGGGCGGGGATGATCGCGAACTCCGCATGCGCAGAGGCGGCGGTCAGCACGGCAAAGCAAAACGAGATTCCGGTCAGCAGATGTTGCATGCCTGTTTTCCCCAAGCCTCGATACCGTAAACCCGAACCGCGTTGTCGCCAAACAGCGCGGCACATTCGTCGCCTGCCAGGTGCGTGAGTGCGTCCGCCAAACCGAACCAGCTCGAATAATCGGCCGCTAGATTCACGACGGGCCAGTCGCTGCCCCACAGCAAACGACGCGGACCGAACGTCTCCAGCAGATGCTCGACGTACGGCCGCAGATCATCGGACCGCCATGCATCACCGGCCTCGGTCACAAGTCCGGACAGCTTGCACGTCACATTCGGAAACCCGGCCAACGCGGCAATGTGTGTGCGCCACGGTTCGAGAGCACCGCCGGCGATGTCCGCCTTCGCAGAGTGGTCAATCACGACGCGCAAGGCGGGATGCCGCTCGGCGAATCGAAGCAGGTGCGGCAGGTGACGTGGACGCACCAGTGCGTCGAAACACAGATCATGCGCGACCATCGCTTCGATGCCAGGCTTCAAACCGGGTCGCAGGAGCCAATCGTCATCGGGCAGGTCCTGCAGCATCGGCCGCAAACCGCGCAACTTCGGACGTGCCGCCAGCTCGGCGATGCGATCGGGCGCATTCCGCGCCGCCAGGTCCGTCCAGCCGACCACGCCCGCGATGCGCACATCATCGCTCGCCAGTTGCAGCAACCAGTCCGTATCGCGCCCGCTCGGTTGCGACTGCACCGCGATCGCGGCATCGATGCCGGCGGCCTGCGCCTCGCGCTGCCAGTCGTCGGGCAGGAAATCGCGATGGATCTCCGCGAGTTCAGGCGGCGGCCACGTGCAATCGTGGCGACCGATCTGCCAGAAATGCGCGTGTGCATCAATCGACATGGCGAGATGATCGCGCAAAGGCAGGCGCCGATGTTGCGCGTCGGCGCACGATCGCGTGACTACGTGCCGCGTCGTCTCCGCAAGGCTGCCGGTCGAGAAAGGCCCCGGCATCAGCCGGGGCAACATCTCGACGCTGGAGCACGTCAATCAAACCTGTCAATCAAGTTTGTAGTTGATCTGCAGGAAGACCTCGCGTCCATCGTAGGTATCACCCTGCTGAGTCGGAATGAACTCGAAACCACCCGAATAGTAAGGAATGTTGCCAACCCGATCGAAGATGTTGTGCACAATGAGCGTCATCTTGAGCCGCTTGTCGAACTGATAGCCGAGCGAGCCGCTCCAGGTGATCCACGGCTTGATCATGCCGTAATAGGGAGTGCAGGCCGGGTCTCCCTGTGACGGCATGATGCCGTTGGACAACACCTCGCAACCACCGAAGTTGTTGTCACGCAGTGCGCCATAACGCAACCCGGAAATGGACGCGTCCCAAGGGCCACGGTTCCAGTTGATGATGCCTGTCACCTTGCTGGCCACGTTCTGGTAGCGCGTGTTGAGCAGGGGATCGGTGGGAAGCGTGCGCTCCTTATAGGACAGATTGTCGGTGTAGTTGATCGACAGGCTGAAATTGCCCCAGTTGTTGGTCGTCCAGCGGTAGTCGAGCGAGGCATCGATGCCGCTGACGTACAGCGACGACTCGTTGATCGGACCGGTGTGGATGGAAGTGATGTTGCCATTCGCGTCCCGGATGACGTCCGCGATCGCCAGTTGGCAATACGGCGAACCGGGAGCGTGCGCCGTGTAGGGCGCGCCGCTGAGCTGCAGGCCGGTAATGCAGCCTGCCTCGTCTGCGAGCAGGGTGCCTTCGTCGATGTAATTGATCGCGTTGTTGACACCGGTGTGCCAGTAGTCGGCGGAGAACGACAGCCCATCGACCCAAGGTACGTCCCACACCAGCCCGTAAGTCCAGCCATGGCCCGATTCCGGCAACAGGTTGGGACTGCCGCCCTGGTATTGCGTGAAGTAAGTGGAATGTTGGGTGGCGGGACAGTTGAAGTCCTTGGCCTGGATGCACTGCAACGGGTCAGCGTAGATGCCGATCGTCGACGCCGACAGCGTCTGGTAGATCGCCTGCATGTCTGGCGCCTTGAAGTTGGTGCCGTAGCTGCCGCGCAGCAGCAGGCTCTTGATCGGCCGCCACTCGATGCTGAAGCCCCAGGTTTTCGCGATGTCGGCGATGCTGGCGTCCACGTATTTGTCGGCGCGCCCGGACACGTCGATGTCCAGCGTCGGCAGCACCGGTATCCGGAACTCGGTCGCGAACGAATAGCGGTTGCGGCTGCCGCCACCGGTGTTGTAATCCTGGAACGGATCGCCAAAGTAAGTGGTGTTGCCACGCGCGTCGGGCGCCAGCTTGTAGCCGTTGTGATAGGCCTCCAGCACCGCGGCCCAGCCGATCGGCTTGTCGTCCCACGGAACATTGAACAGGTTTCCGTTGACGTTCAAGGTGGCGTTTTGCATCCAGGACCATGCGTTGTTTTCGCCGGCCACGCCGAACGTGGAGTATTGCGCCGGCGTAATTGGGTACCAGAAGCGTTGCTGGTTGACGTTGTAAACCGGATAGGTGGTTCCTCCGATGGTGGTGGTCCCAAGTTGCGGGCCGAAGAAGAAATCGAACATGCCCTGCTCGTTCAAGCCAGTGTAGTTCTCATGCACGATGTACTTCTGATAGCCAAGATTCAAATCCCAATTGAATCGGCCATCGAAGATCGCACCGCGCAGCCCGGCATGGATATTCCAATACTGTTCGTTGTCGTAGGTGTTGGCTTGGGTGCCCATCTCGGCATAAGTCAACTGACGCAGATAATTGGTGATGACCTGACCCGTGCCTTGGTCATAGAAGGGCACCGGCAATCCCCCCATTGGATACGCAAACGGCCGCTGGGTTTGCGAAACGCCATGCGTATCCCACAGCGCGACCGAACCATAGGCTTGCAGGCTGTCATTCAAGTCGTACTCGCCCGAAATGGCAGCATCATTGCTTTGCAAGCCCGGCGTCAGTACCCAATTGCGGAACAGGTTGTGTTGCGTGCAGTACTGGCCGTTGTCTGTGACGGGTCCCGTCACCTGATCGCCATTGGTCGCGATGGTTTTCTTGTCGCGCCGTGAGAAGTTCTGGAACGACTCGCACGATCCCGGTGGCGGCGTGATGTAGTTGCCATTGATGTCATACAGCGACAGGGCATCGTACGTCTGGTAGCCGAACATCCTCGCGCTGGGATTCCAGGTGCCGTAGCCGGCATCCGCCTCGGACTCCGTGTACGGGCGATCCCTGGCCCACAGCGGCGAGCGATTGGTGTGCTCGAGGTTGTAAATGATGTGCCAGCGATCCCCCGATCGGCCGCCAACCCAGCTGAAATCCCCATACTGACGCGCGCCACGGGTCGCGCCACCGAGCGTGAGCTGCAGGTCGTCGCCCTGGTACTGCTTCTTCAGGATCACGTTGACCACGCCGGCCACGGCGTCGGCGCCATAGATCGACGACGCACCGGACGCGAGGATTTCCACGCGGTCGATCATGCCTGTGGGGATGTTGTTGTAGTTCTGGAAGTTGGTCTTGCCATTGTTGGACTGCGGGTAATCGACAACACGGTATCCGTCGATCATCAACTGGGTGAATTGGGCCCCCATGTTGCGCAAATTGAGCTGGCGGGCGTTCACCGAGGTGGCTCCCCAACTCGGTGGCGTCTGCGCTCTGCCGACTTGCGGCAATGAGTTCATGAACTCCCAAAGCGTCGTGAAACCCTCCTTTTTGATCTGCACGCCAGTAATGGTCATCACGGGTTTGGCACCTTCGACCTCGGTGCGTGGAATGCGCGACCCGAGGACTACGACTTCCTGGAGGGTTTTCTTTTTCGAGGACGGGACCGGCTGTTGCCCGGACTGATCGCTGCCCGTTTGCGCGGTCTGCGCAAAGGCCGCGCATGGAACCAGCAACGCGGCCGACAAGGCCAAGGCCAGTGCATTGCGATGGAATGTGGCGTGTTGCATGGACGAGCCTCCCGGAGCGACCGCAGCCTTGCGGTTCAGTTGTGAGCCAGTGATGCACCCATGAAACCCTGCAGCAGGATGTTAAAACCTTCGGGTCGCGATGGGAAGTCCCCGCAAGACCCGAAAAGCTGCTGCGGCGCAGCGAACGGAGGAGAGTTCAGGTACGGACGGCGGGAATCCGCAGCGTCCAGGCCAGCGCGCCATCCAGACGGTTGCGCACGGATTGGGGCAGTTCGACGCGAAAGCCCGAGCCACGCGGCTGCCACGCCAGCGGTTCCGGCGCACCCAGGACGTGCAGGCGCGCGTCGGAGCCAGGCCGGAAGCCGTGCAATTCGATGTTCGCCGGGGGCGCGCGTTCACCCGCGTCGGCGAGCCAGATCGCGTTGACGCTGCCGTCCTTGAGCTGGGTGAAACGGAACTTGCCTTCCTCGTAAGGCGCGATGGCGTGGCTGGCGTGGATCGCGGAACCGTTCACCCGCATCCACGCGCCGATCGCCCTCAACCGCTCCAGCGCCGTGGCGGGCAGTTCGCCATTGCCCTGCGGACCGATGCCCAGCAACAGGTTGCCACCCTTGGCCACGATGTTCACGAGCGTGTGCACCAGTTCGCGCGGCGACTTGTATTCGTCATGCGGATCCCACGACCACGACTTGCCCATGGTCATGCAGGTTTCCCACGGATATGGCAGCGGGTGCTTCGGCACGGTTTGCTCGGGCGTGCGGTAATCCTCGTACGGACCACCGTCGGCACGATTGACCAGGATGATGCCCGGCTGGTTGCGGCGCGCGGTCGCGGCGAGGCGCGGCATGTCGATGTCCTGCGGCCATGGCACTTCCATGCCGTACGCTTTCGCGTCGGGATGGCTTTGCGCGTTCACCCAGCCCGCGTCCAGCCACATCAGGTCGATGCGGCCGTACCGCGAGGTGATCTCGTCGATCTGCTTGTGCGTGAACTCGACGAAGCGCTTCCACGTTTCCGGATACTTGGCGGTGTCGTAGTTGTTGTTGCGCGTCGGCGTGGCCCAGCGTGGCGACCAGTAATCGGGCGTGTGCCAGTCGGCCTTGGAGAAATACGCGCCGATGCCGAAATCGCGCGCACGGAACGCATCGAACAGCGCCTTCGCGACGTTCGCCCTCGGATTCATATGAAACGGCACATCGGGTGCGGTGATGCGGTAATCCGTCGTCGCCGTATCAAACATGCAGAAGCCATCATGATGCTTGGTGGTGAACACCACGTAGCGCATGCCGGCCGCGTGCGCGGCGTCCGCCCATTGCGCGGGGTCGAACTTCACCGGATTGAACGTCTTCGGCAACTGCTCGTAGCGCCGCTTCCATTCGACGTAGCC
>JBQCCP010000206.1:0-9088 GCA_051962095.1 Rhodanobacteraceae bacterium
AGCGTGAACTTCATGGCCGGCAACCTCACCGCCCAGGTCCGCAACATCGCCGAGGTGGCGACCGCCATCGCCGGCGGCGACCTGTCGAAGAAGATCACGGTCGACGTGAAGCGAGAAAGCCTCGAGCTCAAAGACCCAATCCCCACCATGGTCGATCAGCTCCCCGCGTTTGCCTCGGAAGTGTTCCGCGTCGCGCGCGAGGTCGGCACCGAAGGCAAGCTGGGCGGCCAGGCCCGGGTGGTCGGCGTCAGCGGCGTGTGGGAGGAACTGACCGACAACGTCAACTCGATGGCGACCAACCTCACGACCCAGGTGCGCAACATCGCCGAGGTCACGACGGCGGTGGCGCGCGGCGACCTGTCGCGCAAGATCGCGGTGGACGTCAAGGGCGAAATCCTGGAACTGAAGAACACCATCAACACGATGGTGGACCAGTTGAACAGCTTCGCCGCCGAAGTGACGCGCATGGCGCGCGAGGTCGGCACCGAGGGCAAGCTGGGCGGCCAGGCGATCGTGCCGGGCGTCGCAGGCATCTGGAAGGACCTGACCGACAACGTCAATTCGATGGCGTCGAACCTGACGACCCAGGTGCGCAACATCGCCGAGGTCGCGACGGCGGTCGCGCGCGGCGACCTGTCGCGCAAGATCGCGGTCGATGCGAAAGGCGAGATCCTGGAGCTGAAGAACACCATCAACACGATGGTGGACCAGTTGAACGGCTTTTCCGCCGAGGTGACGCGCGTGGCGCGCGAAGTCGGCACCGAAGGCAATCTCGGTGGCCAGGCGCGGGTGCCGGGCGTGGCGGGTACCTGGAAGGACCTGACCGACAACGTCAATTCGATGGCGTCGAACCTCACGACGCAGGTGCGCGGCATCGCGCGCGTGGTGACCGCGGTGGCCACCGGCGACTTGAGCAAGAAGCTGACGGTGGAGGCCAAGGGCGAGATCGCATCCTTGGCCGACACCATCAACGGCATGACCGACACGCTCGCGATCTTCGCCGACCAGGTGACCACGGTGGCGCGCGAGGTCGGCGTCGAAGGGCGCCTGGGCGGGCAGGCCAAGGTGCCGGGCACCGCCGGCATCTGGAAGGACCTGACCGCTAACGTGAACCGGCTCGCGGCCAACCTCACGACGCAGGTGCGCGCGATCGCGGAGGTCGCGACCGCGGTGACCCAGGGCGACCTGACGCGTTCGATCCAGGTCGACGTGCGCGGCGAAGTCGCCGACCTCAAGAACAACATCAACGCGATGATCGGCACGCTGCGCGCCAGCACCGAGCGCAACCGCGAGCAGGACTGGCTGAAGACCAACCTCGCGAAGTTCAGCGACATGATGCAGGGCCAGCGCGACCTGATCACGCTGGGCCACATGCTGCTTTCAGAACTGGCGCCGCTGGTGAACGCCCAGCAGGGACTGATGTACGTGGTCGACGTCGAATCAGGCGAGTCGCGCCTGCGCCGGCTGGCCGGCTACGCCGACGCCAACCTGCCGAGCGCGGAACACCAAATCGGCTTCGGCGAGGGCCTGATCGGGCAGTGCGCTGCACAGCGCCAGACGATCCTCCTGAAGGATCTGCCGGACGAGGCGGTGCAGATCCGCTCGGGACTGATCCGGACGCGGCCGCGCAGCGTGATCGTGCTGCCGGTGCTGTTCGAGAGCGAGGTCAAGGCCGTGATCGAGCTGGCCTCGCTTGCCGAGTTCACCGAAACCCACCGCGCGTTCCTCGAACAACTCACGGGCAGCGTCGGGATCGTGCTCAACACGATTTCCGCGACCATGCGCACCGAGCGCCTGCTGACCCAGTCGCAGCAACTGGCGGGCGACCTGCAGGCGCAGCAGACGGAGTTGCAGGCGACCAACGAGGAGCTGGCGCTGAAGGCCAAGCTGCTGGCCGAACAGAATGCCGAGGTCGAGCGCAAGAACCAGGAGATCGAGCACGCCCGCCGCGCGGTCGAGGAAAAGGCCGCGGAGCTCGCGACGACCTCGCGCTACAAGTCCGAGTTCCTGGCCAACATGTCGCACGAGCTGCGCACGCCGCTCAACAGCATCCTGATCCTGGGCCAGCAACTCGCCGACAACCCGGACGCGAACCTGAGCGATCGCCAGGTCGAATTCGCGCGGACCATCCACGCCGCCGGCACCGACCTTCTGAACCTCATCAGCGACATCCTGGATCTCTCCAAGATCGAATCGGGCACGGTCACGGTGGAGAGCGAGGAGATCGCGTTCGCGGATCTGCGCGGCACGATCGAGCGCAGCTTCACCCACGAAGCGGAACGCCGCAAGCTCGGCTTCTCGGTGGAGTTCGACGACGCGCTGGGGCGCGCGATCAACACCGATCCCAAGCGCCTGCTGCAGGTGATCAACAACCTGCTTTCGAACGCGTTCAAATTCACCGAGAAGGGCAGTGTGCGGCTGCACGCGCGCGTCGCGGAAGACGGCTGGACGCCCGGCCATCCGATCCTCGACAAGGCGCCGGTGGTGGTGGCGATCGCGGTCGACGATACCGGCATCGGCATCTCGCCCGACAAGCAGAAGATCATCTTCGAAGCCTTCCAGCAGGCCGATGCGGGGACCGCGCGCAAGTACGGTGGCACCGGCCTGGGGCTCGCGATCAGTCGCGAACTGTCGGCCCTGCTCGGCGGCGAAATCCAGTTGCGCAGCCGGCCCGGCGCGGGCAGCACCTTCACGCTGTACCTCCCGCTCAACTACATGGGCCCACCCGCCGGTTACGTGGACGAGGCCGCGCCGGCAGCCGCCGCGCTCGCGGTGCATCCGCTGCATTCGCCCGAACAGGTCGAGGACGACCGCGCGATCGTCGCGCCCGGCGAGCCGACCCTGCTGATCATCGAGGACGATCCGCGCTACGCGGGCGTGCTGCGCGACCTTGCGCGTGCCAGCGGCCTGCGCGCGCTGGTCGCGGCCTCCGGCGCCGACGGGCTGAACCTGGCCCAGCACTACCAGCCGACTGCGATCAGCCTCGACATCTTCCTGCCCGACATGCTCGGCTGGACGGTGCTGGCGCGGCTGAAGCAGACGCAGGAGACCCGCCACATCCCGGTGCAGATCATCACGGTGGAAGCCGAACGCCACCACGGCATGGAGCGCGGCGCGTTCTCGTACCTCACCAAGCCCGCGACCACCGAGGCGATCGAGGCGTCGCTGGGCCGCATCACGCAATTTGCGCTGCGGCCCGTCAAGAAGCTGCTGGTGGTGGAGGACGACGGCGCCGCGCGCCACAGCATTGTCGCCCTGATCGATCACCAGGACGTGGAAATCACGCTCGCTGCAACCGGCAAGGACGCGCTGGAACAGATCCAGTCCGGCGCGTTCGACTGCGTGGTCCTCGACCTCAGGCTGCCGGACATGAGCGGCTTCGAGCTGCTCGACCGGATCAAGGCCGATGCCGACGCGCGGGAGGTGCCGATCGTGGTCTTCACCGGCAAGGACCTGTCGCCGGATGAAGAGCAGCGCCTGCTCGCCGTGGCGCGCAGCATCATCGTCAAGGGCGTGCATTCGCCCGAGCGGCTGCTCGACGAAACCGCGCTGTTCCTGCACCGGGTCGTGGCGAAGCTGCCGCCGGCCAAGCGGGAGATGCTCGACACGCTGTACCAGTCGGACAGCTCGCTCGACGACAAGAAGGTGCTGGTGGTCGACGACGACGTCCGCAACATCTTCGCTATCAGCAGTATCCTCGAACGCCGCGGGATGCAGGTGCTGACCGCCGAGAACGGCCGCGATGCCGTTGCGCTGGTGGAGGCGCAAGGGGACATCGCAATGGTGCTGATGGACATCATCATGCCGGGCATGGATGGCTACGAAACCATTCGCGCGATCCGCGCGAGGCCCGAGCTGCGCTCGCTTCCGATCATCGCGCTTACCGCCAAGGCGATGAAGGGCGACCGCGAGAAATGCATCGAGGCCGGTGCGTCCGACTACATTGCGAAACCCGTGCACACCGACCAGCTGCTGTCGCTGCTGCGCCAATGGTTGCACCGCTGATGAACCGCGCGTCCCTCCACGGCGAACCCGCCAACGTCCTGCTGGTCGACGACAACCCGGCGCGCCTGCTGAGTTACCGCACGGTCCTGGAACCGCTGGGCGAGCGGCTGATCGAGGCCGCGTCCGGCACCGACGCGCTGCGCAGCGTGATGGAGCACGACTTCGCGGTGATCGTGCTGGACGTGAACATGCCGGGCATGGACGGCTTCGAGGCTGCCAGCCTGATCCACCAGCACCCGCGCTTCGAGAAGACGCCGATCATCTTCGTGTCGGCGATCAACGTAAGCGACATGGACCGGCTGCGCGGCTACAAGCTGGGTGCGGTCGACTACGTGATGGTGCCGATCATCCCCGAGATCCTGCGGGGCAAGGTCGCGGTGCTGGCCGAATTGTTCCGCAAGCGCCGCGAATTGCAACGGCTCAACGCGGAGCTGGCCGATACCAACGCGCGCCTCGCGCGCAGCAACGAGGCGCTGCGCATCGAGCGCGAACGCGAGGTGCACAAGCTCAACGAGGCGCTCACCGACAGCAACGTGAAGCTGGCGGCCAGCAACCGTGAACTCAAGCAGGAAGTCGACGAGCGCCGCCGCGCCGAGGAGCGGCTGCGCGAGGCGGACCGCCGCAAGGACGAGTTCCTCGCGACCTTGGCGCACGAGCTGCGCAATCCGCTGGCGCCGATCCGGAGCGCGCTGAACGTGTACCGGCTCGGGCACGACGTCGGTGCCGCGGACGGCGGCACGCTGTACCAGGTCTTCGAGCGCCAGACCGGCCTGCTGGTGCACATGGTGGACGACCTGCTGGATGTTTCGCGTATCACCCGCGGCCGGCTGCAGTTGCGGCTCGAACGCGTGCTGCTCGGCGACATCCTGGTCGCCGCGATCGAAACCGCGCAGCCGCTGATCGACGAGAGTCGGCAATGCCTGCAACTGGACTTGCCCTCGCAGCCCGTGCACCTCAAGGCCGATCCGCACCGCCTGACCCAGGTGTTCGGCAACCTGCTCAACAACGCCTGCAAGTTTTCCGATCCGGGCGGCGCGATCACCGTGCGCGCGATCGTCGGCGACGGCTCGGTGGACGTCGAGATCCGCGACACCGGCATCGGCTTGACCGCGCAGCAGGTGCGCTTCATCTTCGAACTGTTCGCCCAGGCCGATACGTCCCTGGAACGGCCGCACAGCGGCCTCGGGATCGGGCTTACGCTGTCGCAGCGGCTGGTCGAATTGCACGGTGGCCAGATCCGCGCCAGCAGCGACGGCCTCGGCAGCGGCAGCACCTTCACGGTGACGCTGCCGATCATGGCGGCCGATGCCGCGCCGGCCGGAGATTCCGAGCCCGCCCCGGCGCAGGCGGCGATGGGCAGCCTGCGGATCATGGTGGTGGATGACAATCGCGATTCGGCGGACATGCTCGCGATGTCGCTGCAGATCATGGGCCACCAGGTGCGTGTGGTGTATTCGCCGCTGGCGGTGATGGACGCCTGCACCGAATTCGAGCCGGAACTGATGATCATCGACATCGGGATGCCCGAGCTCAACGGCCTGGCGTTGGCCGAGCGGCTGCGCGCGCACGCGTGGCGCGGCCATCCGCCGCGGCTGGTCGCGCTGACCGGCTGGGGGCAGGCCGAAGACCGCAAGCGTTCGCTGGCCGCGGGGTTTTCCGATCACCTGGTCAAGCCGGCCAACCTCGCGACGATCGAGCGGGTCTGCCACGAGGCGTGGGCGGCATGCGAGGCGGCGCAGGCGCGCATCTGACGGGCCGCTGCGCCTATGGCCTTTGGCGGGAAGCTGCTTCCCGAAAAACCGTTTGCGTCAGGTCGCGTCGCCTCCGTGGCAGGCCTGCCATTCGTGGCGGATCATGGTGCCCGCCGCAAGCAGCGTGCCGATCGCCAGCAAGTACCACGTGACCGCGTATCCGAAGCTGTGGTTGTAGATGTGGATGTTGGTGAGGCCGGCGTAGGGCGGCTCGCCGGCATTCGCGCCTGCGTCGGCATCCACGAAGTAGGGCGCGACTTGTTTGGGCGGCAGCTTGTCCGACGCCGCGATCGCGGCGACGTCGCGTGAGTACCACAGGTTCTTTTCCGGCTGGTTGTGGCGCAGGAAACCGCCGCCCGGCTCGCTGAAGCGCAGCAGGCCGGTCAGCGTCACCTCGCCATCCGGCGGTGCGATGTTCGCGGATGCGGGCGCTCCGGAAGGCTCCGGTGCGACGTAGCCGCGATTGACCAGCACGATGAAGCTGCGGTCCATGCGCAACGGCGCCATCACCCAGTAGCCGTAGCCTTTCGAACTCGATCCATGCACCAGCGTCTGGCTGCCGGTGAAACGGCCGCGCAGGCGGACGTGCAGGTATTGAAGCTGTCCGTCGGCGATCCGCGGCCACTGCGCGGGACCGGGCGCGTCCACCGGCGGCGCGTGCACGCGGGTCGCGATATCGTGCGCGGTCTTCAGCTTCAGGTGGTAGCGGCGCACCTGCCAGTTGCCGAGCAGGATGAAACCGGCGAACACCGCCGCCAGCAGCGTCATCCCGAGGATGAACTTGACGGTTCCTGTGCGTCGCTTTGGCGTCGTCGTGTGAATACTTGAAGAAACTCCCATCTTGTTCGCCACTCCGGAGCCGCCACAGCGTTGGGCTTTGCTGCGCTCAGCGCCAACCTACAGGAGCACTCAATCTTGTTGCGGCGCCGATCCGTAGGTTGGGCTGATCCCGGACTCGTTCGGGAGAAGCCCAACAGTCGTGTCGGCGGCGGATGGAATGAGCCGTGACGTCCGTTGGGCTTCCCTCGGATCAAGTCCGGGGTCAGCACCAACCTACAACAGCACTCCGACCGTTTGGCGGCGTGCGTTACGGCTGGTTGCTGGTCGGCTGGTGGCTGATCGGGTGCTGCTGGTACTGCGGCGACATCGGCATCATGTTCACGTTTTCGTTGTACATGACCCAAATCGACGCGCCGAGCACGATGATCACCAGCACGGCGGTGAAGATGAAGGCCATCATGTTCCAGCCGGCTTCCGAGCGCGTGTCGAGGTGCAGGAAGTACACGATGTGCACGAAGATCTGCACGACCGCCAGCGCCAGGATCACGAGGATCAACACCTGCTTGTCGGCGATCACGTTGCCCATCACCAGCCAGAACGGGATCACGGTCAGGATCGCCGCCAGCACGAAGCCGGTGAGGTACCCGCGCAGGCTGCCGTGGTGTTCGTGCATCGGATCGCGGCCGTCCTGCGGCACCGCGTGACCGGACGAAGGCTGGCTCATCGCACCACTCCCACCAGATAGACGTAGCTGAAAACGCCGACCCACACGAGGTCGAGGAAATGCCAGAACATGCTGAGGCAGCGCAGGCGGCGGACGTTGTCCTCGGTGAGGCCGAAGCGGATCGACTGCACCATCAGCACGATGAGCCACAGGACGCCGAGCGTCACGTGCAGGCCGTGGGTGGCGACCAGCGTGAAGAACGACGACAGGAACGCGCTGCGGGTCGGGCCTGCGCCGTCGGCTATCATCGTCAGGAACTCGTGGATCTCCAATCCCACGAACGCCGCGGCCAGCAAACCGGCGATCGCCAGCCAGCCGAGCATCGCGCCTTTCCTCAGGCGCTGCATCTCCAGCATCGCGAAGCCGAACACCACCGACGAAAGCAGCAGCAGCGCGGTGTTGACCGCGAGGCCGGGCAGGTCGAGCACTTGGGCGCCGGTCGGGCCGCCCGCGTATTCGGTGCCGAGCACCGCGTAGCAGGCGAACAGCGACGCGAAGATGAAGCAGTCGCTCATCAGGTAGATCCAGAACCCGAGCAGGGTCCCGTTGCGCGGCGGCGCTTCCGTCAGGCTGTAGTAGTCGGAGGGCGCCGGATGCGCGGTATCGATCGCGGTGGTGTTCATGCGCTCGCGCCTTGTGCTGCCGCCTGGTTGCTGCCGGATTCGAAGCGGCTCACTTCACCGGCGGGGATGTGGTGGTGCTGGTGGTAATTGAAGCTGTGCGCGATGCTCACGACGACCACGCCGAGCAGCGACAGCGCCGCCAGCCACCAGATGTACCAGACCAGCCCGAATGCGCAGGCGAACGACAGCGCGCCGATCACCACGCCCGTCGCGGTGTTCTTCGGCATGTGGATGTCGTTGTAGCCGCCTTGCGGGCGCTTGAAGCCGAGCGCCTTCATCGTCGCCCACGCATCGCGGTGGTGCACGACCGGGACGAACGCGTAGTTGTAATCGGGCGGCGGCGACGAGGTGGACCACTCCAGCGTGCGGCCATCCCACGGATCGCCGCCCACCGCGTATTCCTTGCGCCGGCGGACACTCACGTATATCTGGATGATGAAAGAGAGAATCCCGAGCGCGATCAGGAACGCGCCGATTGCGGCGACGACGAAGTACGGTTGCAGGCTCGGGTCATCGAAGTGGCTGAGGCGGCGCGTCACGCCCATCAAACCGAGGATGTACAACGGCCCGAACGCCACCCAGAAACCGACCAGCCAGAACCAGAACGTGGCCTTGCCCCAGAACTCGTCGAGCTTGAACCCGAACGCCTTGGGGAACCAGAAGTTCACCGCCGCGAACGCGCCGAACACCACGCCACCGATGATCACGTTGTGGAAGTGCGCGATCAGGAACAGGCTGTTGTGCAGCAGGAAATCGGCGGGCGTCACCGACAGCATCACGCCGGTCATGCCGCCGATCGTGAAGGTGAACAGGAAGCCCATCGCCCACAGCATCGGCACGGTGTAGCGCACGCGGCCGCGGTACATGGTGAAGAGCCAGTTGAAGATCTTCACCCCGGTCGGGATCGCGATCATCATCGTGGTCAGCGAGAAGAACGAGTTGACGTCCGCGCCCGAGCCCATCGTGAAGAAGTGGTGCAGCCACACCAGGTACGACAGGATCATGATCGCGACGGTGGCGTACACCATCGACGAGTAGGCGAACAGCGGTTTGCCGGAGAACGTCGGCACGATTTCCGAGAACACGCCGAACAGCGGCAGGATCAGGATGTAGACCTCCGGATGGCCCCACACCCAGATCAGGTTGATGTACATCATCAGGTTGCCGCCGAAGCCGTCGGTGAAGAAGTGCGTGCCGGCGTAGCG
>JBQCCP010000207.1:0-3361 GCA_051962095.1 Rhodanobacteraceae bacterium
ATCTGCGCGTTCGGCGAAGCCGCCGCGTGGCCGGTGCAGGCCTTCCTCGCGAATTTCTGGGACGAGTTCGAGTACTACTGCAAGAACGGGCGCTCGATGGTGGATGACCAAATCAAGGTGGCCGCATGAGCGCGCAACCCAAAGACACCGCGCCGCCGGTCGAGATGGTGGAGTTCGAGGTCGACGGCCATCCGGTCAGTGCGCCCAAGGGCTCGACGATCATCCAGGCTACCGACGCCGCGAAGATTCCGGTACCGCGTTTCTGTTACCACGAGAAACTGCCGATCGCCGCGAACTGCCGCCAATGCATGGTGGAAGTGGAGATGGGCGGCAAGCCGATCCCCAAGCCGCAGCCGGCCTGCGCGACGCCGGTCGCGGCGGGCATGAAGGTGTTCACGCGCTCGCCCAACGCGATGAAGTGGCAGCGCAACACCATGGAATTCCTGCTGATCAACCACCCGCTGGATTGCCCGATCTGCGACCAGGGCGGCGAGTGCGAATTGCAGGACGTGTCGATGGGCTACGGCCGTTCGGTGACGCGTTTCACCGAGCGCAAGCGCACGGTGACCGACGAGAACATCGGACCGCTGGTCGCGACCGAGATGACCCGCTGCATCCACTGCACGCGTTGCGTGCGTTTCGTGGGCGAAATCGCGGGCATGTACGAACTCGGCGACATGAGCCGCGGCGACAGCCACGTGATCGGCACCTACATCGGCCGCACGATCGAATCCGAACTTTCCGGCAACGTGATCGACGTGTGCCCGGTCGGCGCGCTCACCGACAAGGTGTTCCAGTTCAAGGCGCGCGCGTGGGAACTGATCGCCAAGCCGTCGATCGGCTACCACGACGCGCTCGGTTCCAACCTGTGGCTGCACACCAAGCGCGGCCAGGTGCTGCGCACGGTGCCGCGCGAGAACCAAGCGATCAACGAATGCTGGCTGGCCGATCGCGACCGTTACAGCCACCAGGGCCTGTACGCGGAAGATCGCGCGCAGCGGCCGATGATCCGCAAGGGCGCGGAACTGGTCCAGGTCGATTGGGACGAAGCCATCGCGTTCGTCGCGGATGGCCTGAAGAAAGCCGGCAGCGATGTCGGCGCACTGCTCGCGCCGATGACCTCCTGCGAGGAAGGCGCGTTGCTCGTCGAGTTGCTGCGCGGCCTCGGTAGCGACCGCATCGATCATCGCCTGCGCGTGCAGGATTTCAGCGATGGCGGTCCGTCCGGCGCGGCGTTCGAGATGCCGGTCGATGAAATCGGCAACGTGTCGGCGGCGCTGATCATCGGCAGCAATCCGCGCCACGAGATGCCGCTGCTGGCGCATCGGCTGCGCCACGCGAGCCGGCACGACGCATCGAAGCATCCGGCGTCCAATCCCGCGCACTATGACATTTCCGAAGTGAAGGGCGCCGCGATCTACGCGATCAATCCCGTGCACTTCGACTACAACTTCCAGCTTGCGGGCGAGAAGGTGTTCGCGCCGCAGGGTTTCGTCGACGCGATGCTGTGTACCGCGAAGGCCGCGGGCGTGCAGAGCGACGACCGCGTGCTGGCCGATGCGATCGCCGCGGCGGACGACCACGAAGAAGCACGCAAGTGGATCGCGGCGTTGCGCGCCGCGCCGTCTTCGGTGGTGATACTGGGCGACGTCGCGACGCAGCATCCGCGGGCAGCCTGGCTGCGTGCGCTGGCGCGCGGCATTGCGAATGCCACCGGCAGCGCGTTCAACGAATTGCCGTCGGGCGCGAATGCGATCGGCCTCGCGCGCATGGGCGCGCAGTCGGCCGGCGGCGCGAGGGCGCTCTGGGAAAACGTTCCGAAGGCGCTGATCACCTGGCAGGCGGGTTCGCAGGACACGTTCGCCCCGGCGGCGTACGACAGGGCACGCGAAACCGCGGAGTTCTGCGTGTACGCCGGCGGATACGTCTGCGAAGGCGTCAGGCGCACGGCCGACGCGGTGCTGCCGATCGGCCTGCCGCCTGAGATCGACGGCACCTACGTGAACGTCGACGGCACGGCGCAGACCGCGGCCGCGGGTTCGACGCTGGCCGGCGAATCGCGGCCGGGCTGGAAGGTGCTGCGTGCACTGGGTGGCGCGTTGGGCATTGCCGGTTTCGATTTCGTCGACTTCGGTCAAGTTCATGCGTTCCTTCCCCCGCTTGCGGGGGAAGGTGCCGAAGGCGGAAGGGGGAAATCCGGCGAGAACGTCAACCGAACCCTCACCCCGACTCCTCTTCCGAGGGGAGAGGGGTTGCATCGCGTCGGGACGGTCGGTATTTACCGCACCGATGCCGTAGTGCGCCGGGCCAAGGCCTTGCAGGCGCATCCGCTGAATCGCGTGCCGGCATTGCGCATCTGCGCCGATGACGCGCGCATGCTCGGGCTCTTGAATGGCGTGAAGGCGAACGTCGACGGGACCGTGCTTCCCGTGATCGTGGATGCCGCGGTGCCGAAAGGCTGCGCCTGGATCGAAGCCGGACACGCCGCCACCGCATCGCTGCCGCCGCACGGTGCGGCGCTCACCATCAAGGCGGTGACGGCATGAGCGCGTCCTACGACCTGATGATCTTCGGGCTGACGCTCGGAAAGATCCTCGCGATCGCGGTGCCCGTGATCATCGCGGTGGCGATGTACGTGTGGTGGGAGCGCAAGGTGATCGGCTGGATGCACGTGCGCATGGGACCGAACAAGATCGGTCCGTTCGGCCTGCTGCAGGCGTTCGCGGACGTGGTGAAGCTGCTGATCAAGGAAGTGATCGTCCCCACCAATGCCAATCGTTTCCTCTATTTCACCGCGCCGCTGCTGTCGGTGATCCCGGCGCTGGCGGTGTGGGCGGTGATCCCGTTCAACGGCGGCGGCTTCGTGCTTGCGAACGTCAACGCCGGCGTGCTGTACGTGCTGGCGATGAGTTCGCTGGGCGTGTACGGCATCATCCTGGCCGGCTGGGCATCGAACTCGCGCTATGCGTTGCTGGGTTCGATGCGTTCGGCCGCGCAGATGATCTCCTACGAAATCTGCATCGGCATGGCGTTGGTGACCGTGCTGATCCTGGCGGGCAGCCTCAACTTCACTGCGATCGTCGAGGCGCAGGCCGGCGGCAAGGGCCTGTTCGACTGGTTCTGGCTGCCGCTGCTGCCGATGTTCCTGGTGTTCTACATCTCCGGCGTCGCCGAAACCAACCGCCTGCCGTTCGACGTGGCCGAGGGCGAATCGGAGATCGTCGCGGGCTTCCATGTGGAGTATTCGGGCTCGGCTTTCGCGCTGTTCTTCCTGGCCGAATACGCGAACATGATCCTGATGTCGTTCCTGGTGTCGATCCTGTTCATGGGCGGCTGGCTCAGCCCGTTCCAGGGCTGGCAC
>JBQCCP010000208.1:0-4309 GCA_051962095.1 Rhodanobacteraceae bacterium
TTCGGTGCTCGCCCAAGCCAACCAGGTCCCGCAGACCGTCCTCAAGCTGCTCGGCTAAAAAACGTCCCGGGTGGGTCCTCCCCCTCCCACACGCCCATCCGGGCGTCCTCAAGGCCCCGCTACCGCGGGGCCTTTTTTTGCCGTGCTTCCAAACGGCCGAACAAGTGCATCCGAAGCGGGGTATTCGACCGTTACCCCTTCGGGCCGAGTGTCTATCGTTCCGATACGCGAGAGCGCCCGCTCGATGCGAACTCCGCTGCAGGCTTGGCATGAACGCAGATTCGCTCCAGGACAACGATCGATCTCCACCGACCGCGCCCGCCTTCGAATGGGAATACGAGGGCCGCATCGTCGTGCTCGACAACGGCGCACGGATGCCCACCATGCCCACGTTCGACCGGCTGATGGCGCTGAATGCATTCGCCGTGGTGGTGCTGGACCCCGCCAGCATCCTGCACGGCAACAAGAACATCAAGGAACTGCCGGAGTTCCAGGTGTTCGGCCATGCGACGCTCGGCAGTGGCGAAGATGCAACGCTTTATGCCTGCATGGATCCGCTGGAAAGCGCGACGCTCGCACCGGTGATAGCCGGCGACCTTCCCGAACGGACCCGCCTGCGCCGCAAAGTCATCGCGGAACTCCCGATCAGCACATTGAAGCTCGACGCGATCGAAGGGCTCGACCATATCGATTGGCTGCTGCTGGATGACCGCAACGACATCATGGCCGCGCTCGAGCACGGCACCGAATCCCTGGCCCGTACCTCGCTGGTGGACATCCGCATTCCGTTCCGCGACGCCTATGCCGGGCAGTCGCGTTTCCTGCAGTCGATCCCGTGGATGCAGGCGCACGGCTTCACCTTCCACGGCTTCGCCGGCACCGGCCACAAGAGCCTGCTCCCGGAAGGCAAGTTCTTCGCGAAGAGCAAGGCCACCCGCTGGGACTGGGCCGACGCGATCTTCCTGCCGGATGCCGCACGCATTGCCGCGCTCGATGCCGCGCGTGCGACCAAGCTCGCGTGCGTGGCCGACCTCGCCTACGGAATGCACGATCTGGCCGCCGAGCTGCTCGGCCGCTTCGATCCCGATGCAGCCGCACGCTATCTCGACGCGCGCGGCTACGTCAGCCCGTACTTCAAGGAACCCGACACATTCACGCTCACGGCCGGCAATGCGCCGGCTCCATGGGAAGACCTGCGGGTCGACGATCCCCTTCCGCGCGCCTCAGGTAAACCGGCATGAGCAAACGTCGCCACGTCCACGGCAAGGCTCCGGCCGGCATCCCGCAACGACAACCCTCGTCCGCCGGGCAGAAGTACCTGAAGGAAGCCGAGCGGCTGGTCGCTGACGGCAAGCCACAGGCGGCCACCGCGCAATTCCAGCGCGCGGTCAATGCCGACCCGGACAACGCCGACCTGCGCTACAAGTTCGGCAAGCATCTGCTCGGCCAGCATGAACAGGAACTTGGCATCCTGCAGCTCGAACGCGCGGTCCGGTTGAACGGTCGCGCCGCCGCGCCGCTGCTCGAACTCGGCCAGGCGTACACCGCGAGCAATCGCTTCGCAGATGCGCAACCGCTGCTGGACAAGGCCCTCGAACTCGCGGGCCATGCCTCGCAGGCGCACCTCATCTACGGCACCTTCCTGCACAAGCAGGGCAAGCTTACGGATGCGGTCGCGCATTTCCGCAAGGCGCTGACCCTGATGCTGGAACATCCGGCCGAGGCGACACTTCCCAAGCCCAAGGAAGACTTTGACAAACCGGAGATCGAGCGTCTGCTGTGGACGACGCTCAGTCAGCTCGCGCTGGCCGGCGTGCACGCGTTCGCCGCATTCGGAACCCTGCTTGGGATCGTGCGCGAGGGGGGGTTGCTGCCGTTCGACAAGGACCTCGACCTGGGACTGCCGCACAGCGAACTCGATCTCGCCGCGCGCTGCCTGGTCGCCAACGGCTGGGCCGAAGTGCCGCACGCGTTCGCGGTGAACCCGCGCAGCTTCCTGCACCTCAAGCTGCAGGTCACCATCGACGTCACCGGTTTCGCGGTCGATCCGCAGTCCGGCGCCACCTACGAAGGCATCTGGATCGAAGGCATTCCCGCCGAGTGGAACCGCCTGACGCGCTGGGACACGATTTCGCTGGTGAAGGCCACCTCGCCCGAAGGCAGTCCCATCTGGACACTCGAGGATCCCGAAGGCTGGCTGCATGCCCTCTACGGCGACTGGCGCACGCCGGACCCCGATTTCGACACCATCATCGCGGCCAGGAACCTTTGCGGTTTCTCGCTGATGACGCAATGCTACGCGCTGGGACGAATCTACGCCCGCTGGGAATCGGGCAATCTGCGCAAGGCTTTGGCGGCGGCGAGGCACAGCCTTCGGCATCTGCCGGGCGACGACCTGCTGCTGAAGGTCGAGCAGCGCCTGACGGAAATGACCGAGTCACGTCGGGAGACCGTGGCATGACCCGATGCGTCGCCATCATCCTGGCCGGCGGCGGCGGCAGCCGCTCGGGCTTCACGCAACCCAAGCAACTCGCCAAGCTGGCCGGGCAACCGCTGATCGCGCACACGCTGGAACGTTTCCAGACCCATCCCGGCATCGACGAAATCACGATCGTCACCAGCAGCGCCTGCGCCGACCGGATCGAATCGCTGGTGTGCAGCAGCCGCTTCGACAAGGTGCGCCGGGTATTGATGGGCGGCGCCGAGCGCCACGAATCCTCGCTGGCGGCGATCCGCGCCTACGAGGAAGACGCGCGCCACGGCGAGCTGAAGCTGCTGTTCCACGATGCGGTGCGTCCGCTGATCAGCCATCGGATCATCAGCGACGTGATTGCGGCGCTCGATCATTACAACGCGGTGGACACGGCGGTGCGCGCCACCGACACCGTGCTGATCGCCAATCCCGACACCGACAACCTCGAATCGATTCCCGACCGGCGCACGGTGCGGCTGGGGCAGACGCCGCAGGGCTTCCGCTACGAGACCATCCGCAAGGCATACGAGCTGGCGGCGCGCGATCCGCACTTCCACACCACCGATGATTGCGGAGTGGTGCTGAAGTACCTGCCCGAAGAACGCATCCACGCGGTGGACGGTTCGTTCTCGAACATGAAGCTGACCTACGCCGAGGACCTGCTGCTGCTCGACAAGCTGATGCAGACCAGTGCCGGCAAGCGACTCGACGCGCAACCGGAAAACCTGCGGCTGTCGGAACTGGCGAAGCGCTGCATCGTGATCATCGGCGGCACCAGCGGCATCGGCGCGGCGATGGCACGGCTTGCCACGGCCTACGGCGCGAACGTGTTCGCAGGGGGGCGCTCGACCGGCGTAGACGTGACGCGCAGCGACACCTTGCGCACGGCGTTCGAGCAGGCGCACCGCCTGCACGGCCGCATCGACGTGGTGGTGAATGCCGCGGCTGTCCTCGATCGCAAGCCGCTGATCAACATGTCCGACGAAGACGTCAGCACCAGCATCAACACCAACATCACCGGCGCGGTCAATGTCGCGCGCCTCGCGTTCGAATACCTGCGCGAGACCCGCGGCCACCTGATGATGTTCACCTCCAGCTCGTACACCTATGGGCGCGCGTTCTACTCGACCTACAGTTCTTCCAAGGCGGCGGTGGTGAACCTCACGCAGGCGCTGGCCGACGAATGGTCCGAGGCGGGCATCAAGGTCAACTGCATCAATCCCGGACGCACGGCCACGCCGATGCGCACGCAGGCATTCGGCATCGAGAGTCCGGACACGCTGCTGGATCCCGATGTCGTCGCACGGCGCGCGCTCAGCGTGCTGGTGGGCAATACCAGCGGACTCGTGTACGACGTGATCCAGCGCTGAGAAGCGCCGGTTTCCGAATCACGCATCCGTTCGTCATTCCGGGGCTGCCTGCGGCGTCATGCAGGCAGAACCCGGAATCGGTCTTCGCCATAGAGACACCGATTGACTCGCGCCATCGATGGCGCTCGCCCTTCGGGCGCGTTCGCTTCGCTCCGCCTGCGGGCCGCCGCAGCCTGCCCCGGACTTGATCCGGGGGCGTTCGCGTTTGCAATCCTGCAAACGCAGTCGGGTTCCGACGCGGCAAAGCCACGTCGGCCCCGGAATGACCACGAATATTCTTCGACCCTTTCCTGGCGGGAAACGGTTCGCGATGCGTTGGCCACGACATTCCGCGACATGCGCCGCAGTTTGGCGAGGTGCGCCTCTAAAGAATTCTTGGCCAGCGCCGAAAAACATTCACGAAGGCTGGCAGCGTGGTGATCCCGCCCAAGCGGATACCCGGACCGACCTTTTGAGGAACGCCGCC
>JBQCCP010000209.1:0-3772 GCA_051962095.1 Rhodanobacteraceae bacterium
GGCGGCGTTCCTCAAAAGGTCGGTCCGGGTATCCGCTTGGGCGGGATCACCACGCTGCCAGCCTTCGTGAATGTTTTTCGGCGCTGGCCAAGAATTCTTTAGAGGCGCACCTCGCCAAACTGCGGCGCATGTCGCGGAATGCCCGTGGGCAAGCGCTTGCGCGAATCCAAAGCCATCGGATTGGCATCCGGGCGACGCGGAATCGAGACTGATTGCCGCGCACCGCCCCACGCGCTCGTGCATAAACAAGTGGAGTGCGCATCGCCGGCGCATGCCACCTCAAGTTTTGCGCCGCGCGGCCGATACGGCCAACGAGCGTGGCTTCGCCGACGGTCGTCGTCGATGCGTGCGAACAACGCGCGGCGCATGCCGCGCCGCGGCGTCCGCGAGCCAGCATGGCCATCGAAGGGGGAACACCGATGAAGCAGTCCGATTCTATTTTCGCGAAGTTGTCGAACCTTTCCGTCAAGACGCGTCTGATCGGCGTGCTCGGATTGCTCGGACTGCTGCTGATTGCCGGCACGTTCGTCAGCCTCGGCACGATGGCCTGGCAGAACGAAGGCATGCGCCGCAGCTACGAAGAAGGCATGACGCCGGTGCAATTGATGGGCGACCTGCGCTCGAAATCGCTGCTCAACTTCACGGTGCTCGGCGAAGCCGCCGGTTCGGTCGGCAATGCCGACCAGGTGAAGCAGAAAGTCGCCGAATCACGCCGCATCGAGGACGACATCGCCGGGATCAACAAGCAGCTCGCGACGGTGCCGATGAGCCGGGACATCGCCGCGAAGTACAAGGAGTTCCGGGCCTCGGATGCGGATTACCACAGTGCCCTTTCCGACATCTACGATGGACTGGGGCGGGGCGACAAGGGCACCAGCGACATGCTCGAAATGCAGGTGCGGCCGCTGTTGATGATGCGGCTGGATGCGCTCAACAAGCTGATCCAGGCGCAAGGCGAGCAGGTCAAGCAGATTTACCAGGCGCAGGTGCATCGCTACGACCTGGTGCGCGTCGCGGTGCTGGTCGCGCTCGCGATCGGGCTGCTGGTGGCGACGCTGGTTTCCACCTTGCTGGTGCGTTCGCTCGGCGGCACGCTGAACCACCTGACCGCGGTGGCCTACGCGATTGCCGAAGGCAAGCTGGGGCACCGCATCCAGGTGCAGCGGCGCGATGAACTCGGACGGGTGCTGGATGCATTCCGGGTGATGGACGAACGCCTCAGCTCGATCGTGGACGAAGTGCGCGAGGGTTCCGATGCGGTCAGCAGCGCGGCGCAGCAGATCGCGCGTGGCAACGACGGCCTGAGCCAGCGCACCCAGGAGCAGGCGTCCAGCCTCGAGGAAACCGCCTCGTCGATGGAGGAAATGACCTCCACCGTGAAGCACAACGCGGACAACGCGAACCACGCGAACCAGCTCGCGCGCGGCGCGCGCGAACACGCGGAACGCGGTGGCGAGGTGGTGCGCGAAGCGGTCGCCGCGATGGCCGAGATCGATGCCTCCAGCCGCAAGATCGGCGACATCGTGCGCCTGATCCAGGAGATCGCTTTCCAGACCAACCTGCTGGCCCTGAACGCCGCGGTGGAAGCGGCGCGCGCGGGCGAGCAGGGCCGCGGTTTCGCGGTGGTGGCAAGCGAAGTGCGCAGTCTCGCGCAACGCAGCGCCGACGCGGCCACCGAGATCAAGCAACTGATCGCGGACAGCGAGGAAAAGGTACGCACCGGTTCCACGCTGGTCAACCAGTCGGGCGAGGCGCTGGCGCAGATCGTCGAGAGCGTGAAGAAGGTTACCGACATCGTGTCGGAAATCGCGGCCGCCAACCAGGAGCAATCGGTCGGCATCGACCAGGTCAGCCATGCGGTCGCGCAGATCGAGCAGATGACCCAGCAGAACTCCGCGCTGGTCGAGGAAGCTTCGGTGGCCGCGCGGGCGATGCAGGACCAGGCCGTCAAGCTGTCGCGGCAGGTGTGTTTCTTCCGGATCGCAGGCAAGGACGAGCGCGTGGCAGACTGCGACGCGCCCGAAGGCGGGCGGATTCCCGATGTCGGCCGCGCCACCGAAGCCGTGTTCGCCGCGGTGCGGAAATCGGCGCCACGCGCCGCCACCGCCGAAGAGGCCGACGCCGGCGCCTGGAAGGAATTCTGAGCGCCTGCAGCGCTCGGCTGCTGGCCCCGCCTTGCGTCGTCATCCCGGCAGCACCGATAGCGCCCAAAGACGGCCGCGGTTTGGGGAGCAAGGAAAGCCGCGACCCAGTGACTTTCGCTCAGCGCAGGAATGAAGTCGCCCGGGTTACCCGCATCATCCCCAACAGGGGAGAGGGCACAACAAGCCGGGGGAGAGGCGGCGACGACCGAGCGCGTAGCGCGGGGTGAAGAAGCGCTCGACTGGCAAGCGAATCAATCGAAGGGGTGATGCCGCAGGGCCGGCGCGCACGCGCCGGCCGATCCACAAGATCACGCGCTGCAGCGCGGCCGAGGCGCGATCACCACGCGCGCACGCTGACGATGCTGACCGCGAACGACACCATCTCGGGGTTGTAATGGATCAGCCGGCCCAGGTCGAAGCTCACGGACTTGCCGGGCGAGATGTTCGAGGTGCCGGCCGGCCATGCGCTTTTGGTGGTCACCACGTTGCCGCTGGCGTCCTTGGCGACCACCTTGAGCTGGGCCGCCGCGGGCGCCGAGCAACTGTTCACCAGTTCGCCGCTGAGCGCGACGTGCTTGTCCATGGTGGTGGAAACCACCTGGGTCTTGAAATCCTTGATCGAAAAATCGGTGGGTGAACAGGCCGCGTGCGCGCCCAGTGGCACGGCGAGTGCCAGGGCCGAGGCAAGCAGGGTCTTCATGGAATCCTCGTTTGCAAGTCATGTCGCCGGGGCGACCTCGGGTTTGCTATCGGCCACGCAGCGCGCGGCTTTAGAGGCATCGCGCCGATTTGTCGAACTGATCGCGCTTTTCCAGAAAGCGCTCGTTCTGGGCGTGTTGGCGCGGGTCTGCCGTTGCGCTGCTTCGTAACAATTGTTCAAGTTCCGGATTGCGCGCGCCGGTTCGGGCGAACCGCTCCGGCCGCGGCAGGGAGGGCGGCCAAAAACCAGGCGCAGCGCAGGCTCCGGAATGTACCCATGCCCGCAATGAGGCGCACGTCACGCTCGCCCGCCAGCTCAAGCCGACGGCCGATTGGCCGATAGATGCAGCATGCAAACCCGGGTGGGGAAGGATCGCAGCTGTGCTGACTTTCATCGGACTTGTCGTCGTCATTCTCTCGGTGTTCGGTGGTTACGCCATTTCCGGCGGCGCCCTCGGACCGCTGTACCAGCCGGCCGAAATCATGATCATCGTCGGCGCCGCGGTGGGCGCCTTCGTCGCGGCCAACAACGGCAAGGCGATCAATGCCACGCTGCGCGCGGCCTCGCGACTCAAGCACACCAAGAAGTACAACAAGGCGTTGTACATGGACTTGATGTCGCTGCAGTACAAGCTGCTCAGCAAGATGCGGCGTGAGGGCATGCTTGGCATTGAAAAGGACATCGAGGATCCCTCGAGCAGCCCACTGTTCACCGAGCATCCGCAAATCGCCCGGGACCCCATGATCATGGGCTTCCTCACCGATTACCTGCGCCTGATGGCGAGCGGAAGCGTCGATCCGATCGAACTCGACGAATTGATGACGCACGAGATCGAGGCGCTGGAACACGACGCGCACGTGCCGGCCGACGCGCTGTTCAAGGTCGGCGACGCATTGCCGGCGTTCGGCATCGTGGCTGCCGTGATGGG
>JBQCCP010000210.1:0-6359 GCA_051962095.1 Rhodanobacteraceae bacterium
TGGCGGAACTGTTCGCCGACCTGCCCGAAGTGCTGGACAACACGGTCGAACTCGCCAAGCGCTGCAATCTCGAACTGTCGTTCGGCACGTACTACCTGCCCGCGTTCCCGGTGCCGAAGAACGAGACGCTGGAATCGTGGATCGGCAACCAGTCGCGTGAGGGCCTGGAACAACGCCTCGCCGAAAGCGGCATGGCCGGAGGCCACACGCGCGAGGACTACGCATCGCGCCTCGAACTCGAGCTGGACGTGATCGGAAAGATGGGTTTCGCCGGCTACTTCCTGATCGTGTCCGACTTCATCCGCTGGGCCAAGTCGCGCGACATCCCGGTGGGCCCCGGACGTGGCTCGGGCGCGGGTTCGGTGGTCGCATGGTGCCTCAAGATCACCGATCTCGATCCGTTGCGGTTCGGCCTGCTGTTCGAGCGTTTCCTCAACCCCGAGCGCGTGTCCATGCCCGACTTCGACGTCGACTTCTGCATGGAACGCCGCGACGAGGTGATCGCCTACGTGGCCGACAAGTACGGCCGCGACCAGGTCAGCCAGATCATCACCTACGGTTCGATGGCGGCGAAAGCCGTGCTGCGCGATTGCGGACGCGTGCTGGGAATGCCGTATGGCCAGGTCGACAAGATCGCGAAGCTGATCCCGCGGATGCCGCTGGACCTGACGCTCTCCGATGCGCTGGGCCTCAGCGACAAATCGAGGAAGGAACCCGATCGCGTGGTGCGCGAGTTCTGCGACGCCTACGAGCAGGACGAGGAAGCGCGCACGCTTGTCGATCTGGCCCTCAAGCTCGAAGGCCTGACCCGCAACGCCGGCAAGCACGCGGGCGGCGTGGTGATTGCACCGACGCCACTTACCGATTTTGCACCGCTGTATTCGGAGCCCGGCGGCGCGGGCGTCGTCACGCAGTACGACAAGAATGATGTCGAGGAAGTCGGACTCGTCAAGTTCGACTTCCTCGGCCTGCGCACGCTGACGATCATCGACTGGGCGGTGAAGGCGATCAATGCGCGGCGTGCAGCGGCACGCGAGCGTTCCCCTCACCCGGCCTCCGGCCACCCTCTCCCGCAAGCGGGAGAGGGGAAAAACGTGCAGCCTGCGGCTGCAACCACTCCCTTGGACATCGCCGCGCTGCCGCTGGACGATCCCGAAGTGTTCAAGCTGTTCCGCGAAGCGCGCACCGGCGCGGTGTTCCAGTTCGAAAGCGCGGGCATGCAGCGGCTGTTGAAGGATGCGAAACCCGACCGCTTCGAAGACCTGATCGCACTGAACTCGCTGTTCCGGCCCGGTCCGATGGACCTGATCCCGAGCTACGTCGCGCGCAAGCACGGACGCGAGCCCGTCACCTACCCCGATCCGCGCGTTGAACCCGTGCTGCGCGAAACCTTCGGCATCATGGTGTACCAGGAGCAGGTGATGCAGATGGCGCAGATCGTCGGCGGCTACTCGCTGGGCGGCGCCGACTTGTTGCGACGCGCGATGGGCAAGAAGGTGCCGGCCGAGATGGCCAAGCATCGCGGCATCTTCCGCGACGGCGCGATGCAGAACGGCGTCGAGGAGAAGAAGGCCGATGCGATCTTCGACCAGATGGAAAAATTCGCGGGCTACGGCTTCAACAAGTCGCACGCCGCCGCATATTCGTTGGTCGCGTACCAGACCGCGTGGCTGAAGACGCACTACCCCGCCGAGTTCATGGCCGCGACGATGTCGTCCGACATGGATGCCACCGACAAGCTGGTGCAATTCATCGAGGATGCGCGGGGCATCGGACTCGCGGTGCTGCCACCCGACGTCAACGCATCCGACTACCACTTCGTCGCAATACCCCGTGACGGGCCGCGAACCCACGATGCGATCCGCTACGGCCTGGGCGCGATCAAGGGCGTGGGCCGCGCGGTATGCGAAGCCATCGTGGCGGCGCGCGCGTCCGGGGGACCGTTCCGCGATCTGGCGGATTTCTGCGCACGCATGGACCCCGGCAAGTTGAACAAGCGCGTGTTCGAAGCGTTGATCCAGTCGGGCGCGATGGATTCGCTGGGCGCCAACCGCGCCACGTTGACCGCGCAGTTGCCGGAAGCCGTGAAGGCCGCGGAACAAAGCCTGCGCGACCGCGAAGCCGGCCAGAACGACATGTTCGGCGCCGCGCTGGCGCCGGTCGCGACGGTGTCGATTGCAACGCCGCCGCAACCGCCGTGGTCGCTGGAACGCCGGCTCGCGGGCGAGCGTGCCACCCTCGGGCACTATCTGTCCGGCCACCCGACCGATCCGTGGCGCGAAGTACTGGCGCAACTGGCCACCTGCCCGATCGGTGAAATCGCCGAGCGTTACGAGCCCCCCCCGTCCCGCGGCGGCGGCGATGAAGACGACAACCGCTGGCGCCGTGCGCCGGAAACGCCGTGGGCGCTCGCCGGCATGATCGTGAAAATGCGCCGACGCGGCGACACGGGCGCCGCGGTGCGCGTCGAGGACTGGAGCGGCGCGATCGAAGTCAATTTCTTCCGCGAGGCGATGCAGCAGTTCGGCCCGCTGCTGCAGCCCGATGCCATCCTCGTCATCGAAGGCGGCCTCGCGATCGACGATTTCAGCGGCGAACTCGCGCTGCGCGCACGCCGCGCGTGGACGCTGGACGACGCCTGCGAAGCCGGCGCGCGCGTGCTGCGCGTCGGCGTGAACGGCATCGGCCCCGGTTTCGTGACGACGTTCAAACGCGCGCTCGCGGGACATTGCGGTGGCCGCACGCCGCTGCTGCTCACTGGTTACCGCAACGCGAGCGGCAGCGCCGATCTCAGGCTCGGCGACGACTGGCGCGTCAAGGTCAGCACCAATCTGCTGCGCAGCCTCGCCGAAGTGCCGGGCGTCAAGTCCGTGCAACCCTCGCTGTCGCGCCCGGCCGCGCCCTGACTCCCGGCGTGCCGATCCAGGCGCCGCCGTCTTCCATTTGCACGCAGGTTCGCGATAATCGGCACTCGTCGCCATCCATGCCGGCCGGTTGCCGGCGAGACCCAAGGGGCGGATCGTGGCCGATGCGCGGGGGTTCTTCTCTGAGCTGAAGCGACGCAACGTGCTGCGCGCGGGCGTGCTGTACATCGGCTCCGTTTGGGCGCTGGCGCAGGGCATCGCGCAACTCGGCCCGCCCTTCGGAATGCCGGATTGGGTGACACGCTGGTTCGTCGTTGCCTGCGCGATCGGATTCCCGTTCTGGCTTGCGTTCGCCTGGTTCTACGAATTGACACCGCAGGGGCTGAGGCGCGAGAGCGGGATCGAGGCGGATGATTCCATCGCGCGCAGTACCGGCCGCAGGATGGACCGCGCGATCATCGCGGTCCTGGCCATCGCGGTCGTCCTGCTTGTGACCAATACCTTCGTGTTGCGCCGGGACGCGACCAGCAAAGCCAGGCAAGCCGACGCGGAGACGATCGCAGCCCAGCTGGCCGAGGCACCCGGGCAATCCGTGGCGGTGCTGCCGTTCGCCAACCTCGGCGGCGATCCCACGCAGGACTATTTTTCCGACGGGCTGTCCGAAGAACTCATTTCCGACCTCACGCGCATCGCCGGCCTGAAGGTCGTCGGCCGAAGCTCAAGCTTCCGGATGCGGGACAGCAAGGACAGCCCGGCGGCGATCGGCGCCCGGTTGGGTGCCGCGCACCTGATCGAGGGTTCCGTCCGACGCAGCGGCAATCGCTTCCGTGTGATCGTCAGCCTCATCCGGGCCGCCGATGGCAGCAACCTGTGGTCGGAAACCTTCGATCGTCAACTGGACGATGTTTTCGCCGTGCAAGGCGAAATTTCGCGCGCGGTGGCCGCATCCCTGCAACTGAAGGTGTTGGGACAACCCGGCGATGCGGGCGACCGGCCGCCCAGCGGCAATGTGCAAGCTTACGAAGCACTCATGCTCGGCGTCGCACACGCCGTCCGATGGACAGAACCGGACATCCGCAAAGCCATCACGTATTACCGGCGGGCGATTGACTTGGATCGTGGGTACGCCGTGGCCTGGGCGAGACTGGCGATGGCGTACGTCAACCTCGCCAAGCAAATGCCTCCCGCGAAACGGGAACAATCCTGGATTGATGATGCGCAGGGAGCGCTTGCCACGGCGCGCGCGCTCGCCCCCGAGCTTCCGTCGGTGTTGCGGGCGCGCATCTACGTGATGGTGTCGATCGATTTGGATTTTGCCGGCGCGTTGAAAGAGGCACGGCGCCTCATGGAGCTGGCGCCGGGCGATCCCAGCAACGTCATGACCCTGGCCAATCAGCTGATGGACAACGGCCGGTTGGAAGAGGCCCTGGATCTGTACCGCAAGACCATCGCGCTGGATCCGCTGAATGCAACCACCTACGGAAACATGGGCAGGACACTGATCGCGCTGGGCCGGCTGGATGAAGCCGAACAGGTCGCCCGCAAGGTGGCGGAGATCACGCCGAATCCGCAAAGACTGGCCAGGACGCTCGCCTGGATCCGATTGCTGCGCGGCGATGCCGAACCCGCGTTGCAGGTCGCCAGGCAAGACGACGATCCCGACGGAAGACTATGGTTGGAAGCGCTCGCGTGGCACACGCGCGGGGATGCCGGCAAGGCCGACGCGGCGCTGCAGGAATATCTCCGGCGCAAAAACGGAGACGAAGACGCCTACTCGGTGGCCCGGATCCATGCCTGGCGTGGTGAAGCCGACGAAATGTTCGCATGGCTGGACAGGGCGCGGAAGCAACGCGAACTGGAAGCCACCGATATCCTGTCCGACCCCATCCTGCTCCCCTACAAGCACGACCCGCGTTTCGCCGCGTATTGCCTTGAAGTCGGTTTGCCGTTGCCGGCCGAAGGGTCGGCGAAGGCACCGGCATCCGACTAAGTTCCCTGAGGCAGGCCGCCTGTCTGCGCGCGGCGCCATCTTCGTACCGGTGCGCGGTGCCCGGGCTCCGGGCCTCGCTATAATCGCGACTTTGCCCAATCAGGCAGCGGGAATGAATCCCAATTTTCTGGACTTCGAGCAGCCGATCGCCGAGTTGGAAGACAAGCTGCGCGAACTGACCGCGGCCGGTCGCGACAACGCCATCGACGTCGACGATGAGGTCGGCAAGTTGCGCGCGAAGCTGCGCAGCAAGACCGCCGAGATCTTCCGCGACCTGTCGCCGTGGCAGATCACGCAACTGTCGCGCCACCCGGGGCGCCCATACACCAGCGACTACGTCGCGGTGATCAGCGACGAATTCCACGAACTCGCGGGCGACCGGATGTACGCCGACGACGCTGCAATCGTGGGCGGCCTGGCGCGCATCATCGGCCGGCCGGTGATGGTGATCGGTCACCAGAAGGGCCGCGACATCAAGTCCAAGGTGCGCCGCAATTTCGGGATGCCGCGCCCGGAAGGCTATCGCAAGGCGCTGCGCCTGATGCAGATGGCCGAGCGCTTCGGCCTGCCCATCCTCACCTTCATCGACACACCCGGCGCCTACCCCGGCGTCGGCGCCGAAGAGCGCGGCCAGAGCGAAGCCATCGCGCGCACCCTCGAGGAGATGGCCGAACTGAAGGTGCCGATCGTGTGCACCGTGATCGGCGAAGGCGGTTCCGGCGGAGCGCTCGCGATCGGCGTGGGCGACCGCGTCAACATGCTGCAGTATTCGACCTACTCGGTGATCTCGCCGGAAGGCTGCGCCTCGATCCTGTGGAAGAACGCCGGCCGCGCCAAGGACGCCGCGGAAGCGCTGGGCCTGACTGCTCCGCGCCTCAAGGAGCTCGGCCTGATCGACAAGATCATCCGCGAGCCCACCGGCGGCGCGCACCGCAACCCGCGCTCGATGGCGATCCGCCTGAAAGCCGTGCTGGTGAACCAGCTCGACGAACTGCAGGGCTTGCCGGTGGAGGAATTACTGGAGCAGCGCTACCGGAAGCTTCGCCAGTACGGTTCGTACCAGGATTGAGCCATGTCGGTGCGCGGGATCGGTCACGCCAACCTGCGCGCATCGGCCGAAACCGTCGAGCGCCTGCGCCGGTTTTATGTCGACGTCATCGGATTGTGCGAAGGCGCGCGACCGGCGTTTCGATCGGGCTCTCACGGTTACTGGTTGTATGCCGGCGACAGCGCCGTGCTGCACCTGGCGATCGCGCGGAGCGGCGCCGCCGACGGCCAGCCAGCCGGCACGTTCACCACCTCGCGTTCGATTGCGACGATCTCGACGCCACCCGCGCGCGCCTGGAACAGGCCGGCATCCGCTACGAAACCCATATCGTGGACGAACTGCATCAAACGCAGTTGTTCCTGAGCGACCCTGCCGGTCTCGGCGTCGAGTTGACTTTCATGCAATCCGATTGACGCACCGGGGAATATTGTCATTCCGGGCTGCCCGCGCTCGGCGC
>JBQCCP010000211.1:0-12625 GCA_051962095.1 Rhodanobacteraceae bacterium
CTGGCGCGACCGCATCGCGCACTTCTTCGAGCACTACAAGGATCTGGAATCCGGCAAGTGGGTGAAGGTTTCCGGCTGGGGCGATGCCGCCGCCGCGCGCGAGGAGATTCGCGAATCCGTGCAGCGCTACCAGCAGGCGCCAGAAAAGCCGAAGTTCTGATCCGCGCTTTGCTTCCCTCGCGAGCCGATCACTCCCCGGCGACCCAGCAAGCCCCGTCATTCCGGGGCGCCCCGCAGGGGCGAACCCGGAATCGGTTTCCAGTCACTGAATGACCGATTCCGGTTCCGGCCTTTGGCCGGCCCCGGAATGACGGCGGGGGAAAAGCACCAATTTCGGCACGCGCGCGACTGCGGGTACGCGGGATGAGCTCGTTCGCAGCGGCTGTTGGCGAGAAGTAAGGGCATGGATGCCCGAGGTGGTGTTACAGGGTCGCCAGCCGATGTGAGGGCAAGAAGGCCCGCACCACGCAGCAATCATGGACGATCGCATAAACTAACAGGATGAACAACAAGACCCGCCGCACCAGCATCGTCGCTACCCTGGGTCCGGCTACCGACGCGCCGGGGATGCTGGAAAGCATCCTTCGCGAAGGCGTGGCGGTGGTGCGGCTGAATCTGTCGCACGGCAAACCCGAGGACCATCTGCGACGCGCGCGCGAAGCGCATGCGGCCGCGGCCAAGCTGAATCGCGAAGTTGGCGTGCTGGCTGACCTGCAGGGCCCCAAGATCCGCATCGAAAAATTCGCGGCCGGTCCGGTACAGCTTCAGCCCGATGCCGAATTCACGCTGGACTGCCGCGCCGAGGCGCCGCCCGGAGACGCCACGCGCGTGGGTGTCAGCTACCTCGGCCTGCCGCAGGACGTGAAGGAAGGCGATCGGTTGTTGCTGGATGACGGGCTGATCGAACTCGAGGTCAAAAGCATCGAGGGCGAACAGATCCATTGCCGGGTCGCGGTGGGCGGCAAGCTGTCCGACCGCAAGGGGCTCAACCGCAAGGGCGGTGGACTTTCGCTGGGCGCGCTGTCGGACAAGGACCGCGCCGACATCAAGCTCGCGGCGCAACTGCGCGCGGACTTCCTCGCGGTGTCGTTCGTGCGTTCGGCCGCCGATATCGAGGAGGCCCGCAAGCTGTTGCGCGAAGCCGGCGGCAACGCGTGGCTGGTGGCGAAAATCGAGCGTGCCGAGGCCATCGGGAAGCTGGAAGAAATCATCGATGCCTCCGACGCGGTGATGGTCGCGCGCGGCGACCTCGGCGTCGAGATCGGCGATGCCGAATTGCCGGGCCTGCAGAAGAAGATCATCCGCGAATCGCTGGCGCGCAACCGCGCCGTGATCACCGCGACGCAGATGCTGCAGTCGATGGTGGAATCGCCCATCCCGACCCGTGCCGAGGTGCTGGACGTCGCCAACGCGGTGCTGGACGGCAGCGACGCAGTGATGCTGTCGCAGGAATCGGCGGCGGGCAAACACCCCGACCTCGCCGTCGCCGCGATGAGCCGGATCTGCTTCGGCGCCGAGCGCCAGTTCGAGCCGACCGAGGACATTTCCGCCCTCACCCACCGGCTCGACCGCACCGACCAGGCCATCGCGATGGCCGCGATGTTCCTGGCCACGCAAATGCCCATCCGCGCGATCATCGCACTGACCGAATCGGGCACCACCGCGCAATGGCTGTCGCGCTACCGCTCGTCGGTGCCGATCTACGCCCTTACGCCCAGCGCGGAAGCGCGCCGCCGCATGCTGCTGCTGCGCGACGTCAGACCCATTCCGTTCGCCGGCCACGACACCTATCCCGCGCTGGTGGTACGCGAAGCCGTGCGGCAACTGTTCCAGCGGGGCGACCTGGTCGAAGGCGACCGCGTACTGCTGACCCATGGCGACCACACCGGTCGCGGTGGCGGCACCAACACGCTGAAACTGCTGAGCGTCGGGCCGGACGGGATCGCCGAAAGCCTGCGGGATTTATGATGGACGGCACCGCACCACATCGCCCGCCATGAACAAGAGCCCGTCTGCCCTCGCCGCACTTCTGGTTTCCGCCGTTTCCGTGGCGGCAATCAGTCCCAACATACGCGTGGTGCAGCCGGCCGACCTGAGCAACTACTGGGTGATGACCAACACTTCGCTCAACGTGGACGTGCCCAACAGTGGCGTGAACCTCAGCAAGCCCACCTGCGCGGCGGTCACCTACCTGATCGGTTCGGACGGCGTGACCCGCGACATCTTGGTGCGCAAGACCATTCCGGCCGGCGACCTGAAATCGGTCGCGGCCAGCGCGGTCAAGGACATGCACTACGTGCCGGGCAAGAACAACATCGGCCGCGAACCCGTGTTCACCTACATCGTCATCCCGTTCAACCTGCCCGCCGATCCGGTTGCGCGGAAACAGATCACCGACGCCTGCATCCTCAAGGATTTCCCGAACGGGTATCGGTGAGGCAAAGGCAAAAAAACCCGTGCTCGCCTATACTTGGCGGTCCACCTCCATGAGCGGAAAACCGTCATGAGCATCGAGCAAATGGAAGCCGTCGCGCAGGCGATGGTTGCGCCCGGCAAGGGCATTATCGCGATCGACGAATCCTCGGGCACCATCAAGAAGCGCTTCGACGCGGTCGGCGTGCCGGACTCCGAAGAACATCGCCGCGCCTACCGCGAAATGCTGCTGACCGCGCCCGGCCTTTCCGAGCACATTTCCGGCGCGATCCTGTACGACGAAACCATCCGCCAGTCCACCAGGGCGGGCGTGCCGTTCACCAAGGTGATGAAGGACGCGGGCATCATTCCCGGCATAAAGGTCGATCTGGGCGCCAAGCCGCTGGCCGGTTTTCCCGGTGAGCTGGTCACTGAAGGCCTCGATGGCCTGCGTGGACGACTGGAAGAATATGTGAAGCTGGGCGCCGAATTCGCGAAATGGCGGGCGGTCATCACGATCGGCGACGACATGCCGAGCTCGACCTGCATCGACGCCAATACCCACGCGCTGGCGCGTTACGCCGCGTTGTGCCAGGAAGCCGGCATCGTGCCGATGGTCGAACCCGAGGTGCTGATGGACGGCGACCACGACATCGAAACCTGCTACGAGGTCACCGAGGCGACGCTGCGCTCGCTGTTCTCCGCGCTGTACGAACACAACGTGATGCTGGAAGGCACGATCCTGAAGGCCAGCATGGTGCTGTCCGGCAAGGATTGCCCGGAGCAGGCCGACGTCGAAGAAGTGGCCGAATCGACGATCCTGTGCCTGAAGTCCGCGGTGCCGGCGGTGCTGCCGGGCATCGTGTTCCTGTCGGGCGGGCAGAGCGACGAGGACGCCACCGCGCACTTGAATGCGATGAACCGGCTGGGCCCGCATCCGTGGCCGCTGTCGTTCTCCTACGGTCGCGCGATGCAGCAGGCCGCGCTGCACCTGTGGGCCAAGGACATGCAGGGCAACTTCGCCGCCGCGCAGAAGATCGTCGTCGAGCGCGCGCGCGACAACGGCCTGGCTGCGCTGGGGCAATGGAAGAAAGCCGCGTAGGGCGGGTCTCGACCCGCCTTCGCCGCACATACAAAAAGAGGCGCGTGAAAACCCGACCTGCACCCCGCCTTTGCCCGCACCAAAGCGGCGCGTTGAAACCCGCCCTACAAACCGCCGGCGCCAGCCGGCGGTTTTGTTTCGGGCGTTGCATCCCGCAACCATTCTCTCTATCTTGATGGAAAGATATATGGATGCCGGATGCCGATGACGCCGATTTCGCTGGAATTCTTCCCGCCCAAGAACGACGAGCAGCGCGCGCAGCTGGAGCGCGCGTTGCCGAAGCTGAAGGCGCTGGCGCCGGAGTTCGTCAGCGTCACGTTCGGTGCGGGCGGTTCGACGCTGACGCACACGCCGCGCACGGTGCGGCACCTGCGTGAAACGCACGCCTTCGAAGTGGCGCCGCACGTATCGTGCATGGGCGGTTCGCGCGAGGAGATCGGCGCGCTGCTGAACGACTACCGCGAACTCGGCTGCAGGCGCATCGTGGCGTTGCGCGGCGACCTGCCTTCCGGCATGGCGTCACCCGGCGACTTTCGATACGCCTCGGACCTGGTCGACTTCGTGCGCCGCGAGCACGACGGCTGGTTCCATATCGAGGTCGCATGCTATCCGGAATGCCATCCGCAATCCGATCACGCGCAGGCGGACCTCAAACATTTCAAGGCCAAGGTCGACGCCGGTGCCGACGGCGCGATCACGCAATACTTCTTCAACGCCGATGCGTATTTCCGGTTCGTGGATGACGCGCGCGCGGCCGGGGTTACGATTCCGATCGTGCCGGGCGTGATGCCCATTGCGAATTTCGCGCAGCTCCGGCGCTTTTCGGAAATGTGCGGCGCGGAAATCCCGCGCTGGATCGGCAAGCGCATGATCGCCTACGGCGATGACGCGGACGCGGTGCGCGAGTTCGGCGCGGACGTGGTGGGCGCGATGTGCCGGCGTTTGCTGGAAGGTGGCGCACCGGGTTTGCACGTGTACACCCTGAATCGTGCGCGAGCCACCACCGCGGTGCTGCAACGCCTCGACGGCTTGGCATAGGGCGGGTTTCAACCCTGCGATTGCGCAACGCATCCCGGCGGCGCGTCAGGACCCGCCCTACACTCGCCCCCATGGTTTTGCTGCCAAAATTCCTCTGCCTGTTCGCCTTGCTGGCCTGCGCGCCGCTGGCGCAGGCGCAGATCTACCGCTGCATCGGTGCGCACGGTGAACCCGTGTTTTCGGGCCAGCCGTGCGGCAATCCGGCGACGGCTTCCAGCAGCATCGGCGCGGCAAGCAACGCATCCGGCAACGTCTGCGCGTCCTCGCCGCAGGCGCTCAGGCAGGCCGTGGGCGAAGCGTTCGCGACGCACGACGTGAACCGGCTGGCCGGGCTGATCCTGTGGCGCGGCATGGACCAGGCATCCGCGCGGAACACGTTGCGTTCGCTGGCGGATTGGCTGAAGCAGCCGCTGACCGGCGTCGCGATCGCCCGTGCGGCGGGTCCGCCCTTCGAGGATTCCGCGCCCCCGCCCGGCACCACCACGGGCGAGGCTCCGCCCGGACCGCCCTCAGGGTTCGAAGTTTCGACCGCGGACGGCGCTAAGCGGAGTTTCGGCGTCACGGAATTCGGCGGATGCTGGTGGCTGACGTTTTGAACGCGCAGCGCACGGTTTTGCACGGCGCCGCGTGCTAGCATCGCGTCGAATCTGCCAGCGCACGTTTCAAATCCATGCTGAAACTTCTTTGCGCACTCGCGCTTGCCGTTGTCGCCGCGAGCGGCTGTTCGTCCGACCACCACCCCGTCATCGCGGAGGCGAACGCCGGTCCGGCGGCCGCCGGTTCCGTCGCGCCGGCCGTCCACGACGCCATCGCCGCGGCGGTCGCCGAAATGGCGCCCGGCGCTAAGGTGCAACAGATCGCGCCGATGCCGATCGCCGGCTTGTACCAGGTGATCTCGCAGGGCCAGGTGCTGTACATGACGGGCGACGGGCGCTACGTGATCCAGGGCGACGCGTTCGACATCAAGACGCGCACGCCGCTCAACAGCCTTACGATGAACCGCCTTCGCCGCGAGGCGATCGCCAAGCTGTCGCCGGCAGGCATGATCCGCTTCGCTCCGGCCGACCCGAAATACACCGTGACGGTTTTCACCGACATCGATTGCCCGTACTGCCGCGCGTTCCACGCCAACATCGCCGAGATCAACAAGCTCGGGATTGCCGTGAATTACCTGTTCTGGCCGCGCAGCGGGCTCGGTACGCCGTCGGCGCAGAAGGCGGTGGACGTGTGGTGCGCGGCCAACCGCAAGGATGCGCTGACGCGTGCATTCGAAGGCCAGCCGCCGCGCAACACGACCTGCGAATCACCGGTCGCGCACGACTTCAATCTAGGGATGGATCTCGGCGTGGATGGGACTCCCACGATCATCGCCGACAACGGCGTGGTGCTGGGCGGCTACGTCGATCCGCAGGAACTGTTGCGACGGCTGGAAACGGTGCATGCCACGTCCACCGTCCCAGCTTCGCCCTGATCGAAGCGAGTTCTCGTGAAAAGCCAGAGCCTGCCCCCGAAACGCTTCTGATCGGGGGCCATGGAAGGCCGTTCTGACGCCTGTTGATCGATTTGCGCCACCGCTCGCGCGGCAGTTGACGACGCGGCGATCACGGACAATCGCATTTATAATGACCGGCTCCCCTCCGGCCGCGGTTCCCATCCCATGATCGTCCTCGACGGGCGCAGCGCCCTGTCGGATTTCCGCCTCGACCGACTCAACCGGCGCCTCGGCGCGATCGCCAAGGGCATCCGCGTGCGCGGCGCGCGGCAGGTGTATTTCATCGAATCGAAGTCGCCGCTTTCGCCGTCGCTGCACCGGCGGCTCGCGGAAGTGCTGGATGCCACCGAAGCGCCGCCCGCGGACGCTTCGCTGTGGGTGGTGCCGCGGCTCGGCACGCTGTCGCCATGGTCGTCGAAGGCCACCGACATCGTGCACCACGTCGGCATCCAGGTCGCGCGCGTCGAACGCGGCACCGCGTTCCTGATCGAAAAATTGCCGGAGCCGGACGATCCCGCGTTCGCCGCGGTCGCGAACGCGCTGCACGATCCGATGACGCAGTCGGTGCTGCTGAAGCTCAGCGACGCGCGGCAAATCTTCCTGCGCGGTGAATCCGCGCCGCTGGCCACGGTCGCGCTGGGCAGCGACGCGCAAGCCGCGTTGCAGGGCGCCAACAGCGCGATGGGCCTGGCGCTGGCACCGGACGAGATCGATTACCTCGCCGACGGTTATGGAAAGCTCGGCCGCGATCCGACCGACGCGGAACTGGTGATGTTCGCGCAGGCCAATTCCGAGCACTGCCGGCACAAGGTGTTCAACGCCAGCTTCACCGTCGATGGCGAAAAACAGCCGTCCACGCTTTTCGACCTGATCCGTTACACCCACAGGACCTCGCCCGCGCACACGCTCTCGGCGTACAGCGACAACGCGGCGGTGATCGAAGGTTCGAACGGCGCGCGTTTCTTCGCGGACGCCGACGGCGTCTGGCGCACGCACGTCGAAGCGATTCCGTATGCGATCAAGGTGGAAACCCACAACCATCCGACAGCGATTTCGCCGTGGCCGGGCGCGGCCACGGGTTCCGGCGGCGAGATCCGCGATGAGGGCGCGGTCGGGCGCGGCGGCAAACCCAAGGCCGGCCTGACCGGCTTTTCCGTTTCGCACCTGCGCATCCCGAACCTGCCGCGGCCGTGGGAACAGGAGCGTCCTCTGCCGCCACGCGTCGCCAGCGCGTTCGAGATCATGCGCGACGGTCCGCTGGGCGCCGCCGGCTTCAACAACGAGTTCGGGCGGCCGTGCCTCGCCGGCTATTTCCGTACGTTCGAACTCGAAACGGGCAAGCCCGGCATGCGCCACGGCTACGACAAGCCGATCATGCTGGCCGGCGGTGTCGCCAACGTGCGGCCGATGCTGGTCAAGAAGAACAGGCTGGCGCCGGGCGATAGCGTGATCGTCCTGGGCGGCCCCGCGATGCTGATCGGCCTCGGCGGCGGCGCGGCGTCGTCGATGGCGGCCGGTGCATCCAGCGAGGCGCTCGACTTCGCCTCGGTGCAGCGCGACAACCCCGAGATGCAGCGGCGCTGCCAGGAAGTGATCGACGCCTGCTGCGCGTTCGGCGACGTGAGTCCCATCGTCGCGATCCACGACGTCGGCGCGGGCGGCCTGTCCAATGCGATTCCCGAACTGCTGCACGATTCGGGCGTCGGCGGCGACATCGATCTGGACGCGGTGCCGCTGGACGATCCGCAACTTTCGCCCATGCAGATCTGGTGCAACGAATCGCAGGAACGCTACGTGCTGGGCGTGAAGCCCGCGGATCTCGACCGGTTCCGCGCGCTCTGCGAACGCGAGCGCTGTCCGTTCGCGGTGGTCGGCATCGCGACGAAGGAACAGCGCCTGCGGGTGCGCTCGAAACGCGACCCGCGCGTGATCGACATGGAACTCGCGACGCTGCTCGGCAAGCCGCCGCGAATGCAGCGCGACGCGACCCGCATCAGGCCGCAACTCGACATCATCCCCGACCTCACCGGCATCGGCCTCGACGACGCGATCGAACGCGTATTGCGGATGCCCGCGGTGGCGGACAAGGCGTTCCTGATCCACATCGGCGACCGCAGCGTCGGCGGCCTGTGCGCGCGCGACCAACTGGTCGGACCGTGGCAGGTGCCGGTGGCGGATTGCGCGTTGACGCTAGCCGACTTCGAAGGCTATGCCGGCGAGGCGATGGCGATGGGTGAACGCGCGCCGGTCGCGGTGCTGGACGGCCCGGCCTCCGCGCGCATGGCGCTGGGCGAGGCGATCACCAACCTGGTCGCGGCACCGGTCGACAAGCTAGGCGAAATCCGCCTGTCCGCCAACTGGATGGCCGCGATCGGCCACGAAGGCGAAGACGCGGCGCTGTTCGACGCGGTGCAGGCTGTTTCGCAGCAACTGTGCCCCGCACTCGGCATCTCAATCCCCGTCGGCAAGGATTCGCTGTCGATGTGCACGCTGTGGCGCGACGCCGGTCGCGAACAGCGCACCATCGCACCGGTATCGCTGATCGTCAGCGCGTTCGCACGCGTGGGCGATGTGCGCGGCGCGTTGACGCCGCAGCTCCGGATGGACGCGGGCGACACCGAATTGTGGTTGCTCGATCTGGGTGCCGGGCGCGATCGCCTCGGCGGCTCGGTGCTGACGCAGGCTTACGAACGCGGCGGCGGCGTGCCGCCCGATTTCGAGAATCCCGAACGCCTGCGCGGTCTGTTCGAGACGATCCGCGCCGCGCGCGAAAAGAACCTGCTGCTCGCCTACCACGACCGTTCCGACGGCGGCGTGATCGTCTCGCTGCTGGAAATGGCATTCGCCGGCCATTGCGGTTTGGAGATTTTCCTGGACGGCTGGGCCGACAGCGCTTTGCGCGCGCTGTTCAACGAGGAACTCGGCGCGGTGGTGCAGGTGCGCGTCGACGATCACCACGCCTTCGCGGCGATAGTCGAAGCCCACGGCCTGGCCGGCATGACGCGCGTGATCGCGCGGCCCAAGGCCAAGCTCGGGATCAAGCTGTACGGCGGGGACGAAACGGTCGCCAAGTGGAACTGGCGCCGGCTGATCGACGCCTGGCACGAAACCAGCCACGCGATGCAGCGCCTGCGCGACAACCCGGCCTGCGCCGACGCCGAACGCGACTGGCGCAGCGACGACAACGATCCGGGCTTGAGCGCGAGGCTCACGTTCGATCCGTCCGACGACATCGCCGCGCCTTACATCGCCAAGGGTGCGCGGCCGCGCGTCGCGGTGCTGCGCGAACAGGGCGTCAACGGGCAGGTCGAGATGGCCGCAGCATTCACCCGCGCGGGCTTCGACGCGGTGGATGTGCACATGAGCGACCTCATCGCCGGCCGGCACAAGCTTGCCGACTTCGCCGGCTTCGCAGCGTGCGGCGGCTTTTCCTACGGCGACGTGCTGGGCGCGGGCCGCGGCTGGGCCGCGTCGATCCTGTACCACGGCGACCTGCGCGATCAGTTCGCGGCGTTCTTCGCCGACGAGTCGAAGTTCGCGGTCGGCATGTGCAATGGCTGCCAGATGCTGGCGCACATGAAGTCCATCATCCCCGGCGCGGAACACTGGCCCACGTTCGCGCGCAACGCATCCGAACAATACGAGGCCCGCCTGGTGACGCTGGAAGTGCTGGACGCGGGCTCGATCCTGTTCCGCGGCATGGCCGGCTCGCGCATCCCGGTGGTCACCGCGCACGGCGAAGGCCGCGCCGTGTTTGCCGAAGGCAGCAAGGCCGGCAAGGCCACCGCCTGCGTGCGGTTCGTCGACAATCGCGGAAGGGTCACCGAAACCTTTCCGTACAACCCCAACGGTTCGCCCGACGGGCTGGCCGGTTTTACCGCCGCGTCGGGGCGCGTCACGATCCTGATGCCACATCCGGAACGCGTGTTCCGCAGCGTGCAGATGAGCTGGCGCCCGCGCGAATGGGGCGAGGACTCGCCGTGGATGCGGATCTTCCGCAACGCGCGGGTGTTCGTGGGATGAAGTTCGCCTACGCCGCGACGGGCGCGTCGGCCTGCGCTTCCGGCGCCGCGCGCGCAAAGGCCTCGAGCCTGCGGCACACCGCATCGATCGCATCGATGGTCGGGTAAGGCGCCAGCGACACGCCGAAACGGCGCGCGTTGTACACCTGCGGCACCAGGCAGCAGTCGGCCAGCGTGGGCGCATTGCCGTCGCAGAACGGCCCTTTCCGGTTGGCCGCCAGCAGCGCCTCGATCGCGTCGAAGCCGATCTCGATCCAGTGCCGCGACCACGCCAGTTTCTGCTCGTCGGTCGCGCCCAGTTCGCGCTGCAAGTACTGCAGCACCCGCAGGTTGCCGATTGGATGGATGTCGCAGGCCACCATCTGCGCCAGCGCGCGCACCCGCGCGCAGGCCCGCAAGCCGGACGGCAACAGGCGGGGCGTGTCCGGATAGGCGTCCTCCAAGTATTCGATGATCGCCAGCGACTCATGGATCACGTTGTCGCCATCCACCAGCGTCGGCACCAGTTGTTGCGGATTGAGTGCACGGTAGTCGTCCTGGTGCTGCTCGCCGCCGTCGCGCGTCAGGTGCACGGGCGCGATCGCGTAATCGAGGCCCTTCAGATTCAGCGCGATGCGCACACGGTAGGCCGCGCTGGAACGCCAGTAGCTGTAAAGGGTGCGCGTATCGGACATCCTGGGCTCCCGCATGAATCGAAACCGCAAAGGTTAACGCGTTTGCGTGGTGGCAGCGCGCCGTCGACAATGCGAAGTTCGCCATTCCTCGAACGCTGGAGTTCGTCCATGACCTTCCTACGCATGACCGACCTCGACCTTGCCGGCAAGCGCGTGCTCATCCGCGAAGATCTGAACGTCCCCATCCAGGACGGCAAGATCACTTCAACCCAGCGCCTCGATGCGGCGCTGCCGACTATCCGCGCCGCGCGCGACGCCGGCGCCGCGGTGCTGGTGATGTCGCACCTCGGCCGTCCCAAGGAAGGCGTGTTCGACGAGGCGCAATCGCTGAAGCCCGTAGCCGACTGGCTGTCCGAAAAGCTCGGCACGAAGGTGCGCCTGCAACGCGACTACCTCGATGGGGTCGACGCGAAGAATGGCGAAGTGGTGCTCCTGGAGAACTGCCGGATGAACGTCGGCGAAAAATCCGACGACGAGGCGCTCGCGAAAAAATACGCCGCGCTGTGCGACGTATTCGTGATGGACGCGTTCGGAACCGCGCACCGCGCCCAAGCCTCCACGCACGGCGTCGCGAAATTCGCGAAGACCGCGTGCGCAGGCCCGCTGCTCGCCGCCGAACTGGACGCGCTGGGCAAGGCGATGAAAGACCCAGCGCGCCCTCTGCTGGCGATTGTCGCCGGCTCCAAGGTATCCACCAAGCTCGACCTGCTGCAGAACCTCGTGCAGCGCGTCGACCAGTTGATCGTGGGCGGCGGCATCGCCAACACGTTCATCGCGGCCGCGGGCCACAAGGTCGGCAAGTCGCTGTTCGAGGCCGACCTGCTGGACGCGGCGCGCAAGGTGACCGAGCGCGCCCATGCGCGCGGCGCCGACGTGCCGATCCCGAGCGACGTGGTGACGGCGCCGAAATTCGCCGCCGACGCGCCCGCCACGGTGAAGCCGGTGGATCAGGTCGGCGATGACGAAATGATCCTGGACATCGGCCCCGATACCGCGAAGCGCTACGCCGACATGATCGCCAAGGCCGGCACGGTGGTGTGGAACGGTCCGGTCGGCGTGTTCGAATTCGACGCGTTCGGCCACGGCACCGAAACCCTGGCGCGCGCAATCGCCGATTCCAACGCCTTCTCGATCGCTGGCGGCGGCGACACGCTGGCTGCGGTCGACAAGTACGGCATCGAGAACGAGGTGTCGTACATCTCCACTGGCGGCGGCGCGTTCCTGGAATTCCTCGAAGGCAAGACGCTCCCGGCCGTCGCGATGCTGGAACAGCGCGCGCGGGACTGAAGCGCCTCCGGCTGTACCTGTGATGGTTCGAATCAGCCGGGCAAGCCCCGCTGTAAACGTTTGCATTCAGGAATGAAAACGTTTACATTCCGTATGGACTGGCGCAACGGACCCCGGTGCGCTCCAGGAAATCAGCCGCAGGGGGAACCGCGTGGTGGTGACGATCAAGGACGTCGCCCGGGAGGCGAAGGTTTCAGTGGCGACCGTATCACGCGCATTGAATGGCAGTGCCGATGTCACGCCGGTCACCCGCGCGCGCATCGAGCGCGCGGCTGCGCGCCTCCGCTACGTGCCCATGGGCGCGGCCCGCAGCCTGGTCACCCGCCGCACCCCGGCGGTCGGCGCGCTCCTGCCCGACCTGTTCGGCGACTTCTTCTCGGAGCTGATCCGCGGCATCGACCTCGCGGCGCGCGCGCACGGCCTGCACCTGCTGGTTTCCAGTTCCCACGGTGACGCGGACGAAGCCGCGGTGGCCCTGCGCGCGATGCAGGGCCGCGTGGACGGTGTGCTGATCATGTCGCCGCACGTGGATGGCGCCTTCCTGCGCAAGCACCTTGCCGATGCGGTACCCGCGGTGCTGCTCGACAGCGCCCCGCGC
>JBQCCP010000212.1:0-21105 GCA_051962095.1 Rhodanobacteraceae bacterium
GCCGAGGACAAGCTGAGCCAAGCGATCGGCCGCGGAGGCCAGAACGTGCGCCTTGCGAGCAAGCTGACCGGCTGGGATCTCAAGGTGATGACCCAGGACCAGGTCGCCGCCAAGAGCGAGGCCGAGCAGGAAGCCGCGCGCAAGCTGTTCATGGACAAGCTCGAGGTCGACCAGGAGATCGCGAACATCCTGGTGCAGGAAGGCTTCTCTACCGTCGAGGAAATCGCCTACGTGCCGACCGGCGAACTGCTGGCGGTGGAAGGCTTCGACGAAGACATCGTCGAGGAACTGCGTTCACGCGCCAAGGATGCGCTGCTCACCGAGGCGCTGGCGGTGGAGGAGGATCTGGACGAGCACCAGCCGAGCCCGGAATTGCTGGCGCTGGAAGGGATGGACGAGGAAACCGCGTACGCGCTGGCGGAGCGCGAGATCGTCACGCCGGACGATCTGGCCGACCAGGCCGTGGACGACCTGATCGACATCGAGGGCATGGATGAGGAACGCGCCGGCGCGCTGATCATGGCCGCGCGCGCGCCGATGATCGCGCGCATGGAGCAGGACGCAGGCTGAGCGGTTCCAGGCCAATGCGGAATATTTGCGGGCATACACAATGAGCGACTTGCATGGAAATCATGCAGGTCGCTCGTGAGAGGTACACGATGTCAGACATTACGATCAAGCAACTCGCGAGCATGGTGGGCACGCCCGAAGACAAGCTGCTGGCGCAGCTTGCCGAGGCCGGCATGCAGTTCGACGGTCCGGACCAGGTCATCAGCAATCGCGAAAAGACAAAGTTGCTTGATTTCCTGCGAAGCAACCATGGCAAGCAGTCGGCAGCGGCTGCGGCCGCGCCGCGCCAGATCACCCTGAAGCGCCGCAAGGTCAGCGAGATCACGGTTGCGGGCGGGCGCGGCGCCAGCGCCAAGACCGTCAACGTGGAAGTGCGCGCACGCCGCACTTACGTGAAGCGCGCAGCGGTCGCCACGGACGACGTGGTGGACAGCGAGCGCGAAGAGGCATTGCGCAAGCTCAAGGAATCGCAGGCGCAGCACGAGCGCGAACTGGCCGAACTGGCCGAGCAGGACCGCCGCCGCAAGGAAGAGCAGCAGAAGCTGGAAGCCGCCGAAGCCGAGCGCAAGCGCGTTGCGGAAGAGCGTGCGCGCGCCGAGGCTGAGGCGGCGGCTACGCTGCCGACGGGGGATGGTGCCGCGGGCGCAGCAGAAACGGCATCTGCGCCGGCGCGCCGGCACGAGGCGCCGAAGCCGTCGCGCGACAGCAAGGATGCGGTTTCCCACAAGGCCAAGCGTTCGCGCGGTTCGCACCGGATGCGCGACGACGAGGAGGAGGGACCGGCACGTTACAGCGGCGGCGAGTTGCACCTCACCGACGCCGAGCGCGCGCGCCGTTCCACCCGCAAGCGTGCCAGGCCGAAGGTCGATCTGTCGGACATCACCGGCCAGCACGGCTTCTCCAAGCCTGTCGCGCCGCAGATGCGCGAAATTCCGATCGGCGAAACGGTGGTGGTTTCCGATCTCGCGCAGAAGATGGCGGTGAAGGGTTCGGAAGTGGTCAAGGCGCTGTTCAAGATGGGCACCATGGTGACCATCAACCAGGCCATCGACCATGACACCGCCGCATTGGTGGTGGAAGAACTCGGCCACAAGCCGGTCGATGCGGCCGAGAAGACCGCCGAAACCGAACTCGCCGCACACGTGGTCACCGAGGCGGCCGAAGGCGACAAGGCGTCGCGTCCGCCGGTGGTCACCATCATGGGCCACGTCGACCACGGCAAGACGTCGTTGCTGGATTACATCCGCCGCACCAAGGTCGCCTCGGGTGAAGCGGGCGGCATCACCCAGCACATCGGCGCCTACCACGTCGAGACGCCCAAGGGCGTGATCACCTTCCTCGACACGCCGGGCCACGCGGCGTTCACGTCGATGCGTGCGCGCGGTGCACAATCCACCGACATCGTGGTGCTGGTGGTCGCGGCCGACGACGGCGTGATGCCGCAGACGGTGGAGGCGATCAACCACGCGCGCGCGGCCAAGGTGCCGCTGATCGTCGCGGTCAACAAGATGGACAAGCCGGAAGCCAATCCCGACAACGTGCGGCAGGGCCTGGCCCAGCACGAAGTGATCCCGGAAGACTGGGGCGGCGATACGCAATTCGTGCCGGTATCCGCCAGGACAGGGATGGGCGTCGAAGCACTGCTGGAAGCGATCGGCCTGCAGGCCGAAGTGATGGAACTGAAGGCCGTGCCGGATGGCCGCGCCTCGGGCGTCGTGATCGAATCCAGCCTCGACAAGGGCCGCGGCCCGGTGGCCACTGTGCTGGTGCAGCAGGGCTTGCTGAAGCGCGGCGACTACGTGGTGTGCGGCGTCGAATACGGCCGCGTGCGTGCGCTGTTCGACGAGACCGGCAAGCAGGTCGAAAGCGCGGGTCCGTCGATTCCGGTGCAGATGCTGGGCCTGTCCGGCGTGCCCGAAGCGGGCGACGAGTTCGTGGTGGTGGCCGACGAGAAGCTGGCGCGCAACGTGGTCTCCGAACGCGAAGCCAAGCGCCGCGAGAAACGCCTGGTCACGCGCACCAACACGCTCGAAGACGTGATGGCGATGATGGGCAAGGGCGAAGGTCAGCAGACCCTCAACATCCTCATCAAGGCCGACGTGCAGGGTTCGGCCGAGGCGCTGCGCGAATCACTCACCGCGATCAGCAACGAGTTGGTCAAGGTCAACGTGATCACGTCTGGCGTCGGCGGCATCACCGAATCCGATGCCACGCTGGCGGCGGCCTCGAAGGCGCTGTTGATCGGCTTCAACGTTCGCGCGGATGCGTCCGCGCGCCGGGTGATCGAATCGGGCGGGGTGGACCTTCGCTACTTCTCGATCATTTACGACGTGATCGACCAGGTGAAGCAAGCGGCTTCCGGCCTGCTCGGGATGGAAGTGCGTGAGGAAATCATCGGCGTGGCCGAGGTCAAGGACGTGTTCCGTTCGTCCAAGTTCGGCGCGATTGCGGGTTGCCAGGTGGTCGAGGGCTCGGTCAAGCGCAACAAGCCCATCCGCGTGCTGCGTGACGACGTGGTGATCTTCGAAGGCGAACTGGAATCGCTGCGCCACTACAAGGACAACGTCGACGAAGTGAAGAGCGGCAGCGAGTGCGGCATCGGCGTCAAACAGTACAACGACGTCAAGCCTGGCGACCGCATCGAGTGCTTCGAACGCATTGAGGTTGCGCGCACGCTCTAATCTGTCACCTCTCCCGCTTGCGGGAGAGGTCGACAAGCGCGAAGCGCTTGGCGGGTGAGGGGAATCGCGAACGTTTCCCCATCCGCCTGCGGCACCTTCCCCCGCAAGCGGGGGAAGGAAACATCAAATCGATCCAACTTACCAAGATGCCCACCCGCTCCTTCCACCGCACCGACCGCGTCAATGCCGAGCTTCGCCGCGAGATCGGAACGCTGGTGCACGCCGCGGTCCGCGATCACGCCCTGGCGCAGGCGAGCGTGGTGGACGTGGAAACCAGCCGCGAACTCGATGTTGCGACGGTCTGGGTTACCGTGTTGCAGCAGGAGCGTTCCGCAGAAGTCGTCAAGGCGCTGAAGGCGCTCGCGAAGGAATTCCGCCACCAGCTCGCCAACACGATGCGGATGCGCCGCGTCCCGGAGCTGCGCTTCAAGTACGACGAATCGGTCGACAAGGGCGAGCGGATCGAGCAGCTTTTGCGGGATTCGGGACCCGGGGCTCGGAATCCAGACGAGGGATAGATCGTTTTTTGCCGTCATCCGGCGAAAGCCGGAATCCATTTTCATGCGAATGAACTTCAAAATGGATTGACTCGCGCCTCCCTTGACGCTCGCCCCTAGGGGCCGCTTTCGGTGTTCGCGCTTGCGATCCTGCAAACGCAGTCAGATCGCGGCTGCGCCGCGTCCGGAATGACGACTCTTGCAATCTGTTTGGCTTGGTCGCGCCTTTACATGTTCAAACCCGACTCCCAAGCCGTTACGGGCATCCTGCTGCTCGACAAGCCTTTCGGCATTTCCTCCAATCGCGCGCTGCAGCAGGCCAAGCGCCTGTTCGGCGCAAGAAAAGCGGGGCACACAGGCAGTCTCGATCCGCTGGCAACCGGACTGCTGCCCATCTGCTTCGGCGAAGCCACCAAGATCGCCGGTTACCTGCTCGGCGCGCGCAAGGCGTATGCGGCGGAGTGCCGGCTCGGCGTCACGACGGATACGTATGACAGCGAAGGCGCGGTGCTTGTCGAGCGCACGGTACCCGCGCTGGATGACGACGCGATTCGCCGCGAACTTGCGAAATTCACCGGCCGCATCACCCAGGTTCCGCCCGTCTATTCCGCGCTCAAGCAGGGCGGGGTGCCGTTGTACAAGCGCGCGCGCCGGGGCGAAGCCGTCGCAGCGCCGCCGCGTGAGGTCGAGGTATTCCGTTTCGACCTGCTCGGGCGCGACGGCGACACCCTGCGGCTGCATGTCGAATGCGGCTCCGGCACCTACGTGCGCAGCCTGGTGCGCGACCTGGGCGAAGCGCTGGACTGCGGCGCGCACCTGACTGCGCTGCGGCGCCTTTGGATCGAGCCGTTTCGCGAACCGCGCATGTTCACGCTGGACGAACTCATGCATTTGCGCGAGTGCGATGCGTCGCGGCTGCATGAGTCACTTCTTTCCGTCGAAATCGGGCTCGCCGACTGGCCGGTCCTGCAACTGGACGAACGCGGCGCCGACGATGTCGCGCACGGCCGCGCGTTGCAGGTCACCGCCGCACCGGGTCGTTTTCGCGCGCACGCGCCATCGGGCCGCCTGCTCGCGATCGGCCAAGTCGATGCCACCGGCGCGTTCCGGGTACAGCGCGGGTTCGGGTGAGGCGGGCGTAGCCCGGATGAAGTCGCGTAGCGGCGCAATCCGGAAGCGGCATGTCAATGCCGAGGCCGTCCGGAGTGCGCTTTGCTCCACCCAGGTTACGTCTTGAGCCGCCATGCACGACACGTGCGCAGCGGCGCATCAAGACCCGCCCTACAACAACCGCATCAATTCCGACCACAACGGCAACTGGCGCACGCGTACCGTGGTGCCCGCGAAGATCGCGTTCGCCAGCGCGGGCGCGGCGGAGGGAAAACCCATCTCGAACGCGCCGGTCGGATTTTCCTGCGATGGCACCAGGATCACCTGCACGTCGTGCGGCATCTGCGCCATCGTCGCCAGCGGATAGTCCTTGAAACCGGACTGCGCGATGTGGCCGTCCTTGACGGTGATGCGCTGGCGCAGCGCGGTCGAAAAACCGTCCAGCGTCGCGCCCGCCAGCACCGCGCGCGCACCTAACGGGTTCACCACGCGCCCGAGATCGGCGGCGCACACGACGTTGTGGATCACCAGCCGCTCCTTCTCCATCGATATCTCAACCGCGTGCGCGACGTAACCGCCAAAGGTGAAATGACAGGCCAGCCCGAAGCCATGGCCCTGCGGATGCGAGTTGCTCCAGCCGATCGCGTCGGCGGCAAGCTGCAACACCCATGCAAGCCGGCCGGTGTCGAGCACCGGCCCGCCATGCCCGCGATACGGCAGCTTGCGCGGTTCGCCCAGCAGCGCGAGCCGGAATGCCAGCGCGTCCTGTTTCAGTTCGTACGCGATCTCATCGATGAAGCATTCGGTGGCGAACGCGTTGACCGCGTGCGAACTGGCGCGGTAGCTGCCGCGCGGCAGCGCGGAATCCAGCGAGTACCAAGCATATTGCAGGTTGTCGACGAGGCCCGCGGGCAGATCGTCCGGATGCATTTCCGAGAGCCACCAGCGCGCGCGGGGTTCGCGGCCGGCAAGACGCGAGGTGCTGGCGATGCGGTGCGTCCAGCCCGTCAGCGCCTTCTTGCGGTCGGCGCAGGCTTCCAGCTTGTGCACGGAAAAAGGCCGGTACGTGTCATGCGCGAACGCTTCGGTGCGCGTCCACATCAGCTTGATCGGCTTGCCCGCGGCCTTGGCCAGCATCACGGCTTCCGCCACGTAATCGGTTTCGAGGAAACGCCCGAACCCGCCGCCCGCACGCGGCAACTGGATAGTGATCTTGTCCGGCGCGAGTCCCGTCAAGCGGCGCACGGTGTCGAACGTTGCGCGCGGGTTCTGCACGGGCGCGATGACCACCGCCTGCTGGTTGTCCACCTTCACCAGCGCATTCGGCGGTTCCAGGTCGGCGTGCGCGATGGTGGCGCAGTGGTAATCTGCCGCGAACTTGTGCGGCGCGCGCTTGGCGGTTTGCGCGAAATCACCGTCGGTGCGCACCGCCTTCGCCGGATCGCCCGCGAACGCCGCGGCGGCCGCTTCCGTGAGCGCGTCGTCACCTTGTGGCGGATGGGCATCCGGTTGCCAGCGCGCATCCAGCTTCGCGACCGCCTGCAACGCAGCCCAGGTGTCCTTCGCCAGCACCGCGACGCCGGCCGCCAGTTGCTGGGTGCCGAGCGCGCGTGCGGGATCGGGCGCGGGCAGGGTCATCACCTTTTCGACGCCCTTCACCTTCAACGCTTCGGCGTCGTCCAGGTGCGCGAGCTTGCCGCCGGGCCAGGGACAATGCGCGATCACCGCGACCCATGCATCGCCGAACCACGCGTCGATCGCGTAGCGCTGCTGGCCGGTGGCGATGTCGCGCGCGTCCACGTCGCCCGCATCCTGCCCGATCAGCACGTACTGCGCCGGTGCCTTGGGCTGCGGCAGGGCAGGCGCGGGTTTCAGTTTCGACGCGGCTTCGGCGAGTTCGCCGTAGCCGAGCTTGCGGCCGTCGGCGGCGATCACCATGCCGCGCGACGTGCGCAGGTTGGCGACGCCGGTTTTCCAGTGCGCGGCGGCGGCGCGCAGCAGCAGTCCGCGTGCGGTCGCGCCGACACTGCGCAGATCGTTCCAGGCGGCGGGCACGCTGGTGCTGCCCGACGCCATCTGGTGCCCGTAGGTCCAGTGCGGTTCACCGTTGGCATTGGTGACGCCGAGGTCCAGCGGCTCGACGATCATGCGGGGCCAGTCGGCGTCGAGTTCCTCGGCGATGATGCGCGCCTCGGCGGTGCGGATGCCCTGGCCGACTTCCGGGTCGCGCGCGCCGATCACGATGCTGCCGTCGGGCTCGATGCGGACATATGGGTTGAGCGGGAAGAAATTCTGGCCCAGCAACTGGTCGGGCGTCCACGCGAATGCGGGCAGGCCCACCACCAGCGCACCGGTCACGGTGCCGAACACCTTCAGGAAATGCCGGCGGCCGGCGTCGTGCCGCCGGATCACTTGGACTTGCCCTGCATGACGCCCGCCGCACGATGGATCGCGCGGCGGACGCGCGGATAACTGCCGCAGCGGCAGAGGTTGCCGATGCCATCGATGTCGGCGTCGGAAGGTTGCGGCTTGCGCGCGAGCAGCGCAACCGCGGCCATGATCTGGCCGGACTGGCAGTAACCGCAGAGGATCGCGTCTTCGTCGATCCAGGCCTGCTGCACCGGGTGAAGCGTGCCGTCGGAGCTGGCCAGGCCCTCGACGGTGGTAACGTCCTCGCCGGCGACGTCCTGCATCGGCAGCGCGCACGCGCGTTTCAACTTGCCGTCCACCAGCACACTGCACGCGCCGCAGCTTCGGTCGTCGCAGCCGTACTTGCAGCCGGTGAGGCGCAGCACGTCGCGCAGGTACCAGAGCAGTGGCATCGCGGGATCGCCGGTGTGGCGGAAGTGCTCGCCATTGATGGAGACATCGATGCCTTCGCGGATCGGCTGCGGCACGATTTCGGCGGGCGGGGTTTGCGGGACCTGGGGCGGCATCCGGCGATTGTATTGGGTACGTTCGCGCGGCTCACGCGGAGGCCCGGCCCGGCAGCGGCATGCGTTCAGCCGGTGTCGGGCTGATTGTCGAGCGTTCATTCGGGTTTGATGACAAAGCGTTATCAGCTTGACACGCGATTGCGTTTTGCCCGGCCGCACGCAACACTTGCGGGCCTTGCCCGCGCCGCCGCGCCCGCTTTGCCACACGCCGATCCATGACCGCGTCAGCTCCCACGCCGCTTGCGCCCGATGCGCCCTGGGTGGTGCTGAAATTCGGCGGCACCAGCGTGGCGACCGTCGAACGCTGGCGCACGATCCAGGATCTCGCCGAGTCGCGCCGGGCCGAAGGCATGCGCGTGCTGGTGGTGGTGTCGGCGCTCTCCGGCGTCACCGATGCGCTGAAGGCGTTGTGTACCTGCGCCGCCGCCGAGCGCGACGGCGCACTGGAGAAACTGGTTGCGCGTCATCGCGAACTCGCGGCGCAGATGCAGTTGGTCGACAGCGCGGGCATGGAGCGCTGGCTGGCTTCCTTGCAGGCACTGGTCACGGCCGCGGCCCCGGAAAAACTGTCGTGGCACGCGGTGGTGCAGGCGCACGGCGAATTGCTGTCCAGTTCGATCGGCGCGGCGTTCATGAGCGCGAACGGCTTGCCGGCCGGATGGCTGGATGCGCGCGAAGCATTGCTCGCGCGCGAACTGCCGTTCCTCAACGACCGCGCGCGCGCGCTGTCGGCACAGGTGCAGGCCGATCCCGATCCCGCGTTTGCGGCGCAACTCGCCGCCCGCGGCGAGGTATTCATTTCGCAAGGCTTCATCGCGCGCAACGCCAACGGCGAAACCGTGCTGCTGGGACGCGGAGGTTCGGATACCTCGGCCGCGTACATGGGCGCGCTGCTGCGCGCGGCGCGGGTGGAAATCTGGACCGATGTCGCGGGCATGTTCACCGCCGATCCGCGGCAGGTGCCCGGCGCGCGCTTGCTGCAACACCTCGACTATGACGAGGCGCAGGAAATCGCGACCACCGGCGCCAAAGTGCTGCACGCACGCTGCCTGTCACCGTGCCGGCGCGCACGGGTGCCGCTGTGGGTCAAGGACACCCGGCATCCCGATCTCGACGGCACCGTGGTGGCGCCGCAGCCGGCCGAGATCGCGCCCAGCATCAAGGCCATCAGTTCGCGCCGCGGCATCACGCTGGTGTCGATGGAAACCTCCGGGATGTGGCAGCAGGTGGGTTTCCTGGCCGACGTGTTCGAATTGTTCAAAAAACACGGCTTGTCGGTGGACCTGATCGGTTCGGCCGAAACCAACGTCACGGTGTCGCTGGATCCGACCGAAAACCTGCTGGATTCAGACGTGGTCGCGGCGCTGGCCGCCGACCTCGCCAAGGTCTGCCGCGTCAAGGTGATCGCGCCCTGCGCCGCGGTGACATTGGTGGGGCGCGGCATGCGCTCGATGCTGCACAGGTTGTCCGGCGTGCTGGCCGAGTTCGGCCGGATGCGCGTGCACCTTATTTCGCAATCGTCCAACAACCTCAATCTGACGTTCGTGGTGGACGAAGGCATGCTGGACGGCCTGTTGCCGCGCCTGCACGAACTGCTGATCCGCGCCGGCGCGCTGCGCACCGACGACGCGACGCTGTTCGGTCCGAGCTGGCAGTCGCTGTACGGGAAAAGCGGATCGCACATGCGCGCGCCATGGTGGCGTGCGGCACGGGGCCAGTTGCTGGAAGTTGCGCAGGCGACGCCGCGCTACGTCTATCACCTGCCGACGATCCGCGAACGCGCGCGCGCCCTGCGCGCGATGCCATCGGTGAACCGCGTGTACTATGCGATCAAGGCCAACGCGCATCCCGCGATCCTCCGCGCAATGGCGCAGGAAGGACTGGGGTTCGAGTGCGTGTCGCCCGGCGAACTGGACGCGGTCGATGCGGTGCCGGAGGCACTCGAGTCGCCGCGACTGTTCACGCCCAATTTCGCGCCGCGCAACGATTACGAACGCGCGCTGCAATGCGGCGCGACGGTGACGCTGGATGCGGTGCATCCGCTGAAGCAGTGGCCCGAACTGTTTGCCGGCCGCGAGATCATGTTGCGCGTCGATCTCGGACGCGGCCTCGGCCATCACGACAAGGTGCGCACCGGCGGTGCCGGCAGCAAGTTCGGACTGCCGCTGGAACAGCTCGAAGTTTTCATGGAGCTGGCGCGCGATTACGAGGTGCGGGTCGCGGGTCTGCACGCGCACCTGGGTTCAGGAATCCTGGATGCATCGCACTGGCCGACCGTGTGCGGGCAGCTTGCGAGTCTCGCCGATCGTATCGGCAGCGTGCGCGTGCTGAATCTCGGCGGCGGCCTCGGTGTGCCGTCGCATCCTGGCGAGGCGGAACTCGACCTCGCCGCCGTGGAGGCGGCGCTGATGGAAGTGAAACGTGCGTATCCGAGTTACGAATTGTGGCTGGAACCCGGCCGTTGGCTGGTCGCGGATGCCGGCGTGTTGCTGGCGCGCGTCACCCAGACCAAACGCAAGGGTGCGATCGATTACCTCGGCTGCGATGCCGGCATGCACGCGCTGATCCGGCCCGCGCTGTACGATGCCTGGCACGGGATCGTGAACCTTTCCCGGCTGGATGCGCCCGCGGAAATCGTCTACCAGGTGGTGGGTCCGATCTGCGAATCCGGCGACGTGCTGGGCGCAGACCGCCACCTGCCGCGCAGCGAGGAAGGCGACGTGTTGTTGATTGCGCAAACCGGCGCCTATGGCGAATCCATGTCGTCGCGCTACAACCTGCGGCCTCTCGCGCAATCGGCGATCATCGAATGACCCGGCTTTCGGATCCACGAAACGCTCAGTCCTTCCGTTTCCTGCGTTGCGGTTACGCCGCCGGCGTCGCCGAACTGGTGTACGCATTCGACGAAGGCCCGGAGCTGATCGAACACATCCGTTTTCCCGATGCGCCCGATCTGCCCGCCGAGCGGCGGGCCGCGTTCGAGGCCGCGCTGCGGATGCTGCATCTGATCGCGGGCATAAGCTATTACAAGGCCGGCCTGCCGCCGCGCATCGAGGTTGAAACCGGTCCGCTGGACGATGCGAGCGCCGATCTGCTGGATGCTTTGTACCTGCACGGGCTCGGCGAATTCGCGTACCGCAACGGATTGGATTTGCGCGGGAAGATCGCTTTTCCGCGATCGGGCGGGTCCACCATCCCCACGTCGCCCTTGAAGGGAAGGGAGATTGCGTCACGCGTGCTGGTACCTATCGGCGGCGGCAAGGACTCGCTGGTGGTGGTGGAGGCGCTCAAGGCCGTCGGCGCCGACGCCACCGCGGTCTGGGTCGGCACGTCTCCGCTGATCGCCGCGGTCGCCGCGCGCACCAGCCTGCCGATGCTCAACGTCGGCCGCGAGCTGTCGCCGGTGCTGTTCGAGTACAACCGGATGGGCGCCTGGAACGGACACATCCCGGTCACCGCGATCAATTCGGCGATCCTCGCGTGCGCGGCGGTGCTGTATGGGTTCGACGCAGTCGCCTTCGCCAACGAGCGTTCCGCCTCAGCCGCGACGCTGGAATACGCAGGCGGCCAGGTCAACCACCAATGGAGCAAGGGCTGGGCGTTCGAACAGGCGTTCGCGACGTGGCTGCACACGCACGTCGCCGGTGACCTCGATTACTTCTCGTTGCTGCGGCCGTTCTCCGAACTCGCCGTCACCCGCGCGTTCGCGAAATCCGGGGCCGCGTATTTCGATGCGTTCTCCAGTTGCAACCGCAACTTCAGGATCCTCGGTCCCAAGCCGGCGGACCGCTGGTGCGGCCACTGCCCCAAGTGCCATTTCGTGTTCCTGGCGCTCGCGCCGTTCCTGCCCAAGCCGCGCCTGTTGCAAATCTTCGGCGGCAACCTGCTGGACGACGAATCCCAGGCCTCAGGCTTCGATGCGCTGATCGAATACCACAACCACAAGCCGTTCGAGTGCGTGGGCGAAGCATCGGAGGCGCGCGCTGCATTCACGGTGATTGCGGCGCGGCCCGAGTGGCGCGAAGACGCATTGGTGGCGCGTTTCCGCGAAGAAATCCTGCCGCAGCTCGATGCTCCGCAGTTCGCGTTGGAACCCTGGCTCGTGCCCTCGCGCGAACATGGCGTGCCATCGCGATTCGAGGCCGCATCGGGTTGGATCGCCGGCTGACGCGGGCGTGCTCGCCTCCGGCGATAATGCGCCATGCGCTTTGATGAACTCGCCAATGCGGACGTCGCGATCTGGGGCTACGGCCGCGAGGGCCGCAGCGTGCTCGCGGCGCTCCGCCGCCGGATTCCGGAACGATCACTGACGTTGTACTGCACGCGCGATGAAGCGCGCATCGCGCGGCAGCGCGGCGATGATCATCTGCGCCTGAGCGATGCGCCGCCGGACGCCGACACGTTGTCTTCCCACGACGTTGTGATCAAGTCACCCGGCATCAGCGCGTACAAACCGGAAATCATCGCGGCGCGAGAGCACGGCACGCGCTTCACTTCCGGCACCGCCCTGTGGTTCGGGGAGAACCCCGACGCGCGCGTGGTGGCGGTTACCGGCACCAAGGGCAAGAGCACGACCACGGCGCTGATCGCCCATTGCGCGCGTGCGCTGGGCGTACGCACGGCGCTGGGCGGCAACATCGGCTTGCCGCTGCTGGAACTGGACGGCCAGCACGCCGACCTTTGGGCGATCGAGCTTTCCAGCTTCCAGACCGGCGATGCGGGGCCTGTCGAGCTCGGTGTCATGGTCAGCCTTGGCGAGGAACACCTCGACTGGCACGGCACGCGGGAACGCTATGTCGGCGACAAGCTGAAACTCGCCGATGTGTCTCGTACCTTGCTGGTGGATGCCCAATCGCCCCTGTTGATGCAGCGCACCGCCGACCATGTCCAGCGCCGAACCTTCGATGATCCGCGCGGCTGGCACGTTGCGGAGGGCTTCATTTGCGATGGCGCGGACAAGATGCTGGCGCTGGACCGGCTGCCGCTGCACGGCACGCACAATGCGCGCAATGCCTGTGCAGCGCTGGCTGCGATCGAACTGTTGGACATGGATGCGCGCGCGGCGGCGGCTTCGCTGGCCGCGTTCAAGCCGCTGCCGCATCGGCTCACGTCGCTGGGCGTGCGCGGCGGCATTGAATGGATCGACGATTCCATCAGCACCACGCCCGACGCCGTGCTGGCGGCGCTGGAAAGCCTGCCCGGCCGCGCGGTCACATTGATCCTGGGCGGCCACGACCGCGGGCTGGACTGGAGCGGCTTCGCGCAGACGCTGCGCGTGCGGCCTTGCCATGCGGTGGTGGTGCAAGGTGCGGCCGGCGCGCGCATCGCGACCACGTTGCGCGACGCCCACGTCGAGTGCACGGTCGAGCAGGTCGACGACTTGGCCGCCGCGATCGTCCGCGCCAAGGCCGCCACGCAACCGGGCGGCGTGGTGCTGCTGTCGCCCGGTGCGCCGAGCTTCGATCAGTTCAAGGATTACACCGAACGCGGCCGCACGTTCGCGCGGCTCGCGGGTTTCGATGGCGACGCGATTGGCGAGATCACCGGGCTCGGCATCGCGTGAGCCCAAGCGGCGACGCGCCCGGAATATCCGGGCGTACGCGCCTCGATTTCCGGTCAGCTTTCCGTGCCGGCGAAATCGATCACCAGTGAGGCACGTCGGTTGGGTTCGCCCGCGCCGCGCGTCGCACCCGGCTTCACCTGGCGGTTGTGCGCTTCGCCGTAGCTCACCGCGCGCACCTGGCTCGCGGCCATGCCGTCGTTGTTGACCAGGTAATTGCGCACGGCGTCCGCACGTTTCATGCCGAGCCGCTTATTGTACGCGGCCGAGCCCGCGGGATCGGCGAAGCCTTCCACCGTCACCAGCGCATCGGGATGGTGCGCGCGCATCACCTTGGCGAATTCATCCAGCATCGCCTTGTCATTGTCCTGCAAGCTGGCCTGGTTGAACGCGAAGTGCGCGACGGTGTCCACGCGGATGCGTCCCTGCATCGCGGTGATCTGGGTGTCGTATTTCGCGAAATGGCTCTGCATGTCCTGCTGCAGCGAATCGATCTGCTGCTGCAGGCTCTGGTCGGTGGCATGCAGTTTCGCGATTTCGGCGTCGAAGTCGGTGCGCCTGACATAGTTGCTGCAACCGGCCAACGCAACCGTGGCCGTCACGCCGACGGCAAGGCAAAGCGTGCGATAGACCTTGCTGGACATGCAGTCTTCTCCTCTCGGGATCGGTCGCACCGCAGGACAGCGCACGGAACGACGCAGGAAAAATCGTCGCGCTGCCGAACGGACCCTAGCGCACGAATGCAGGCTCTGAGATGAACATCGACCTGCTCGTTGCAGCATGTTCAGGTGGGGAACGGTACAGGCACCGCGCACGCGAAAGAAAAGGCCGCACGTGCGTGCGGCCTTTGTGTCGATCGTCGGAATCGAACGCTTACCAGATCTTCACCCGCTGGTCGGGGTTGAGGTACAGCTTCGCGTCGGTCTGCACGTCGAAGGCCTTGTACCACGGGTCGAGATTGCGCACGGTTTCGGCACGGAATTCGCCGGGCGCGTGCACGTCCGTCGCGAGTTGCTGACGCAGCGCGGCATCGCGGGTCTTGCTGCGCCACGCCTGCCCGAACGCAATGAAGAGGCGCCGGTCGCCGGAAAGGCCGTCGATCTCGGGCGCGGGCTTGCCGTTCAGCGAAAGGTGGTACGCGCGATACGCGGCGGTCAATCCCGAAACATCCGCGATGTCCTCGCCCAGCGTCTGCCTGCCGTTCACGTACAGACCCGGCAACGCTTCGTAGCTGCTGTACTGTTTCGCGAGCGCGTCGGTCGCGGCTTCGAAATGCTTGAGGTCGGCCGGCGTCCACCAGTTCTTCAGGCGACCCTGTGCGTCGAAATCGGCGCCGGTATTGTCGAAGCTGTGGCTGATTTCGTGGCCGATCACCGCACCCATCGCGCCGTAGTTGGCGGCGGGATCGGCCTTGGGATCGAAGAACGGCGGTTGCAGGATTGCGGCAGGGAAGTTCAGCGCATTCTGCAGCGGGAGGTTCACCGCGTTCACGGTCTGCGGCGTCATCCACCATTCGTTGTCGTCGATTGGCTTGCCGATCTTGGCCTTGGCAAGTTCATACTCGAACTTCACGGCGCGCAGATGGTTGCCGAGCGCGTCATCGGGCTTGATTTCGAGCGAAGAATAATCGCGCCAGTGATCGGGATAGCCCACCCCGACCTTCAGCGTGTCGAGTTTCGCTTCGGCCTTCTGCTTGGTTTCCGGCGACATCCAGGTCAGGTTCTGGATACCCGTGCGGAACGCGGCGATCAGGTTCTTCACCATTGCCTCGGCGGCGGCTTTCGACGATGCCGGGAAATACCGCTTGACGTACAGCTCGCCGACCGCGTCTCCGAGGTCGGTGCTGGTGGCGCTGACCGCGCGCTTCCAGCGTTCGCGCTGCGCCGGCGTGCCCTGCAGGGCCTTGCCGAAGAAGTCGAAGTTCAATTCCTCGTACGGTTTCGGCAGCAGCGGGGCGGCGCTGTTGAGGGTGTGGAAGGTCAGCAGCGCTTTCCAGGCGTCGAGCGGTTCGCTCGCGACCAGTTTCGATTCGCCGGTGATCGCGGACGGTTGCCATACGTCGATCTGCTTGACGCCGTCGAGGCCTGCCGCCCTGAAGTAGGCGCTCCAGTCGAGTCCCGGCGCCTTCTTCGAAAATTCCGCGACCGTCCACAGGTTGTTCGCCTTGTGGATGTTCTCGCTGTCGACCAGGCTTTCCTGCGTCTGCGCGATCCTCGTTTCCAGCGCGAACACCGCGTCGGCCTTCTTGTCTGCATCGGCGATGCCGGCCTGCTTCAGCAGCGCGGCCACATAGGTCTTGTATTTGTCGCGCGCGGCCGTCATGTGCGGATCTTTGGAAAGGTAATAGTCGCGGCTCGGCATCCCGAGTCCGCCCTGCAGCAGGTACGGAATCTGCGTGGACGCCTCTTCCAGCCCCTTGGTCACGAACAGACCGAACAGGTTGGAGGTGTGGAAGTGGGTCGCGTTGATCGGGTCCACGTCGGCGCGAAGGCGGCTGCCGAGTACGCGGGCCAGGTCTCCGCGGCTCTTGATCGCGTCGATCGCGTCGAGCTCGGGTTTGAGCGGCGCCAGGCCTGCCTTGTCGATAGCAGCCGTGTCCATGTACGCGGCGTAGTAGTCGGCGATCTTGCGGGCGTTGCTGCCCGCGGCCGGATTGCCGGAGCCCGCGTTCCGGATCAGGTCGGAGGTGTGCTTTTCGGTGATCTCGAAGATGTCATAGAACGCGCCGGTGCTGGAGCGGTCGGCGGGAATCTCGGCGGTTTTCAGCCACGCGCCGTTCGCGTAATCGAAGAAGTTGTCGCCGGGTTTCACCGACTTGTCGATGTACGACAGGTTGATGCCGATGTCTGGCGCGGTGGCGGCCGGTGCGGGCGCGGCGGCGGTCGTGGCCGCGGCCGCGGATTCGGCGGAAGCGGGCGCTGAACTGCCGTCCGTCGAGGGTTGCGAGCAGGCCGTGCACACGCAGGCGATGGCGGCGACGAGGATCAACGGAGTGCGGGGCATGGGATGTCCGGTGCGGGAAAACCCCGATGATGCACCAAACAGGGCAGAGTTTCAGGTGCCGGAAGTGCCAGGCCGTCCCGGAGTGATTTTTCTGTCCGGCCCCGTCAAATAACATGTCCCGATGGAATCGAAGCCTCACCCGCGCAACGGGCACCCGCCCGCACCACGCGACCTGGAGCGCCTGCTCGGTCACGCGCTGACGCGCGATGCCGGGAAATTGCGCGCGCGCCTGCGCGGACTGGAACGCAAACGTTCTACGCCGCCGGACGACTGGCGCGAGCTCGCACAGGAAATCGCGGCGTCGGTCACACAGCGAGAAGCCCGCACCGCGCTGGTGCCGCCGGTCACGCTGGACGAAACGCTGCCGATCACGCAACGCGCGGACGAAATCACGCGCCTGATCCGCGCGCATCAGGTGCTGGTGATCGCGGGCGAAACCGGCTCCGGCAAGACCACGCAACTGCCGAAGCTGTGCCTCGCGGCCGGGCGCGGCGTGGCCGGCATGATCGGCTGTACCCAGCCGCGCCGCCTCGCCGCACGCGCGATGGCGCATCGCGTCGCCAACGAACTCCGCGGTGAGACGGGCGGCGTGGTCGGCTACGAAGTGCGCTTCGCCAAGCAGCTTGGCGAAAACACGCTGGTCAAGTTCATGACCGACGGCATCCTGCTGGCGGAGATGGCACACGATCGCTGGCTGTCGGCGTATGACACGCTGATCATCGACGAGGCGCACGAACGCAGCCTCAATATCGATTTCCTGCTGGGATATCTGAAGCAACTGCTGCGCCGCCGTCCCGACCTGAAGCTGATCGTCACCTCGGCCACCATCGACACCGCGCGCTTTGCGCAACATTTCGACAATGCGCCGGTGGTGGCGGTGGAAGGCCGCGCGTATCCGGTCGAAATCCGCTACCGCCGGCCGGAGCAGGAAAGCGGCCTGACCGAGCGAGTCGCCTCTGCCCTCGACGACATTACCCGCGAAGACCCGAAAGGCGACGTGCTGGTGTTCCTGCCGGGCGAACGCGAGATCCGCGACGCGCATCTTGCGCTGGCGCGCCGACAATACCGCCACACCGAAGTGCTGCCGCTGTACGCGCGGCTGTCGGTGAAGGAACAGGATCGCGTGTTCAAGCCCGGTCTTCAGCGCCGCATCGTGCTGGCGACCAACGTCGCCGAAACTTCGTTGACTGTTCCACGCATCCGCTGGGTCGTCGATTCCGGCGACGCGCGCGTCAAGCGTTACTCGCGCCGCAGTCAGATCGAGCGCTTGCACATCGAGCCAGTGTCGCAGGCCGCGGCCAACCAGCGCGCCGGCCGTTGCGGGCGCGTCGGACCGGGCATCTGCGTGCGGTTGTACGACGAAGCGGATTTCTTAGCGCGCCCGCCGTACAGCGATCCGGAAATCCTGCGCAGCGCGTTGTCCGACGTGATCCTGCGCATGCTCGATCTCGGCCTCGGCGACGTGGAAGCGTTCCCGTTCATCGATCCACCCGACCCGCGCGCCGTCAACGATGGCTGGCGCCGCTTGGCCGAAATCGGCGCAGTCGATGACGCGCGCCGGCTGACGCCGATGGGCAAGCAACTCGCGCGCATTCCGATCGACGCGCAGCTCGCGCGGATGCTGGTCGAGGCGCAGAAGCTGGGCATGTCCGACACGGTGCTGCCGATCGTCGCCTTCCTCGGCATCCAGGATCCGCGCGAACGGCCGGCGGACAAACAGCAGCAGGCCGACGCCGCACACGCGGAATTCGACGATCCGCAATCCGACTTCATCGGCGTGCTGAATCTTTGGAACGCGTATCGCACTGCGCACGAAGAACTGACGCAATCGAAATTGCGCGACTGGTGCGCGAAGCATTTCGTGTCGTTCATGCGGATGCGCGAGTGGCGCGAGTTGCATCGGCAGTTGCTGCTGGAAGCCGGGACCCGGGACTCGGGATCCGGGACCCGGAAAAGACAGCAGCAAGAGCCGAGGCGCGTGGCGCCAACCGCATCCAATAGTGTTCCAGAAACAGTCGAAGCCCTGCGATCCGCTCTCTCGGGCCGCGGCCCCCGAGCCCCGGGTCCCGATCTTTACCAGCCCATCCACCTCGCCCTCCTTTCCGGCCTTCCCGCCAACGTCGCGCGCAAGGACGAACAGGGCCTGTATCGCGGCACGCGCGAACGCAAGTTCAGGGTGTTCCCGGGTTCCGCGCTGGCGAAAAAGCCGCCCGCGTGGCTGTTCTTCGCCCAGATCATCGACCTGGGCGGCAAGGTCTGGGGCATGCAATGCGCGCGCATCGAACCCGCGTGGATCGAGCGCCAAGCCGGGCATTTGCTGAAGCGCACCTGCAGTGATCCGCACTGGTCACGTGCGCGCGGTGCGGTGCAGGCCTTCGAGCAGGTTTCGTTGTATGGGTTGATCTTCGTCGAACGGCGCCCGGTCACCTTCGCGAAACAGGATCCGGCGCTGGCGCACGCGATCTTCCTGCGCGAAGCGCTGGCGCGCTGCGACATCGACAGCCGCGCCGATTTCGTTCGCGCGAATGCGCGGGTGCTGGACGAGGCGCGGGAAATCGAGGCGCAACAACGCCGCGAAGGTTTGCTGAAATCCGACGAGGATCTGACCGCCTTCTTCGCGGGCAAGTTGCCGGAAGACATTGCCTCGTCCAGGGCGCTGGATGCCTGGTATGGGCGCGCACCCGCCGCCGAACGCGCCGCGTTGCGCTGGTCGCTGCGCGATGTGCTGGAGCCGGGTGCCCATGGCGACGCCGGCGCGTTTCCCGACGCGATGGAGGTGGGCAACCAGCGGCTTGCGTTCGATTACCGGTTCGTCCCGGGCGACGAAGCCGATGGCGTCACGCTGCGCGTGCCGCTGCCATTGCTGAACGCCGTTCCCGCCGCGCGCTGCGAATGGCTGGTGCCGGGCCTGCTGCAGGACAAGGTCGCGGCGCTGATCCGAAGCCTGCCCAAGGCACAGCGGCGCAACTTCGTGCCTGCGCCGGAATTCGCGCGCGCGTTCGTCGAAGCGGAAGCGCCGCGCGACGTGCCACTGGCGGACGTGCTTGCGGCGTTCCTCAAGCGCGTGACGGGCGTCGAGGTGGGTGCCACATCGTTCGACGCGGACGCGTTGCCGCCGCACCTGCTGATGCGGTTCGACTTGCGCGACGAACGTGGCCATTCGCTGGCGCAAGGCCGTGACCTCGAAATGCTGCGTGCACGATTCGGCTCGCGTGCCCGCGAAGCGTTTTCGCACCACGCAGACGCCGCCGTCACGCGGGACGACGTGCGCGACTGGGATTTCGATGCGATCCCCGACGCCACGCGAGCGCGCGACGGCATGACGGCCTATCCGGCGCTGGTCGACCTGGGCGAAGTGGTGGCGCTGCGGGTGTTCGAAAACGCGGACGAGGCCGAGGCTGCACATCGGGCCGGCGTCGAACGGCTGTTGCGCATCGCGCTGGCGGCCGAGTTCAAGCGTGCGCGCAAGCAGTTGCCGCTGAAACCGAAGCTCGCGGTGGCATTCGCGCCACACGGCCGCGCCGACGCACTGCGCGAAGACATCGTGGAAGGCGCGTTCGCCGACGCGCTGGGCGAGCATGACTTGAACGTGCGCGACCGCACGGCATGGAACACACTGCGCGATGCCGTTTCACGCTCGCTGTTCGGTGCCGCGATGGAACGCCTGAGACTGGCCGAACCGATTCTCGCCGCGCTGACGGAGCTTCAGCCGTTGCTCAAGCCTGCGATCAAGGGGCAGGCGCAGGCGAGCTATGCCGACCTGCGCGGCCAGCTCGAAGTCTTGCTCGCGCCGGGAGTCCTGCGCGAACTGCCACGCACGCGCCTCGCGCACCTGCCGCGTTACCTCAAAGCCATGCGCCTGCGCGCCGAAAAGCTGCGCGGCGATCCTGCGCGCGATCACGCGCGCATGCAGCAGGTGCTGCCGTACTGGCGCGCGGTGCTGGACGCACGCGCCTCAGGCGACGCTTCCGAAGCGCTGGACACCCTGCGCTGGTTGGTCGAGGAATGGCGCGTTTCCGTCTTCGCGCAGGGACTCAAGACCGCCGAGCCGGTTTCGGGCAAGCGCATGGCGCAGGCATTGAGCGCGCTCAAGCAGCATTGATGGCGCTTCCCCGGCGTTTCCGTAGGTTGGGCTGAGCAACGCGAAGCCCAACGTTGTTGCTCGCCGGGCGTTGGGCTTCACTGCGTTCAGCCCAGCTCACGGCTCGCACATCTCGTAGGGCGGGAGGAACGAAGTGAATCCCCCCGTTTCAAGACGGCGAGTTGTCACCCGCCCTACAGAAGACGATGATGGCTGCCGTCGTTGGGCTTCGCTGCGCTGAGCCCAACCTACAAGAGCAGCGGTATTCCGTCGACAGGGCTTGATGTCAGCGCGCGTCGAAGCGCATCGACAAATCGATGGCACGGACGTGCTTGGTCAGCGCGCCGATGGAGATGCAGTCGACGCCGGTTTCGGCGATGGCGCGGACGCGTTCGAGGTTGACGCTGCCGGAGACTTCCAGCGGCACGCGACCGGCGGCGATCGCGACGGCTTCGCGCAGCATCGCGTCCGTGAATTCGTCCAGCAGCACGCGGTCGACGCCGGCTTCGATCGCGTCGCGCAATTCGCCCAGCGATTCGACTTCACAATCGAGGAACACGCCGGGACTCGCGGCGCGCGCGGCGCGGATCGCCTCGTCGACGCCGCCGGCCGCGGCGACATGGTTTTCCTTGATCAGGATCGCGTCGTAGAGGCCGATGCGGTGGTT
>JBQCCP010000213.1:0-10640 GCA_051962095.1 Rhodanobacteraceae bacterium
TCCGGCGAGCACTTCGTCCTGCCGGCCGAATACCTGCGCGTGTATTCGCCCTCCGCCGAAGTCCAGGGCCATGGCCCCGGCCAGCAGGTGCTGGTCGCGGGCAAGCGCGATGTCGGGATCATGGAATTGCAGCCGGTCGGCAATTACGCCATATCGCTGCGCTTCACCGACGGCCACGCCACCGGCATCTATTCCTGGGAAACGCTGCACGAACTTGGCACCCACCAGGAAAAGAACTGGCAGTCCTATCTCGACGCGCTGGAGAAAAACGGCCTTTCGCGCGACCCGGCGTCACTGTACGGCCATGCGGTGCCGATGCGCGGACCCAAGCCGCGGTAGGTTGGACTGAGCCGGGCTTCGTCCGGCAAAGCCCAACGTGCGCGCGATGTCGGGCTTCCGCCGATAAAGCCGACGCCAGTCCAACCTACATGGAGGATTTCGCGAGCACCACCGCACGCCGCTCCAGGCTCTCCTTCGGCCAGCACTGCTCGCGGTCGTAATACTCCAGCATCGCTGGCACGCCTTCGGGCAGGATCACCCAGGGCTGCTTCGATGTCGTGAAGATGTGGATGTCGGGCGGGAAACGGTCGGGATCGTCCAGCGTGCCGACGCGCACGAAAGCGAACTTCGGGCCCGCGCCCGCGTAGTGGCTCCACAGCGCGATCCGGCACTGCGGGCAACGCGCGATGGTCTGGCCCTTGCCGCTGTGCGAGGGCGTCATCACCATTTCGGGTCCGCCACCCAGCACTTGCACGCACTCGCTTTCGATCAGCGCATTCAACACGAACGCGCTGCCGGTTTCGCGCTGGCACCAGCGACAATGGCAGCAGTGCACGAACAATGGCGTGCGGGCGAGGCGGTAGCGAATGAAACGGCAGTCACACCCGCCCTCGAAGCTTTCGATCGCTGCCATGGCCCTTCGGAACTAGAACGGGATGTCGTCGTCCTCGAAGCCGTTGTCCTGCGGCGGGGGCGGCGTGGACTGGCGTCCGCCGCCCGGTGCGCCGCCGGCCGGACGGCCCTGCGGCGCGCGCTGGCGGTAGCCGCCGCCTTCGCCGCGCGGCTCGCCATCCCCGGGACCGCCCAGCATCTGCATCTCGTTGGCGATGACGTCGGTGGTGTAGCGCTCGACCCCGTCCTTGTCGGTGTATTTGTCGGTGCGCAGCGAACCCTCGACGTACACCTGCCGGCCCTTCTTCAGGTACTCGCCGGCGATCTCGGCGAGCCGGCCGAAGAACTTGATGCGGTGCCATTCGGTGCGTTCCTGCCGCTCGCCGGTCTGCTTGTCCTTCCAGCTGTCGGTGGTGGCGATCCGGATCGTGCACATCGCGGTGCCGGACGCGCTGTAGCGCGTTTCCGGGTCCGCGCCCAGATTGCCGACCAGGATGACCTTGTTGACGCCGCGTGCCATGTGCGAACCCTCGAGTGGAAACCGACCGGACCGATGATCCTAGCACGCGAGAGATCGCGCCAGCCGGCGCACGCCGCGCCGCCCTGTAGGTGTTCGCCGGCCATTTGGCACGCCGCACTATAATTGTTGGCTTGCCGCGCCTGGATGCCCATGAACCGCCCCTCGCCCGCTGCATCGCCCGAACCCGCCAACGCCTTCACCGCGGCACGCGATCTCGCCGCACCGGACATGCGCCAGGTGGACGGCATGATCCGCCAGCGCCTGCACTCGGACGTGGTGCTGATCAACGCGATCGGCGAACACATCGTCGGCGGCGGCGGCAAGCGGCTGCGGCCGATGCTGCACGTGCTGGCCGCGCACGCGGCCGGTTATCGCGGCGACGCGCACATCGAACTCGCGGCGGTGATCGAATTCATCCACACCGCGACGCTGCTGCACGACGATGTCGTCGACGGTTCGGATTTGCGGCGCGGGCGCAAGACCGCGAATGCCGCTTGGGGCAACGCCGCCAGCGTGCTGGTGGGCGACTTTTTGTATTCGCGCGCGTTCCAGATGATGGTGGAAGTCGACCGCATGGAAGTGATGCGGATCCTCGCCGACACCACCAATTCCATCGCCGAAGGCGAGGTGCTGCAACTGCTCAACATCGGCAAGGCCGAGACCGACGAAGCCGCGTACATGCGCGTGATCGAGCGCAAGACCGCGGTCCTGTTCGCCGCCGCCACGCAACTGGGCGGCGTGCTGGCCGGCCTTCCCGAAGACCAGTGCCTCGCGCTGCGCCGTTACGGCATGCAGCTCGGCTGTGCGTTCCAGATTGCCGATGACCTGCTGGACTACGTATCCGACGCCGACACCCTGGGCAAGAACATCGGCGACGATCTCGCCGAAGGCAAGCCCACGCTGCCGCTGATCTATGCGATCCAGCGCTCGACGCCAATGCAGGCCGAACTCCTGCGCAACGCGATCACCAGCCAGCGGCTGGCGGCGCTGGACGTGATCGTGGCGGCGATCCGCGGCTCCGGCGCGCTGGAACGCACCCGCACGCGTGCGCAGTCCCACGCGGATGCCGCGCACGCGGCGCTGGAAACGCTGCCGCCATCGAACTACCGCGACGCGCTGGCAGGGTTGGCCGATTACGCGGTCAATCGCACCTGTTGAATTCAAGGACGGCGCCGTAGGGCGGGTGTTAACCCGCCTGACGCCATTCGGCGGGATGCGCTGCGCTCCTCCCGCCCTGCGCCTCAGCCTTTGCCGGCAAACGCCTCGGCGAGCCACGCGTGCATCAGTGCGAACGCGCGCTTCGCCACCGGTGGGTCGTAGACACAACCCGGTGGCGAATGCGACCACGGCTCGGCGAAACAATGCACCGCGCCGCCGAACACCACGAACTGCCACGGCGCGCGGCTCTGCTGCATTTCCTTCATGAAAGCCGGCGCATCCGGCATGGTGCCGCGATCGTCGCCGCCGTTCATCGCCAGCACGCGCGCCTTGATGTGCTTCGCGAGCGCCGGATCGTCGGTACCGAGTCCTCCGTGGAAACTCACCACCGCGGCGATGTCGCTGCCGGTACGGGCGAGGTCGAGCACCGAGGTGCCGCCGAAACAGAAACCGATTGCCGCGAATTTCGAAGCATCGATCGGCGCCGCGTGTTTCGCCGCCAGCGCCTTCAACTCATCGTACGCCGCCACCACCCGCCTGCGCAGCAGCGGCCGGTCGGCATACAGCGGTTTGGTCGCGGCCTGCGCTTCCTTGTCGTCCTTCGGGCGCACGTCCTTGCCGTACATGTCGCCCATGAAGATCACGTAGTCGTTGCCCGCGATCGTCTTGGCGAAATCGATGCTGCGGGCATTCACGCCAGTCCAGTCGGGAATCATCAGCAGGCCGGGCCGTGGCGTTTTCACCGCGTCATTCCACACCAGCACGCCCTGCATGGCCTTGCCGTCGACGCTGTAGTCGATGGTCTGCGAGCGCATCGCGGCGTGCGCGAACGGCGTGACGCCCAAGAGCAGCAATAATGCAAGCAGTGTCTTGCGCATGATCGTCTCCTCGGTTTTCGGGGATCCAACACTGAAGCCCTCCCCTTCAAGAGGAGGCGGCCGCAGGCCTAGCGCGTAGCGCTGGTGGGATGGTTGCATGCGCCCAGGCTCAACACCATCCCTGCCTTCCCCCTTGAAGGGGAAGGAGAAAAGCCAACGGCACTACGCGATGCCTTCGGCGTGCGCCGACAAACGTCGCTTCAGTGGTTCGAGCGCGTCGAACGCGCGCATGCCGAGGCCGCGCACGGCGGTCCAGGCCGGCGCCTGCCGGGCGAACATGCGTTCGATTGCGTCGAACGCGCGCGCATCCAGCGTGCTCGCGACACGCCGTCGGCGCGCGTAGCGCTTCAACACATGCGACGCCGAGAAATCGCGGCCGGCGTCCCGCGCGTCGCCCAGCACCGCGGCAAGTTCCGCAACATCGCGCAAGCCCAGGTTCGCGCCCTGCCCGGCGAGCGGATGCACCGCGTGCGCGGCGTCACCGATCAGCACACAGCGGTTGGCGGCGAAGCGCTCGGCAATCTGCAGGCGCAACGGAAACGATGCGCGCGGAGTGGTTGACACGATGCGGCCGAGACGGAAATCGGAAGCCACGCCCGCCGCTTCGCAAAAGGCCGCATCGTCCAGCGCCAGCACTTCGCGCGCACGCGTTTCCGGCAACGACCACACGATCGAACTGCGTCCGTCCGACAACGGCAGCAATGCGATCGGACCTTCATGCGTGAAGCGCTGCCATGCCGTCGCCTCGTGCGGGCGTTCGGTCGCGACATGTGCGACCACCGCGCGCTGGCCGTAATCGCGCCCGCGCACGCCAATGCCGGCCTGCTCGCGCAGTGCGGAACCCGCGCCGTCGGCGATCACCAGCAGCGCCGCGGACAGGACTTCTCCGCTGTCGAGATCCAGCGTCACGCGGTCGTCGCGTTGCACGAACGATATGACGTGCGCGGGACAAATCCTCTGGACTCCGGCTGCGCCCAGTGCGTTCCACAACGTCCACGCGATCAACTTGTTCTCGACGATCCAGCCGAGTTGCGCGCGACCCTCATCCGCGGCATCGAAGCCGAGTTCCGCGCCGGACGCGGCATCCCACACGCGCATGCGCCGGTACGGCGACACGCGCGCGGCTTCGATGCCGCGCCAGGCGCCGAGCTCGTCGAACAGGCGCGCCGACAACGGCGCCAGCGCGATCACACGCAGGTCTTCGGGCTCGTCGCGGTGCCACGACGCCGGTTCACGCGCTTCCAGCAGCACCACGGAAAAGCCATGGCGCGCCAGCGTCAGCGCGCAAGCCGCACCGACCATGCCGCCGCCGGCAATCGCAACGTCGAGTGCGGGCCGGCGCGCGTTCACGGGCCGCGATCCAGCACCGCCGCAGGCGGCGCGCCGCGAAAACCCATGCCCTTCCGGGCGATCGCGTGGCGCAGCGGCGGCACGGCATCCAGCGCCAGCAGCGCCAGCGAACGCAGCGGCGCCAGCGCGGGCTGCGCGAGGCACCCCAGCGCGATCAATCCGTGACTGAAGGCCAGCACGCCTTCGCGGTCGGGCGCACGGCGCGTCGCATAGGTGTTCAACAGCGAAGGCGCGCCCGGGTCTTCTGCGTCGGCGACCAATTCCGCCAGCGTCAACGCATCGCGCAGGCCGAGATTGAAACCCTGCGCACCGATCGGATGCACCGTTTGCGCGGCATTGCCGACCAGCACCGCGCGCGGCGCCGTCAGCGCATCGGCGAGCACGCGGCGGATGCGATGCGGAAAACGTTTGCCCGGTCGAGACAAGGCGCCGAGCTTCCAGCCGAAGCGATGCTGCGCCAGCGCGATGAACGCGGCATCGCCCATCATCGCGACTTCGTCGTGACGATCGGCCGACACCGTCAGCACCAATCCGCGCCGCTGACCGGGCAACGGCAGCAAGGCGACGGGGCCGTCGTCGGTGAAACGTTCGAAGGCGGAATCGGAGATGTCGCGTTCGCACGCGACCGTGCAGACGAACAGGCTCTGGTAATAATCGTGTTGCTGCGCGCCGATGCCGACCTGCGCGCGCACCAGCGAATCGCTGCCGTCGGCGCCGACCACCAGGCCCGCTTCGATCTCGCGTTCGCCGTCGGCCAACGCGATGCGCGCGCGCCAGCCCGACGCGTTCGGCGTCAGCGAAACCAGCTTCGCGGGCGCGAGGCGCTGTACGTGCGTGCATGCTCCCAGGCCGTGGTTCAATGCCGCGCCCAGCACGCTTCCGGGCACCACGCGGCCCAGCGCATCCACGCCGGCTTCGGCGGCGCTCATGCGCAACCGCCCGAATTCGCCGGCGCGGCTGACTTCGACGCGGCGGATCGCGCCCGCGGCCGATTCGAGTTGCGGCCACACCCGCAACGCCTTCAGCGCGTTCACCGACGCACGTGCGAGTACCAGGTTGCGATCGGCACCGGACGCGACGGGTGTGCCGATCGCAACCCGCGGCGACGCAGCTTCCAGCAGCGTGGCGTTTCGTTCCGCGGCATCCAGCGCCAGCGCGAGGCTCGCGCCCACCAACCCGCCGCCCACGATCAAGATGTCGGTGCGTTCCGTCATTCCGGAATGATAGCCGGTTGATGCGGGTCAGCCCGCGGCGTTGGCGGTTTGCGCTAAGCTTTACAGCTAGACGCAACGAGGATGGATTCCATGTCGCAGCCCGCCCGCTCCCCGCAATCGACCCTGCTTTCCCCCGGCACCCTGGTGTTGTGCGCGATGGTCGCGTTCACCGTCGTGTACCGGCTGCTGGTGCACTACGCGGCAGGCGCGATGCCGTGGAATTTCACGCCGGTGGAAGCGATGGCGCTGTTCGGCGGCGCGTATTTCGCCGATCGCAAACTCGCGATGGCGGTGCCGCTGGTCGCGCTGTTCCTGGGCGACTGCTTCATCGGCTTCTACGGCTGGATGATGCCCGTGGTGTACGGCTGCGTGGTGCTCACCGCGTTCGCGGGCTTCGCCCTGCGCGGCCGCGTGCGTTTCCTGAACACCGCGATGGCGGCCGTCGCAAGCGCGACCGGTTTCTACCTCGTCACCAATTTCTTCGTGTGGCTGGGCGGCACGATGTACCCGCACACCGCGGCCGGCCTGATGACCTCGTTTGTCGCCGGCTGGCCGTTCTACCAGTACGGCAGCCTGCCGGGCACCCTGCTGTGGACCGCGCTGCTGTTCGGTGGGTTCGCCTTGCTCGGCCGTCGCTGGAACGTGCTGCGGGCGACCGCAGCGCACTGACGGCGTCGTGGGCAATCGTCTATCGAAGATCTACACCCGGACTGGGGATGATGGGCGAGCCGGAGCTTTCGCGAGATACCAATGGCATCTCGCCCCGGCGACGAGGCGCGCAGGGAGCGTGCCCGAACGCCGCAGGCGGCCCGAAGGGCGAACCCCATGGATGGCGTGAGCAGCGCCCGTAGCAGGATGCGGAGGGCCGGGTTGCTTGGCGAGGCCAGGATGGCCGGGCTTGGCAACACCGTCCGCCCGCGCGGCGGGCGTTAGGCGAGTCGCTCGGATGGGCAATCGATTGTCGAAGATCTATACCCGTACGGGTGACGATGGGACCACCGGCCTCGGTGACGGCTCGCGCACGCCCAAGGATTCCGCGCGCGTCGAAGCCTACGGCACCGTCGACGAGCTGAATTCCACGCTCGGCGTGCTGCTCGCCTGCGACGGCGTGCCTGACGATATCCGCGAGTTGCTGGTGCGCATCCAGCACACGCTGTTCGACTTGGGCGGCGAGCTGTGCGTACCCGGCATGGCGATGATCCACGACGCCGACGTCACCGCGCTGGAACAAACGCTCGATCACTACAACGCCGATCTGCCGCGGCTCAAGGAGTTCATCCTGCCGGGCGGCGGCATGGCAGCCGCGCAATGCCACGTCGCGCGCACCGTGTGCCGGCGCGCCGAGCGCCGCGTGGTGACGCTGGCGCGCGACGAAAGCGTGCGCGCGGAAGCCGTGCATTACCTCAACCGCCTGTCGGACCTGTTGTTCGTGCTGTGCCGCGTGCTGGCGCGCGCGAGCGGCCATGGCGAAGTGCTGTGGCAGCACGAGAAGAGACCACGCCCCGAACCGCAAGGTTGAACGCGATGCGGGTCTATACCCACCCCGCCTGCTTCGAACACGATCCAGGCGCCGATCATCCCGAATCGCCGGCGCGGCTGCGCGCCGTCCTGGATGCGCTGGATGAACCGCGCTTCGCGAAATTCGAGCGCGTCGAAGCGCCGCGTGTGACCCGCGGGCAACTCGAACGCGTGCACGATCCAGCTTACGTGGACGGCATCTTCGCGAGCGCACCGGCCGAACGTTACACGCGCCTCGATCCCGACACCGTGATGTCGCCCGGCTCGCTGGAAGCCGCGTTGCGCGCGGCCGGCGCCGCGTGCGCGGCGACCGACGCGGTGCTGGCGAACCAGACGAAGCGCGCCTTCTGCGCCGTGCGTCCACCGGGCCACCATGCAACGCGCGGTCAGGCGATGGGCTTCTGCCTGTTCAACAGCGTCGCGGTCGCTGCCGCGCAGGCACTGACGGTGCATGGTCTGCAGCGCGTCGCGATCGTCGACTTTGACGTCCACCACGGCAATGGCACCCAGGACATTTTCCAGCACGACGTGCGCGTGATGTACGCGTCCAGCCACCAGATGCCGCTGTATCCCGGCACCGGCGCCGCCGGCGAACACGGTGACGGCAACATCGTCAACGCGCCGCTGGCGCCGGGCACGGGCTCGATCGAATTCCGCGCGGTGTGGGAAAAGGCCCTGCTGCCGGAGCTGGACATGTTCCGTCCGCAACTGCTGCTGGTCTCGGCCGGTTTCGACGCGCATGCGCGCGATCCGCTGGCGCAACTGCAACTCGCCACCGGCGATTACGCGTGGATCACCCAGCGCCTGTGCGAACTCGCCGACCGCCACGCCGACGGCCGCATCGTCTCGATGCTGGAAGGCGGCTACGACCTCGCCGCGCTGCGCGAATGCACGGTCGCGCATCTCGCGGCGCTGGCCGCCAACACCTGAATCGCGCAGCCGCGCGCGCCTACAAGTGCAAATACCAGACCGGCGCACATGCGACCGCCGCCGCCAGCGCCTGCAGGCCCAGCATCGCCACCACTTGCCTCGGCGCGCGTCGCAGCCACCGGACCGCGAAGAACGCCACAATGGGCAGTTGCCCCGCGACGAGAAGCTGGAACAGGTGCGCGGCCGCGCCTTCGTCGGGCTGGCGTGCGGCGCCGGACAGCGCAATGTGGACGAGCACGACCGCCAGTGCCGCCAGCGACATTGCGATGGGTGCCAGCGCACTCGGCCGGGTGAAGGTATTGGCGCTCATGAACCCTCCGTGTGTGAACGTCCGGATCGAGTGGCACCAAGCGGCGGCATCCCCGATGGATCGCCAAGCGCAGCCCCGGTTTCCAGCACTAGGATAGGCCGTTCCCACGCCACGCGCCCGGACGGCGGTTGGACGGCGACTTTCCTGGCACCCATACGGGCGTAGAAGCCCTCGGCCGGCGGGTGCGAAACGATCTTGATGTTTCCGATGCCCCGCCCGGGAGCCAGCGCGCGCATGTGCCCGAACAGCAACGCGCCGAAACCCGTGCCTTGCGCCGCGTCCGCCACGAACAGGAGGTCGAGTTCGGGCTCGGAATCGAAGTTGGCCAGCGAGTAGAAGTCGAGCACCGTTTGCCCATCCGTGGCGACGAAGATCAAATCGTTCCGCACCTGTTCCGCGGTGAACCGATAACCGTCCAGGATGCGGGCATACGCGCCGCGACAAGCCACGGCACCGTGCATCAGCGCCAACAACATCGGCGTGTCCCGGAAAGTTGCCCGAAGAAACGACCGGGTTTCAGGACCCCAAAAGAATGCTTCGATGAAACCTGACCAATTGTGCACTGCAAACTTGATGCTACGCGTCACCTTGGCGCGGCCGGCGGCACAATCCCGTACGTGCTCATGATGGAAAGCAACGCAACCTTGTCGGGCGGGCCACCTGCGTTGACCACTGCAGCAACATCTTCGAAGTATTGGGCTCCAATGTCCGGAGACTGGATTATCAGTGCGCGCGCGATGCTGCCAGAAGGATTCGAGAACCCATGGACGTGCCTTTCGGCGTGTGCATGGTCTGCCCGGCGTGAGGTTCGCGTTGAGATACCGGATGGCCAGGTGACCGACGCCGATTCCCATTGTGCTCATGTTCTGCCTGGCTTCAGTTGAACATGATTGTCCTTGACGCCAACCGCTTGAGGTAAGCGGCGCGAGCCCCGCATAGCGGGACCGAGTTGTCAGCCCTTTGCTCGCTTGGGGCGCGCGGCGAGGCGACCACGACGCAACAGCCGCTCGGACCGCATGACGTAGAGAACAAAGACTTTGTGTCCGTCGTACCGGTAAAACACGCGGCAAGGCGGCTCGACGATCTGGCGATACCGCGACCGCCCCAGCTCCTGCGGCCGGCTGCCACTCTCCGGGTGTTCGACCAGCTGCTCGACATGGCCAAAGATGCGCTTGATGAGCGCGGATGCAGCAACGGGATTTTCGAGTGCGATGTAGTCTGCGATGGCATCCAGGTCCCCCAGTGCTGGCTCCGACCAAACTATCTCAGCCATCGGGCAAGGCGCTTCTTGGCTTGAGCATGGGAAGCAGCCCGACCCTCAGCAACAGCCTGTTCCCCACGGGCGATGCCTTCGAGGATCGCCATGCGCTGCTCCATGAGCTCGAAAGTCTCGACGTCCAGCAAATAAGCGCTGGGAAGGCCATGCTGAGTGATGAGAATTGGTTCCTTGTCGCGCTCGATGTCCGACAGGAGCTCGGTGGCTTGACGCTTGAGGGTGGTGACGAGTTCGGTACGCATGAAGTGACACTACAGTATCACTTCCAGTTTGCGCAAGAGGCTGCCACAAAGGGCTAGACAGTATGACTTTCGCTTGGCGATGAGCTGACCTCCGGCGGCCGTTTGCCGGGGAGTAACGATCCACCGGCAGAGCCGGGGGAACTCTCATGTTGGTTTAGGGCGCGCGCGGCGCACGGCCAGGCCAGCTGGCAATGACGCCACCAACAACAATGCCTACTGCGCCACGCTCACCCCGCGAACCCTGACCAGGTCCACCGCTTCAAGCTTGAACTCCCGACTGAACGTCCGTCTCGTTCCCATTGGCCACCTCCGGCTTCATCATCACACCTAAACTCGGTGTCTGTGAAGCCGGC
>JBQCCP010000214.1:0-23904 GCA_051962095.1 Rhodanobacteraceae bacterium
TGCATACCTCGCCGAACAGGCGCACACGATCGGGTACCCGCTGATCATCAAGCCCTCCGCCGGCGGCGGCGGCAAGGGCATGCAGATCGTGCGCAGCGATGCGGAGTTTCCCGAAGCCTTGGCTGCGGCGCAACGCATCGCGAAGGCGTCGTTCGGTGACACTTCGATGGTGCTGGAACGCTACATCGAGCATCCGCGCCACATCGAATTCCAGGTGTTCGGCGACCGCCACGGGAACGTGATCCACATCGACGAGCGCGAGTGTTCCGCACAGCGGCGCTATCAGAAGGTGCTGGAAGAAACGCCCTCGCCTTTCCTCGACGCCGACCGCCGCGCGGCGATGGGCGCGGCCGCGGTCGCAGCGGCGAAAGCCGTCGACTACGTCGGCGCCGGTACAGTGGAGTTCATCGTCGGGCCGGAAGGCGATTTCCATTTCATGGAAATGAACACCCGCCTGCAGGTCGAGCACCCGGTCACCGAAATGACCCACGGCATCGATCTGGTCGAGTGGCAGTTGCGCGTCGCCGATGGCGAGCCGTTGCCGCTGACGCAGGAGCAAGTCGCGTCGCGCGGCCATGCGATCGAAGTACGCCTGTATGCGGAAGACCCCGATCACGGTTTCCTGCCCGGTTCCGGCAAGCTCGTGCGCCTGCAACTGCCGAAAGCGTCCACGCACGTGCGCCTCGACGGCGGCGTGGTCGAAGACGATACGGTGACGATTTTCTACGACCCGATGATCGCGAAGCTGATCGTGTGGGACGTCGATCGGCCGTCGGCGCTGCAACGCATGCGGGAGGCACTGGCGACAACGGAAATCACGGGACCCAAATCGAACGTGGCCTTCCTCGAAAGGCTGGTGCGGCACCCCGCCATCATCGAACACCGCATCGATACCGGTTATCTCGATCGCCACCTCGACGAATTCGTGTCCGGCGACGCCGAACCGGATTGGCAGGCCTTGTTCGCGGCGGCGGTCGCGGCGCTGCTGCACGATGAAAGCCATGTCGTACACGACGCGGCCGATCCGCATTCGCCGTGGAGCCGCGCCGATGCCTGGCGCGTCGGCCACGCGGGCAAACGCCTGGTCGCACTGTCGGCCAATGGCCGGCGTTTCGAAATCGAAGCCTGGGGCGATGCCGGACGTTATCGTCTGCAATCCAGCGGCGTACATTGCACCGTTGAAGACGCGACTTGGGACGGCCGCACGTTGTCCGCGCGCTTCGATGGCGGGGCGCGCCGCATCGACGTGCGTGCCGAAGCGGCGCGCGTGCTGCTGCACGACTTGCAAGGCACGCGCTGGCGTTTCGAACGGGTACCGGCATTCGCGTGGGAGGCGAGCGGTGGCGCGGCCGGCCACCAGATCGTGGCACCCATGCCTGGTCGCATCGTGTTGGTGAAGGCTGCACCCGGGGACACGGTGGAAGCCGGACAGGAACTGCTGGTGATGGAAGCGATGAAGATGGAGTTGTCGCTGAAGGCGCCGCGCGCCGGCGTCATCGCGAACGTCGGCGCGGGCGCGAGCGATTTCGTGGAAGCGGACGCCGTGCTGATCACGTTCAAGGACGAATGACGTTGCATCACCAGCCGCGCGCCTTGCAATCGGCGCGCGCCGGCATCATTTCACCTTGAGCTGCGTAGCCATCCGGAACGGGACAGTGCATGTTTCCCAATCACGTTCGCATCGTGGAAGTCGGCGCCCGCGACGGCCTGCAGAACGAGAAGGCCATCGTGCCGACGCCGGTCAAGATCGAGTTAATCGATCGGCTTTCAGCGTGCGGCCTGCAAACCATCGAGGCGACCAGCTTCGTGAGCCCGAAGTGGGTGCCGCAGCTTGCCGATGCCGAAGAGGTTTACGCCGGGATCACCCGCAAGCCCGGCGTCGATTACCCCGCGCTGGTGCCGAACATGCAGGGCTATGATCGCGCGCGCGCAGCGGGTGTCACCAGCATCGCGGTGTTCACCGCCGCCAGCGAAGCGTTCAACCAGAAGAACATCAACGCCTCGATCGACGAATCCATCGAACGCTTCCGCCCGGTGCTGGAACGTGCGCGCGCCGAAGGCGTGCGGGTGCGCGGCTACGTATCCACCGTGCTGGGTTGTCCGTATCAAGGCGAGGTGCCGGTCAGCGACGTGGTGCGCGTGTCGAAAAGGCTGTACGAACTCGGCTGCGACGAGATTTCGCTGGGCGACACCATCGGTGTCGGCACGCCGGTGAAGGCGCGCGCGATGCTGCACTCGGTCTCGCACGAAGTGCCGATGAAGGCGTTGGCCGTGCATTTCCACGACACCTACGACCAGGCACTCGCGAACATTCTGGTGTGCCTCGAAGAAGGTGTGCGGGTGGTGGACAGTTCCGTGTCCGGGACCGGCGGTTGTCCGTACGCCAAAGGCGCCACCGGCAATGTGGCCAGCGAGGACGTCGCCTACATGCTGCAGGGCATGGGCATCGAAACCGGCATCGACCTGGACAAGTTGATCGAAACCGGCTGGTGGCTGGCGAAGCAGCTCGGCAAGCCGACTTCCAGCCGGGTCACCCGCGCGCGCATGGGCGAATGAGGAATCTCCGGATGCCGCAACCGTTTTTGATCCGCCCCATCGAACCGCGCGACGATGACGCGGTCGCCGCGATCATCCGGGCGGTAATGCCGGAATTCGGCGCCGGCGGCGAAGGTTTCGCGATCCACGACGCGGAAGTCGGCGCGATGAGCGCGGCCTACGCAAAACCACGCAGCGCGTATTTCGTACTCGAAGTCGAAGGCAAGGTGCTGGGCGGCGGCGGCGTGGCCCCGCTGGAACACGGCGAACCCGACGTGTGCGAGCTGCGCAAGATGTATTTCCTGCCCGAGGCGCGCGGCTTCGGGGCTGGCCAGGCGATGATCACGCGCTGTCTTGATGCGGCGCGGGCGTTTGGTTTCAAACGTTGCTATCTGGAGACCCTGACCGGCATGGACGCGGCACAGGCGCTATATCGCAAGCACGGCTTCACGCCCCTCTGCGCGCCAATGGGCAGCACCGGCCATCACGGCTGCGACCGGTGGTTCATTCGCGAGCTGTAGGAGCGGCCCCGCCTGCCCTACAATCGCGCGTTTGCGATTGAAGGAGCATCACATGCAACTGGACAAGGTCAAGGCCATCGTCACAGGCGGCGCGTCCGGGCTCGGCCACGCGGTCGCGCAACACGTCGTTGCGCATGGCGGCAAGGTCGCGCTGTTCGACGTCAATGAGGAAAAAGGCCAGGCATCCGCAAACGAACTGGGCAGCGCCGCGCGCTTCTTCAGGACCGACGTGACCAGCGAAGATGGCGTCTCTGCCAACGCCGCCGCGGCCCGCGACGCGATGGGCGGCCTGAACGTGGTGATGAACTGCGCCGGCATCCTTGGCTCGGGCCGGGTACTGGGCAAGGAAGGCCCGATGAAGCTGGCCCAGTTCCAGGCCACCGTGATGGTGAACCTGGTCGGCAGCTTCAACGTCGCCAAGGCCGGCGCCACACTGATGCAGACGAACGACCCGGGCGACGACGGCGAGCGCGGCGTGATCGTCAACACCGCGTCCGTCGCGGCTTACGAGGGCCAGATCGGGCAGGCCGCGTATTCCGCATCTAAGGGCGGCGTGGTCGGCATGACCTTGCCGATGGCGCGCGAGCTTTCGCGCTTCGGCATCCGCGTGATGACCGTCGCGCCGGGCATCTTCTGGACGCCAATGGTGGACGGCATGCCACCGCAGGTGCAGGAATCCTTGTCGGCCTCGATCCCTTTCCCTTCGCGGCTCGGCAGGCCGCAGGAATTCGCGGAAACCGTGGCGTTCATCATCGGGAACAGCTATCTCAATGGCAGCGTGATCCGCCTGGATGGCGCCGTGCGGCTGCAGCCCAAGTGAAAGCTTCCGAAGTCAAGAAAGGCAACGTGGTCGAACACGACGGCACCGTGTACCAGGTGCGCGACCTCGAACGCAGCGCGCCGACGGCACGCGGCGGCAACGTCACCTTCCGCTTCACGCTGTATTCCATTCCGGGCGGACGCAAGTTCGACCTGAGCCTGCGCGCCGACGATGACCTGAAGGAAATGGAACTGACCCGCCGCGCCGCGAACTATTCGTACAAGGACGGTGAGGCGTTCGTGTTCCTCGACGCCGAGGACTACACGCCCTACACGCTCGATCCTGACGTGGTGGGCGACAGCGCGGCGTACATCGTCGAGGGCGTGGAAGGCTATTACGTGCAACTGATCGACGATGCGCCCGTCGCGCTGCAGGTGCCGACCAGCGTTGCCATGACCGTCGTCGAGACCGCGCCGGAACTGAAGGGCGCGTCCGCGACCAAGCGCACCAAACCCGCCAAGCTCGATACCGGGATCGAAATCCAGGTTCCGGAATACATCACCACCGGGGAAAAGGTCTGGGTGAACACGTTGACCGGAGAATTCGCGGGTAGAGCCTGACGCGCGTGCGGGAGCCCAGCGGGCTCCCGTGCGCCAAGCCCTGGTGAAGCAGGATGCCGAACGGGCTGCGCACCATGGATGGCCTTGCTCGGAGTCGACGCGTTGGCGCGGGATCCCGAATGCTCGAAAACCTGCCATCCGGCGCTTGTGGTGAAAGAAAAGCGCCGGTATGGTACGGCCCACTTGCGCCTGTCGGGCGCGAGCCCGCGTCGCTTCGAGGGGAAGCGCACGCGGAACCATCCGGGGCGCAAGGTGTGCCCAGCCACGGTTCCCCCGCCGCGGACCCGAAGTGATTGGGAGCACAAATGATCTTCTGGCGTGTGAAGCCGCTTGACCAGATTCTCGCAACCGCCGAAAAGAAATCGCTGAAGCGCCAGCTCGGACCCATCCAGTTGACCCTGCTCGGCATCGGCGCGGTGATCGGCACCGGCATTTTCGTGCTCACCGCTGAAGCCGCCCAGAAGGCCGGCCCGGGCATGATGCTTTCGTTCGTGATCGCGGCGATCGTGTGCGGGCTCGCCGCCCTGGCGTACGCCGAACTCGCGGCGATGGTGCCGGTGTCGGGTTCCGCCTACACCTACAGCTACGGAGTCATGGGCGAACTGATCGCCTGGATCGTGGGCTGGGCGCTGGTGCTCGAGTACGCGATCGGCGCGACCGCGGTGTGCGTGGGCTGGGCCGGCTACGTGAACGGCCTGCTCAACAGCGGTATCTTCGGACTGGTCAAACCGGGCGCGTTGTCGCTGCCGCACTGGCTGCAAGTGGGACCCACCCTTGGCGGTGGCTTCAACCTGTTGGCGTTCCTGATCGGCGTCGCCGTGACCGGCCTGCTGGTGATCGGCACATCCAAAAGCGCGCGCGTCAATGCGGTGCTGGTGGCCATCAAGATCATCGCGCTCACCGCGTTCATCGTGATTGCGGTACCGGCGGTCAAGAACGCCAACCTGCATCCTTTCCTGCCGACAGGTTGGGGCAACCCCATCGGCAGCAACGGCATCGGCGTGCTGGGTGCGGCGGCTTCCATCTTCTTCGCCTACGTGGGTTTCGACGCGGTTTCCACCGCCGCCGAGGAAACCCGCAACCCCAACCGCAATATTCCGATCGGGCTGATCGCCGCACTGGTGATCTGCACCATCTTCTATCTGCTGGTGGGCTATGGCGCGGCCGGTTCCGTCGGCGCACAGCCGCTGACGAGTGCAACCGGCGCGTTCCTGGATCCGGGCACGCCCTCCTTCGCGGCAGCGTGCGGCAATTCGCAGGCACTGGTGTGCAGCCGCGAACCGCTGGCGCAAGTGATGAGCACACTCGGACATCCGAGGGTCGCCGTCATGATCGAACTAGCGGCCATCGTGGCGTTGCCATCGGTGATCCTGATGATGATGTTCGGCCAGACCCGCATCTTCTTCACGATGTCGCGCGACGGCCTGCTGCCCGGCGTGTTCTCGAAGGTGCACCCGCGCTTCTTCACCCCGCACGTGATCACCTACGTCACCGGCATCGTGGTATCGCTGTGCGCCGCGCTGTTCCCGGTCGGGAAGCTGGCCGACACGTCCAACGCCGGCACGCTGCTTGCGTTCGCGATGGTTTCGGTGGGCGTGATGATCCTGCGCCGCACCCAGCCAGGCCGCAAGCGTCCGTTCCGCACGCCGCTGGTCTGGATCGTGTGCCCGCTGGCGGTCGCCGGATGCCTGCTGCTGTTCGTCAACCTCAGCGTAGTGGCCAAGGTGGTATTCGTGGGCTGGGCTGTGATCGGGCTGATCTTCTACCGCCTGTACGGCTACAGGCGCAGCCAGATGTCGCCGGAACAGATCACCCACGCGCTGGACGACGTGGTGTGAGGGCACCAGGTTTCGGGGCGGGCTGCCGCGCCCGCTCTCGTTTTTCATCGACAACCCGCCGCCCGGCGCCGCTCGTGCGGTGGCCTGCATCGCGCGCGCGACAGGGGACGCCGTGACCATCCTCAAGCAACTGTTCGCGCGCAAGCCGGTCGGCGACGCCGCTTCCCAGGATGACATCCACAACGGCGTGCAGTTGCGACGCACGCTGGGGCCGTGGGGGCTGACCGCGCTCGGTATCGGCGCGGTGATCGGCGGCGGCATCTTCGTGATCACCGGCCAGGCCGCGGCTGAACACGCGGGCCCCGCGGTGCTGCTGTCGTTCGTGATTGCCGCCGTCGTCTGCAGCTTCACCGCGCTGTGCTACGCCGAATTCGCGACGCTGATCCCGATGTCGGGCAGCTCGTATTCCTACGCGTACGCGACATTGGGCGAGTTCGCGGCGTGGTTCATCGGCTGGAACATGGTGCTGGAATATGGCGTGTCCGCGTCGGCCGTCGCGGTGAGCTGGACTGGTTATTTCAAGAGCCTGGTCCGACACATGGGCTTCGACCTGCCCGACGTGCTCACCAACGCGCCGATCGCATTCGTGGACAAGCACCTCGTGGTCACCGGCGCGCTGTTCAACCTGCCGGCGGTCATCATGGTGCTGCTGCTGACGTGGCTCTGCTATGTCGGCATCCGGGAATCCAGCGGCGTCAACAATGCGATCGTGCTACTGAAGGTCACCTTGATCGTGATCGTGATCGCGGTCGGCTGGCACTACGTGAATCCGGACCTGTGGCACCCGTTCATCCCGCCCGCCGAAGGTCCGGAAAAGTACGGCTGGGGCGGCATCATGCGCGCCGCGACGCTGGTGTTCTTCGCCTACATCGGCTTCGAGGCCACCTCGACCGCCGCACAGGAGGCGAAGAACCCGCAGCGCGACCTGCCGATCGGCACCCTCGCCTCGCTGGCAATCTGCACCGTGTTGTACGTGGCGATGGCGGCCGTGCTGACCGGGCTGATTCCCTTCACCGAGCTCGGCACGGCCGAACCGGTGGTGACGGCGGTCGCGGCGCACCCGCAACTCAACTGGCTGCGCTGGCTGGTCGAAATCGGTGCGCTGCTGGGGCTCGGGTCCGTGGTGCTGGTGATGATTATCGCGCAGCCGCGCATCTTCATGATCATGGGCCGAGACGGCATGCTGCCCCCGGTGTTTTCGAAGCTGCACCCCCGCTATCGCACGCCGCACATCAACACCCTGATCACCGGCACAGGCATCGCGCTGCTGGCTGCGGTGTTTCCGCTGGACGTGCTGGGCGACCTGGTGTCGATGGGCACGCTGCTGGCGTTCGTCGCGGTGTGCTCGGGCGTGCTGATCCTGCGCTACACGCGGCCGGACCTGCCGCGCACTTTCCGCGTGCCCGTGGCCGGCGTGACGTGCACGCTGGGCGTCCTGAGTTGCCTGATGCTGTTGTATTGGGAGAACTGGTACAACTGGACGCTGATGGGATTGTGGACGCTGCTGGGGTTCGCGATCTACTTCGGCTACGGCTACCGGCACAGCCTGTTGCGCAAGTAATCGCGCGGCACACAGGCTGCTTGCTTCGGGCCGTTCAGATGCCACTCCGTACGCGTGCGTACTGTGGACAACTCTCGAAACAACGAAACATTAACGCTACAAGTATTTGATTACGCGGCCTAAAAAATTTCATCAGGAAATCCGGCTTGTCAACCTTGGCCCCCGCGAGTCCCCGCGCTATGATGCGTGCTCCGAGGGATTTCCCATTGGCAGTGGACCCCGGACCGTTGCCCGGTGCGGCAAGCGTAGTCAGCTCCTCCGCTTGCCGTATCCGGGCAGCAACTTGATCAGGCCAGCCGATCTTCCCCTCCGATTCCTCGTTCGCACCGCCCCGGTGCCGAAGCGTGCCTGCGCGAACGCAGGCGCGTGCGTCGTGACGCCGGTTCAGCTTTTCGCCTGGAACCCGGAACACCACCCCTTCGCGTTCACATCGAAACCCGGGAAGATCGCGCACGGGCCATAAGCATCCCCGGCCTTGCCCTGGTAGTGCACGCACTTCGCGCAATCCTGCCCCGGCTTGTGCGGCGGCGGCGCCTTGGTATCGTCTTCGACATAGTGCAGCGCCTTCGCCGTCGCATTGTTGGCCGCACTCAAATGCGGCAAAGCCGCCCATGCGCGACGCGGAAGCGAACCCAGCAACACCATTGCAGCGGCAGCGCCACCCGCGATCCTCAGGAACCGGCGGCGCGGTGATGCGGTTTCTTCGCTCATTTCCAATACTCCTGTGTCATGAAGGATTCACGGGCACTGCGTGCAATGGTACGCCGCCATGCCTGCCTCGGCATCTTTTCGCATCGCGATCGCATGTTACATTCAGCCGCCTGAAAGATTCGAACCCACGCGCATGCCGCCCGTTTCCGCACAAACCGTCGCACGCCTGCATGCCTGCGGTGAAGAAATCGCGCGCGTCGGCGCCGAACTTGCAGCGCGTGGCTGGACGCCCGCCACCAGCAGCAACTTCTCGATACGGATCGACGACGACACGATCGCCGTCACCGTGTCCGGGCGCGACAAGGGCGCGCTCACACCCGGCGACGTCATGGCGGTCGGCCTCGACGGCAAGCCGCTCGATCCCGCGCTGCGCCCGTCGGCGGAAACCGCCTTGCACCTCCAGGTCTACCGCCGTGTCCCCGAAACCGGTGCGGTGCTGCACACGCACTCGCACAACCAGACCGTCGCCTCGCGGCTGTTCTCGCAGCGTGGCGCAATTGCGCTGCGCGGCTGGGAATTGCAGAAGGCGATCACGGGCTACACCTCGCATGAAAGCGAGCTCGACCTGCCGGTGTTTCCGAACTCGCAGGACATGATGGACATCGAGGCCAAGGTCGATGCCTGGCTGGACGCCGGCAAGCCGCTGCACGCCTACCTGATCGAAGGCCATGGCCTTTACACTTGGGGGCGCGGCATGCCGGAAGCGCGGCGGCACCTCGAAGCGCTGGAATTCCTGCTGGCCTGCGAACTTGACCTGAGACGCCTCGGAGGCATTCCATGAGTCGCCTGCGCGTGTACGACCAACGCGAGCCCACGCGGCCGCTTGCCACCCATTGCGATCACGGCGCCATCGCGCAGGCATTGGGCGAAGTCGGGGTGCGCTTCGAGCGCTGGGAAGCCAACAAGCCGGTGGCCGCGGGCGCGAGCCAGGACGAAGTGATCGCAGCCTACCGCGACGATATCGAACGCCTGCAGCGGGAAAAGGGCTATCAGGCCGTGGACGTGATCTCGCTGACGGCCGATCATCCGCAAAAGGACGCACTGCGGCAGAAGTTCCTGTCCGAACACACGCATTCCGAAGACGAGGTGCGCTTCTTCGTGGCCGGCCAGGGACAGTTCACCCTGCACATCGGCGAGCGCATCTATGACGTATTGTGCGAAAAAGGCGACCTGATCGGCGTGCCCGACGGCACCCGCCACTGGTTCGACATGGGGCCGAACCCCAACTTCATTGCGATCCGGCTGTTCACCAATCCAGAAGGCTGGGTGGCCAACTTCACCGGCGAGGAGATCGCCGCACGGTTTCCGCGGTTGGAGAACTGAAGCAAAAGCAGTGGAAGGTGTTTGCCTTCTGAACCGGGTACTTCGGAATCGCGCATGTCCTATCTGCAAAAGTCGCTGGCGCCAGGCGAAACGATCGTGGCGACGTTCAAGCTGCACTGGTCCATGTGGATTCGTTTCTGGAGCGTGATCGTGCTCGGGATCATCGCCGTCGCCGCGCTGCTGGTCGCCCAGCTCGCGTGGGGCGCGCTCGCCGCCGCGGTGCTCGCGATCCTGATTGCGGGCTACCAGTGGCTTTGGCTGCGCGGCATCGAGCAGGCCGTCACCAACCGCCGCGTGGTGCGCAAGGTCGGCATCGTATCGCGCAACACCACCGAGCTCCGACTGGCCTCGATCGAAACGGTCGACCTGCGCCAGTCGTTCTGGGGACGCGTGTTCGGCTACGGCGACGTGGAAATCACCGGGCGCGGCGAAACGGCGATGATGCTGGACCGGATCGCGCATCCGATCGCGGTGAAGCGCGACATCGAAAGCGCCTATTCCGCGCATATCGAGACACCGGCGGGCGCCGCTGCATGAACAAGGCGCAGCCATCCGGCGTGCGCGCCGTCCTCACCGACATCGAAGGCACCACCAGTTCGATCGCGTTCGTCCGCGACGTGCTGTTTCCCTACGCGCGCGAGCACCTGGCGCGGTTCGTCGAAACCCATCGCGACGATCCGCAAGTGACCCGCTGGCTGGATGCCACGGCACGCGAAGCCGGCATCGAGGATTCGCGTTCGCGCCGCGTGGTCGAGACCCTGCAGCGCTGGATCGACGAGGATCGAAAGGCCACGCCGCTGAAAGCCCTGCAGGGCATGATCTGGAGGGCGGGTTACGAAGCCGGCGATTACAGCGCGCACATCTACCCCGAGGTGCCGGCGAAGCTGCGCGCCTGGAAGGCGCGGGGGTTGAAGCTCTATGTGTATTCATCCGGTTCGGTCGCCGCGCAGAAACTGTTCTTCGGGCACACCGAGGCGGGCGATCTCGCCAGCCTGTTCGATGGCTGGTTCGACACCGAAGTGGGCGGCAAGCGCGAACGCGCATCGTACCTGCGGATCGCCGAGGCCATAGGACTCCCGCGCCCGGCCATCGTGTTCCTGTCGGACATCGCCGCCGAACTCGATGCCGCGCGCGGCACGGGGATGCAGACGGTCCGCCTGTGCCGACCACCGGAGCACTGCCCCGAATCCGGCACGCATCCCTGCGTTCCCGATTTCGACGCGATCACCCTGGCATGAAGCGGTTTGGCCTGGTCGCGCTGCCGATTCTCGCCTTCGCGGCGGGCGCGTTCGCGATGGCGGGCTGGCACGGCGTGCAGCTTCGCCATGCATCCGCGCAGACCGACGTTGCCCTCGACGGCGCGCGGCTGTTCGCGCCCGCGCCTGCGTCCACGGCCGATGATGGCGAGTCAGTCCTGCTGCCGGACGCCGGCTGGCCGCAGGACGCACCCACGCCGGAACAGGTGATGTACGCCCAGTCCGGACTGCTCGCGCGCGAAGCCGCAACATTGAAACCCCGCACGCCCGGCAAGGTGAACCTGTACGCGATCGTGTTCGCGGGCGATGGCAGCCAGAACGTGTTCCGCAACGAAGCCGAATACTTCGACAAGCTGTTCTCGCAGCGTTTCGATGCCGCCGGCCACGTGCTGGTGCTGGAAAACAATCCGGCCTCGCTCGCCACGCGCCCGCTGGCGACCTGGAGCAACCTGGAAGACGCGCTGGATGCGGTTGCAGCGAAGATGGACCCGAAGCAGGACATCCTGCTGCTGTATTTCACCACCCACGGCAGCGACGACCATACGCTGCTGGTCGACATGGATCCGCTGCCGCTGGACCAGATCGGCGCGGGCGACCTGCGAGGCATCCTCGACGAGCACGCCTTCAGGTACAAGGTGGTGATCGTCAATGCGTGTTATTCCGGGGGGTTCGTTCCGCCGCTCGCGAACGCCGGTAGCCTGATCATCACCGCCGCGCGCAGCGACCGCTCGTCGTTTGGCTGCGGCGAGCAATCCGAACTCACCTGGTTCGGACATGCATTCCTCGTCGATGCGCTGAATCGCACCGATGATTTCCAGACAGCGTTTCGGCTGGCGCGCACGCAGGTTGCGGCATGGGAGAAGCGTGACAGGTTCGAACCGTCCGAGCCGCAGATGTCGGTCGGCCGCGACATCGGTCCGCAGCTCGCGAAGTGGCGACAGGGCTTCACGCCGGGCCCCGCGGTGCCGTTCGCGCCTGCCCCGGCGACGTCCGTCGCCCCGGCCGGCAGCGGACCATGATCGACTCACGGGAGGCGCCGGCGCTGGTGATCCTCGCCGCCGGCCTCGGCAGCCGCTACGGCGATGCGAAACAGGTCATCGACGTTGGGCCCACCGGCGAATGGCTGCTCGAATACGCGATCCACGACGCGCTCGCCGCCGGCTTCGCCCAAATCGTGATGGTGATCCGCGCGTCGCTGCGCGAAACCTTGCAAGAACGATTGGCGCACCTGCGCGGCCGCGCCTCGCTGCACTTCGTGGAACAGACCTTCGACCAGATTCCCGCAGGCTGTCGGGTCGCCGCCGAGCGCACGAAACCGCTCGGCACCGGTCACGCCTTGTGGTGCTGCGCACCATTGCTGCGGGACCCGTTCGCGGTCATCAACGCGGATGATTATTACGGCCGCGAGGCCTTCCACCTGCTGGCGGACCATTTTCGCGAAAGCCCGCACCCGGCAATGGTCGGCTATCGACTGGACGCCACGCTGTCCAGCCACGGAGGCGTCAATCGCGGCGTATGCGATGTCGATGCAGGTGGCCATCTTGTGAGTGTCAGCGAGTACACCGACATCGCCGCGCAGCACGGCACGCTGCGTGGCAATGCGCCGGACGGCACGCGTGCGACGCTCGCGCCCGACGCCGTGGTGTCGCTGAATTGCTGGGGCCTGTTGCCCGACCTGCTGCCCGATCTCGAGCATGGGTTGCGCGCATTCCTGGCCAAAGCCGGCGACAAGGATGAGTACTTCCTGCCGCACGCGATCGCCGCACACGTGGCGGCGCGGCACGAAAAACTCGCGGTGCTTCCCACGCGCGACATATGGCTCGGCCTCACCTATCCCGACGATCGCCGCCGCGTGGTCACTGCCATCGCGGCGCTGCATGAATCCGGAGCTTACCCCACGCCGCTCTGGTCGCGCGCATGAACGGCGCCGTTCCACTCGACGGCGACGCCCGTGATGCGCTTGCCGCGGCTTGGGGCCTGAGCCCACGCGTGCAGTTCGAGCCGCTCGGCAACGGATTGATCAATCGCACCCTGCTGGTCAGCGACGATGGCCGCCGGCGCGTACTGCAATGCCTCAATACGCAGGTGTTCCGCGACCCTGCGATGGTGATGCGCAATTGCCACACCGTCACCGCGCATCTGGGCCGCGAACGCGCCGCCGGCCGCTACGGCTACGCGGTGCTGGAACTCGTCCCCACGCTGGCCGGGGATCCCGCGGCGGTGATGCCCGACGGCACCTGGTGGCGCATGTACGACCATCTTCCCGATACCCGCACGCACGACACGGCCGACCGGACATCGCTGGTGTTCGAAGCCGGGCGCGGCTTCGGTGCGTTCACGGCGGCGCTGGCGAGGCTGGACCCGGCGAGCGTGGGCGAAGTGATTCCGCATTTCCATGATCCGGTGGCCCGCTTCGATAGTTTCCTCGCCGCGCTCGAAGCCGATCGCGCCGGGCGCGCGAAGTCTGCCGCCGCCGTGTGCGAGGCTGCCCTCGGATTCCGCGACGTGCTGGACCATTGGCAAGCCCTGCTGGACGCAGGCCTGCCGTGGCGCATCACCCACAACGACTGCAAGTTGAACAACCTGCTGTTCGACGCGGAGGATCGTGCCACCTGCGTGATCGATCTCGACACGGTGATGCCCGGCAGCCTGCTGTTCGACTTCGGCGACATGGCGCGCACGATGCTGAGTCCGGTTCCGGAAGATTCGACCGAGTTCGCGCGCATCGGCGTGCGGCACGGGCACTTCGCCGCGCTCGCGCATGGCTACATCGATGGTTGCGACGCGTTGCTGACGCCGCTCGAACGCGAGAACATGGTGTTCGCCGCCCGCCTCGTCACCGGGGTCATGGGCCTGCGGTTCCTCACCGACTGGCTGGATTGCGATCGCTATTACCGCATCGATCGCCCGACGCACAACCTCGATCGCGCGCGCAACCAGTTCGCCCTCTTCGCCACGATCGGCGCGCAAGCCGATTCCCTGCAGGCGTTGGTGCGGTCAGGCTGATCCCTCGGCGGGACGATGGCGCTGCGCCAGGGTCGAACCAACATCGGCCAGCGACAAGTCGCGGGCGCGCAGCAACACGGCCAAGTGATAGACCAGGTCGGCAGCTTCGCCCAGCAACTCGGCATCGCCCTGTGCCACTGCAGCCAGCGCAGTTTCCACGCCTTCTTCGCCGACCTTCTGCGCGATCCGCCGGACGCCCGCGCCGAACAGCTTGGCGGTGTAGCTGCCGGCCGGGCGCTCGGCGTGGCGGCGGTCAATCAGTGCGTCCAGTTCGGCGAGAAATGCCAACGGGCTTTTCGCGTCTTCGCCGAAACAACTGGACCTGCCGAGGTGGCAGGTGGGTCCGCGTGGCGCGGCTTCGATCAGCAGCGCGTCACGGTCACAGTCGGCGCGGATCGATTTCACCTCCAGAACGTGACCCGAGGTTTCGCCCTTCTTCCAGAGCCTGTACTTGCTGCGGCTCCAGAAGGTGACGAATCCGGAGGCACGGGTGGCGGCCAGCGCCTCGTGGTTCATGTATCCGAGCATCAACACCTCGCCGGTCGCGAAGTGTTGGACGACCGCAGGCACGAGACCGCCGCCCTTGTCGAAGTCCACGTTTTGCAGATCGATATCGTTCATGAGCCTCCCCGATCACACCCGCATCGCGATGTCTTGGCCCCGCAGCCACGTCTTCAAACCCTGAATCCCGATCGCGCCGGAGTGGAACACGCTCGCTGCGAGCGCGCCGTCCACGTCGGCTCGCCCGAACACGTCGCGAAAATGTTCGGGTGTGCCGGCGCCGCCGGAGGCCACCAGCGGCACGTGGCAAACTGCACGCGCCGCGCGCAACTGCTCGATATCGTACCCCGCACGCACCCCGTCGCTGCCCATGCAGTTCAGGACGATCTCGCCGGCGCCACGATGCTGCGCTTCATCGATCCAGTCCAGCGTGCGCTTGGCAACGCTTCGCGTTCGCGCGGGATCGCCGGTGTATTGCCGCACCCGCCACTCGCCGTCCCCGTCGCGCAGCGAATCGATGCCCACCACCACGCACTGCACGCCGAACGCGTTGGCCAGTTCGTCGATCAACCCGGCCCGTTCCAAGGCCGGCGAATTGACGGAAATCTTGTCTGCTCCCGCGTGCAACACGGCGCGTGCCTCGCCCACGCTGCGAATGCCGCCCGCCACGCAAAACGGAATGTCGATTTCGTGCGCCACCCGTTCCACCCAACCGCGGTCGACGGCGCGATTCTCCGGGCTCGCCGTGATGTCGTAGAACACCAGTTCGTCGGCGCCGGCATCGCGGTAACGGAGCGCGAGCTCGACGATGTCGCCCACCGCCACGTGGTCGCGGAAACGCACGCCCTTCACGACCTTGCCGCCCCTCACGTCGAGGCAGGGAATGATGCGCCGGGTCAACATGCCAACGCGTCCCGGAGCGTGAAACGGCCCTCAAGCAGTGCGCGCCCCAGGATCACCGCGTGGACGCCCACGGCGCGCACCGCGCGGATGTCATCCAGCGAACGCGCACCGCCGGAAGCGTGGATTTCGAAGTCTGCAGCGGATTGGAGCAAATTGCGGTACAGGCCCAGGTTGAATCCGCCAAGGGTGCCGTCGCGCGCAATATCGGTGCACAGCATGTGGCGCGCGCCGGCGCGCACGTAGTGCGCCACCAGAGCGTCGAGCCCCAGCTCGGACTGCTCGGTCCAGCCATGCACCGCCGGGTGCCACGCACCCGCTTCGCCACGCACGTCCAGCGCTAGCACCAGCCGATCCGGCCCGAATTGACCGACCCAACCTGCCGTGGCGTCCGGATCCCGCACCGCCATGCTGCCGACGACCGCGCGCGCCACGCCGATCGCATACAGTCGCTGCAGGTCCTCGATATTCCGCACACCACCGCCGCATTGCACCTGCAAGAATCCGAGACCGCAGATGGCTTCGATCGCGAAAAGATTCTCGAAACTTCCCGAACGCGCGCCGTCGAGGTCGACGACGTGCAGCCACTGCGCACCCTCATTCGCATAGCGCCTGGCCAGATCGACCGGATCATCCGCGAACACCGTTTCGCGCGCGTAATCACCTTGGCGCAGCCGCACCACGCGGCCGCCCCGAAGGTCGATCGCAGGAATGACCTTGAAGCTCATGACAACAGGAAATTCCGCAGCGTGGCCATGCCGAACGCAGCCGAGCGTTCGGGATGAAATTGCACGCCGAGGAAATTCCCGCACCCGATCGCGGCCGAGAACGGACCACCGTAGTCGCACGCCGCAAGCGTTGCCGCGCACACAGGCACCGCGTAGCTGTGCACGAAGTACGCCCAGCCGTTGCCGGCGTCATTCGCAAACAACGGATTCGACGCCATCGCCTCGACGCGATTCCAACCCATGTGCGGCACCCGCAGAGCGTCGGGACCGGCAAGCCGCTGCACGTTCGCATCGATCAGGCCCAGGCCGTCCACGTCGCCTTCTTCGGAATGCTTGCACAGCAGTTGCATCCCGAGGCACACGCCCAGGACAGGTTGCGTCAACGAACGGACCACCTCGACCAGACCGGCCTCGCGAAGCCGCGCCATCGCGGGTGCGGCGGCACCCACGCCCGGCAGGATCACCCGATTTGCCGCCTTGATGACGACGGCGTCCGAAGTCAGCGCTGCGTCGACGCCCAACCGCTGCAACGCGTACCGCACCGAACCGATATTCGCGCCACCCGAATCCACCAGCGCCACGTTCATGCCAGCACACCCTTGGTACTCGGCAGCGTGGCGCCCTCGCGACGCAGCGCCTGGCGCAGCGAACGCGCCACCACCTTGAAGCAGGCTTCGACCATGTGATGCGCGTTTTCGCCGCGCACGGCGAGATGCAGGTTGGCGCCCAGCGCGTCGCACAGCGAGCGGAAGAAGTGCGGCACCAGTTCGGTCGGCAGATTCCCAACGCGTTCGCGGGGAAATACACCGTCGAACACGAAGAACAAGCGTCCCGAAAGGTCCAGCCGGGCATCCGCCGCGCTCTCGTCCATCGGAAGAGAAAACCCGTAGCGCCCGATGCCGTGCTTGTCGCCCAGCGCACGCCGCAATGCCTCGCCGAGGGCGAGCGCGCAGTCTTCGACCGTATGGTGCTCGTCCACGCGGGTATCGCCTTCGCAACGCACGCGCAGCGCGAAGCCGCCGTGCTTGCCCAGTTGCTCCAGCATGTGATCGAAGAAACCGAGGCCCGTCGAAACTTCCGGCTCGGCCGCCGAATCGAGGTCGACACGCACGTTGATACGGGTTTCCCGCGTGGCACGCTCGATTTCGGCAATGCGCGGATGGTCGAGCAGACGGTGCGCAATATCGGACCATGCCATGCCATCGGCGCCGACCCGCAATCCGCGCACGCCAAGATTGGCGGCAAGCTCCATGTCGGTGGCGCGGTCGCCGACCACCGCCGAGTCGGCGCGGCTCCAGCCGTCGTCCGCAAGCCAGGCGCGGAACAATCCCGTGCGCGGCTTGCGGGTGCCCAGGTTCTCGTGCTCGAAGCTGCGATCGATCAGGATGTCGCGAAAGGTGATGCCCTGCGATGCAAGCACACGCAGCAACAGCGCCTGCGGGCCGTCGAAACCGGCCTGCGGAAAGCTGGCCGTTCCCAAGCCATCCTGGTTGGTCACCATCACCAGTTCGTACCCGGCGGCGCCGCAGCGCTGCAGCGCCGCGATCACGCCCGGCATCAGATCGAACTTCTCGAAGCTATCGAGTTGTTCATCGGGCGGCTCGACGACCAGACAGCCATCGCGATCGAGGAACAGGATCTTGCGCATCATGCCGGCAACTCCACCCGGGCGGCCGGCGAAGAACCCTTTCGTGCATCGTCCAGCGATCGCAGCACGGCCAGCACACGATCGTTTTGTTCGGGCGTGCCGAGCGTGATACGCAGCGCATCGCCAAGCATTGGATAGCGACGCACGTCGCGGACGACCACGCCGGTGTCGCACAGTGCCTCGTACGCGAGATCGGCATCCTCGAAACGCACGGCAAGGAAGTTGGCTTGCGAAGGCAGCACGGCGTGGACGCAGGAACACCGCACCAGGGCGTCGCGAACCCGAAGACGTTCGCGACGAATGGTCGCGACACGTTCCCGCATTGCGCACTCACCCGCATCCGAAAGCGTACGCAAGGCGATTTCGATGCACGGCGCCGGCAGCGGATACGGCGGCATCAGCTTGCGCAGCAAGGCGATCACGCGTGCGTCGGCCAACAGCGCACCGATCCGCGCTCCCGCCAGCGCCCAAGCCTTGGAAAGGGTCCGCAACACGACCAGGTTCGGAATCGCGCCGATACGATCTGCAAGGCCTTGGCATTCGCCATCCGGATCGACGAATTCGACATAGGCTTCGTCGACCACCACCAGCGCCTGGCCCGAAAGCGCCTCGGCCAATCGCAGGGTCGCCGCGCGCGACACGTCCGCACCGCCCGGATTGTTGGGCGCACACACGAACACCAGCTTCACCGCCGGGGTGACGGCCGCAAGCACCGCGTCGACATCCAGCGAAAAGTCGTTACCCAACGGCACCTCGACGACCCCTGCGCCCTGCACCCGCGCACACACCGCATACATGCCGAACGTGGGCGGCGAGATCAGGATGGCGTCGCGACCGGCGGCGCAGAACGCGCGCACCAGCAGGTCGATGCCTTCATCGCTGCCGCGGCCGACCAGCAGATGATCGGTGGCGACGCCATACAACGCCGACAGCCGGTCAACCAAATCTGCCGGTTGCGGATCGGGATAACGGTTCCATGTTTGGTCGCAGGCAAACGGCGGCCAAGGCGACTCATTGGCATTGAGCAGGATCGCGCCACCACGTGCCTCCATCCGCGCAGACGAATACGGCTGCAAGGCGCGGATTTCCGGACGCGCGAGATCGAGCGGATTCATGCTACGGATCTCGCGCGCACGGAATCTTGCGTATCGCATTCCAACGCAGCCAGGCGCAAGCTCACCGCACGACGGTGCGCTTCGAGTCCTTCGGCTGATGCGAATATCGCGGCACAAGGACCTACAGTACACAACGCCTCGGCGCTGCACGCCTGCACCGTGATCTGCTTCTGGAAACTTGCCACCGACACACCGCTGCAGCTCCGCGCCCAGCCGTAAGTCGGCAACACGTGGTTGCTGCCGCTGCAATAGTCGCCCAGCGACTCCGGCGTCCACGGCCCGAGAAATACCGACCCCGCGCTGTCGATCGCATCGAGCCACGCCCGCGGATCGCGCACCTGGATGATCAGGTGTTCGGGCGCATAGCGGTTGCTGACCTCGAACGCTTCCGCGATCGCGTCAACCTTGATCAGACGGCTGTGCCGGAGCGCCTGACCGGCAACCGCTCTTCGCGGCAGCGCGGCGCACTGACGTGACACCTCCGACTCCACCGCGTCCAGCAACGGCGCCGAATCGCTGGCCAGCAATACCTGTGAATCGGGGCCGTGCTCGGCTTGCGACAGCAAATCGGCCGCGACGAATCGAGGATCGGCGGACTCGTCGGCGATCACGAATACTTCGGAGGGGCCCGCAGGCATGTCGACCGCCACGCCGGCAGGATCCGACGCCACCTGCAATTTGGCCTCGGTCACGAAGGCATTCCCCGGACCGAACAGCTTGTCGCAACGTGGCACCGATTCCGTGCCGCGGGCCATCGCGGCGATTGCCTGCGCGCCACCGATGTTGAACACTCGACGCACACCGCAGACCCGCGCGGCGTGAAGCACCACCGGATCACAAGCGCCATCCGCACGCGGGGGCGTACACAGCACCACGTCACGGCAGCCAGCGAGCCGCGCCGGGATCGCCAGCATCAACACGGTCGAAGGCAACGGCGCGCTGCCGGCCGGAACGTACAAACCCACGCGCGTGATCGGGCGGGACACGCGCTCCACCCGCAAACCGGGCGCCGTCTCCACCACAACGTCGGCAAGCATGCCCGCGCGGTGGAAGGCCTCGATGCGCTCGATCGCCTCACGAATCGCGCGCTTCAACGACTCTTCGACGATCGCTTCAGCCGCGTCGAATTCGGACTCCGCAACTTCGATGTCTTCGATGACCGCTTTGTCGAACTGCGCCGCGTACTCGCGCAATGCCGCGTCGCCGCGCGTACGCACCGTGGCGATGATGTCCCGCACCGACGTGCGCAGCGCATCGCTCCGTGATAGCGGCGGGCGGGACAATGCCTGCTCGCGTTCCGCCTCGTCTAGCAATGACCAGTCGAGACGCTTCATGCCAATGCCCTCTCGACCGGCAGCACGAACAACTCGCGCGCGCCGGCGCGCTGGATCGCTTCGAGCTGCCGCCAGCCGAGTTCATCCGGGCACAAGGCCTGCAGCATCACCTGCTCCGGCTGGCCGTCCATCTGCAGCACCGTCGGGCACGGCGCACCCGGAAGCGCCGCGATGATGGCGTCTACGCTGGCGCGCGCGGCCTGCAGCAACAGCAGTCGCGAGCCACGCACGCGCACCACGCCGTCGATCCTTCGCAGCAGCAATTCGATCGCGTCACGGCGATCATCGGCCGGCAGCGTGGCGGCGCCAATCAGTACCGCTTCGCTGTCCAGCACGCGATCGACTTCGCGCAACTGGTTGGCAACGAGCGTGGCGCCGCTTTGCACCAGATCGCAGATGGCGTCGGCGGTGCCGAGGCGCGGCGCGATCTCCACCGAACCCGCGAGCGTCACCACCTCGGCCTCGATTTGCCTGTCACGCAGCCACTCGCGCAGCAGATTCGGATACGACGTCGCGATGCGCATGCCGGCCAGCGAACCGGCATCCGCATAGGCCAGCTCCTGCGGCACCGCAATGGAAAGCCGGCACCGGCCGAATCCGAGCTCACGCAAGGTTCGCAACGCCGCGCCTTCCGCGGCGCATTCAGCCAGTACGTTGCGCCCGACGATGCCGAGATCGCACACACCCTGCGCGATCAAACCCGGAATGTCGTCGTCACGCACCAACAAAAGATCGATTGGCTCACCTTCGCCATAGCAAAACAACCCGTCGCGGCTGCGCCGGAAGCGCAAGCCGCAACGGTCCAGGAGATCGAAACAGGGATCGCTGAGTCGCCCCGACTTCTGCACGGCAATGCGCAGGCGCTCGCGCGGCATCATGCCCGTTGCTCCCGCTGTGCGCGGCCGCCGCGCAAGACCCGTGCCGCGGCCTTGAGGTAACCGCCATTGCCCTGGTTCAGGAAACGCGCGACCCGCCCGATGGTGGTGATGCTGACCGCGGTGTGCTCGTGGATTTCCCGGTACGGAGTGCCCTTCAGCACGTGCGGCACCACGCTCCAGCGGTCGACCAGCGCTTCGAGTTCCGCCGGCGTGCACAGGTCGTGCAGGAAGGCACGCATCTCGGCGACGTCGCGCATCGCCAGCAGCGCCTTGCACAGGCCGGTTTCGGCCGAGTCGGCAGATGTTTCGGGGTCGAGGGTTCTGCGCTTCATGGGCCTGCAGCGGCGGCTGGCATGCCGGCCGCTCTCCTAATGTAATAACGCGTTAGTACATTGGATGCAAATCCTAGCGGCTCGTCGTGCCTCGCGCAAGGGGCGCCGACGAGGTCGTTTCAGGGTGGATTCAACGCCGGCGCCGGCTCAGGTCGCGAACGCGTGCTCGCGCACCAGCCGGCACGCTTCGGCAATATCGTGCTGCATCGCGCGATCGCGGTGCATGAAGGCGATGGACTCGCGCAAACGCGCGTGTGCCGCGCGCACCGCCCTGCCCGGACGAAATGCATCGGCCCCGGTCAGCTCCGATGCCAGTGCCTGCACCTCGCGGGTGAACGCGTCATAGTGCGGATGGTCCTCGCGCGGCGCGTGTTCGACCTTGGCTGCCAGTGCCTGCCAGCCACCGCGACGGGCTAGGCCGCGCACTGCATTCAACATCTCGTTGCGGTAGTCGAGCGCCTGCGCGGCGGTGTACAGCTCCAGCCCCAGCACGTCGGCAAGGTCACGCGTCATGTCCAGCACCTGGCGCGCCTCATTGGCGCCCATCGAAACATGGTCTTCCGCGTTGGCACTGGTCGGGATCGAATACACGCTGGCCGGGTGCGCACGCGTGGCAAGGTCGTTCACCAAGGCCGCGGCGGTGTATTGCACGATCATGAACCCGGAATCGGTGCCGTCTTCGTTGCCGGTCAGGAACGCCGGCAAGCCATCGTTGGTGGCAGGATCGACCAGCTTGTTGAGTCGGCGTTCGGAAATCGACGCCAGCACCGGGATCGCGGCCTTCACGTAGCTCATCGCCAGCGCCAGCGGCATGCCGTGGAAGTGGCCAGCCGAAACGACTTGCTCCTCGATGTGCCGCGCGCCTTCGGCATCCGGGAAGATCAGCGGGTTGTCGGTGACCGCGTTCAACTCGACGTCGATCACACGGCATGCCTGCGCCCACGCATCGCGCACCGCGCCGTGCACCTGCGGCATGCAGCGCAGCGAATACGCATCCTGCGGCTGGTGTTTCTTGCCGCCGCGGAACGGCAGGAAGCGCCGATAGAACGCCTCGCGGCCATGGCGCTGGTCGACCGGCACCCATTCCCAGCGAATGTCGAACGACAGCGCCTGCTCTTCCGGCGTCGCCCACGCCTGCGCGGTCCAGGTGCGGAAACGCGGAACGAGGTGATACGGAATGTCGATCAAGGTCGACCCCGCCAGCAACTCGCGGACGTGCCGGGCGGCTGCGACCTGTCCCGGATGCGGGCGCAACGCGTGCACCTCTTCGCGCAACGCGCCGCTGCGGCCCGCGAACGCATCCAGCGTCATCGCCGCGGCAAGATCGGCGACGCCCAGCAGGTATTCCAGTTCGTCCAGCGCGAGCACCGCGCTTGCCAGCATCTGGGCGGTGCCATTGTTCAGCGCCAGGCCTTCCTTGAAAGACAGCTTCACCGGCTGCAGGCCAGCCCGACGCAGGGCTTCGCCACCGGCCATGCGCTCGCCTTCGTAGAACGCTTCGCCACCGCCCAGCAGCACGATCGCGAGATGCGACAGCGGCGCCAGATCGCCGCTTGCCCCGACCGATCCCTTCTCCGGCACCACCGGCACGATGCCCGCGTTGAGCAGCGCGGCAAGCGCCTGCAAGGTTTCCTCGCGCACGCCGGAATGGCCACGCATCAATGTGTTGATGCGGATCGCCAGCATCGCGCGCACGACTTCCGGTGCCAAGGGTTCGCCGACGCACACTGCGTGGCTGATGATCAGGTTGTGCTGCAATTCCTCCGGCAAGGTTTCCTCGCGCGGGTCGGGATTGCCGCCGGGCAGTTCGTCGCGCAAACGGTGCGCGCCGAGCAACTTGTCGGCATTGCTGCCGAAACCGGTGGTGACCCCGTAGATCGGCTCGCCGCAGCGCACCTTGTCGGCAAGGAAATCCGCAGTGGCCTGCTCGCGCGCGAGTTGCACCGGATCCAGCGCAACTTGCGCGCCGCCGCGCGCGATCGCCACGACCTGCGCGCGGGTTAGCGTGTTGCCATCGAGAGTTATCGTCTTTTCTATCTTTCTTGCAATATGCGGATCAAGTCCAGGCACGCCACTTCTCTCTGCTCGCCACTGGCGAGGTTTTTCAGAGCCACTACGCCGCGCGCGAGTTCGTCCTCACCCAGTACCAGAGCGTAACGGATGCCGGCGCGGTCGGCGTATTTGAATTGCTTGCCGAGCTTACCGCCTTCCAGTACGGCTTCGGTTCGGATGCCGGCTTCACGCAACGCCTGCGCGAGCGCGAGGTACTGCGGAAGTAATGCCGCGTCCATCTGCGTGACCAGCACGTCCACCGTGCCGCGCGCATTTTTCAGAAGA
>JBQCCP010000215.1:0-2822 GCA_051962095.1 Rhodanobacteraceae bacterium
ATGCCGCGCGCGACCAGCCGCGCGCAGATCAGCGAATGCGGATTCACGTAGCCGACGCCGATCGGCTTGTCGCGCGCATCAACAATTACGCAGGTGTCGCCCGGCTGGAACGAAGCGAGCGGCGAACGCGCGACATCCACCTCGTTGGCGAACACCCACAGATGCCCCGCGCGCAGCCGCGCATCCTCGCGAGGCTTCAGGTACAACGCGGGATATTCGGAAGAATGGTTCAAGACACGATTTCCAAGGTCAACGTGCCACGTTATCCGAATCCTGCGGGCATCCACAAGCCGGGCTTCCCTTTTCCACGATCGCGCTAGCATGGGGCGATGACAGCGACTGCATTCGACCGCAACCGGATGGGCGACGCTTCCAGCCCGTATCTTCGCCAGCACGCGGGCAATCCGGTGCACTGGCAACTGTGGGACGAAGCCGTGCTTGCGCATGCGCGCGAAACCGCCGCGCCGATCCTGCTTTCGATCGGCTACAGCGCGTGCCACTGGTGCCACGTGATGGCGCACGAATGTTTCGAGAACCCCGAAATCGCGGCGCTGATGAATGCGTCGTTCGTCAATATCAAGCTGGACCGCGAGGAACGCCCGGACGTCGATCGGGTGTATCAGCTTGCGCACCAGGCGCTCAGCCGGCGCGGCGGCGGCTGGCCGCTCACCGCCTTCCTCGATCCGCAGAATCTTTCGCCGTTCTACATCGGCACCTATTTTCCTCCGACGCCTCGCCATGGCCTGCCCGGGTTTCCCGAAGTGCTGCAACGCGTACGCGACTATTTCGACTCGAACCGCGAGGAACTCCGCGCGCATGCCGAACAGTTGCAGGCGTGGATGCAGCAGGCGGAAATGACCTCGGCTGGGGAAATCGTCTCGGCGTCGGAGGCGAACGCGAAAGCGCTGCAGCGCGTCGAACCCCGATTCGATGCGCGCAAGGGCGGCAACGCAGGCGCTCCCAAGTTCCCGCGCGCGACCGAAATGGAGTGGCTGCTGGACGTCGAGGGCGAAACGGCGCGAAAGATGGCGCACCTCACCCTCGCGAACATGGCCACGCGCGGCCTGCAGGACCAACTCGGTGGCGGCTTCTTCCGCTATTGCGTGGATGCCAACTGGACCATCCCGCACTTCGAGAAGATGCTGTACGACAACGCACAGTTGCTGCCGGCGTACGCGCGGCTTGCCGCCGACATGCATGTCGATGCACTTCTTCGCGAAACGGCGAATGCGGCCGTCGCTGGCATCGTGGAGTGGCTCGCCCGCGACATGACTTCTCCCAGCGGCGCGTTCTACAGCTCGCTAGATGCCGACAGCGAAGGCGAAGAAGGCAAGTTCTATCTGTGGGCGCGCGAGCAGGTACGCGCGTTGCTGTCGGAAGAAGAATTCGCGCTGGCCGGGCTTGCATTCGGATTGGACCAGCCGCCGAATTTCGAAGGAAGGGCTTGGCATCTGCTGCGCGTTGTGCCTTTGGAAGACATTGCCCATCAGCTCGGAAGATCGGCCGAAGACATCCGGGCCGGATACGCAGCGATCCGGCACAAGCTGTTCGATGCGCGCGAAACCCGCACGCATCCTGCACGCGACGACAAGCTCCTGACAGCGTGGAATGCACTGGCCATTTCCGGGCTCGTGCGGGCCGCGAGGCTGCTAGATGACAGGAGTTGCGGCGACATGGCTGCACGCGCGCTGAGCGCGTTGCGCGAATCGACGTGGATCGACGGTGCGCTGTTTGCCAACGCAGCACAGCCCACGCAGCGCATCGCCGGCTTCCTCGACGACCACGCGTTCCTGCTGGATGCGCTGCTGGAAACACTGCAGCTGAGGTTCGACGCGCGCGATCTCGAATGGGCCATCGCGTTGACCGATGCGCTGCTGGAAAAATTCGAGGATCGCGAGACCGGCGGCTTCTGGTTTTCGACTCCGGCCCACGGCACGCCGCTCGCACGCAGCCGCAACTGGATGGACGACGTACTGCCGAACGGCAACGCCGTCGCGATCCGTGCATTGCTGCGACTGGGTCACCTGCTCGGCGATACACGCTATCTCGATGCCGCCGAACGCGCGCTGCGCGCCGGTGCGAGCGCGCTGGACCAATATCCCGATGCCTGCGCCACCCTGCTGCGCGCGCTGGGCGAATTCGAGCGACCGCACCCGCAGATCGTGGTGCGCTGCGCGGCCGCGAAAATCCCGCGATGGCGGGCGGTGCTGCGCGGCGCTTTGCGCGACACGGAACTCGCGCCCGGCGGCGATCCCGTTGATGCGTTCGTCATCCCTTCCGAAGCCGGCACGTTACCGGGTGTGTTGGCGGCACGCGAAGCGCTCGGCGAGCAAGGCGCCGCATGGATCTGCACGGGCCTGACCTGCCAGGCGCCGGTCACCTCGCCTGACGAACTCAGCGGCGCATTGCGCGCCGCGCTTGCGAACTGACCACGGCGGTTACAGCACGATCGGTTCGTCCGGCAATGCATTGCGACGACCCGGGCCGGGCGGCAAGTACAACTCCAGCAGGTTGTGCGTGGCGACGATGCCGTCCAGCGCGCCTTCCTTCCATTGTTCCTTGCGGAATTGCTCGACCATGAAACCGATGATGCGCTCCCAAGCGCCTTCCGGCACGCGCGCCATCACGCCGCGATCGGGAATGATCTCGATGGTGTAGTCGCCCAGCAGCACGTAGATCAGCACGCCGGTGCGGCGCTCGGTGTCCCATACCTTCAAATCGGCGAACACGCTCTCGGCACGCTCGCGCACGCGACGCCCGCCGATCAGGTAGCGCGCCGGCAGGCGCGCCTCCACCGCGAAGCAGATCTCGCCGTCGTGTTT
>JBQCCP010000216.1:0-3315 GCA_051962095.1 Rhodanobacteraceae bacterium
AGCAGGCCCAGGCCCAGCATCACGAACAGCCCCTGCTGGCCGAGGATGCCGTCGATGCCGTCCATGAAATTGTGGGCGTTGATGAAACCGATCAGCACCGGCACCAGCGGAACCAGAATCCACCAGCGTTCCGGAGCGCCCGCCGCCCAGGGTGCGAGCGCGGCGACGCCGACCAGCGCCGCCGCGGCGCCGTGCACTGCCAGCCGCGGCACCACGGGCAGCGGCGCGTGGTCATCGCGCCAGCCGATCAGCGCGACCGCCAGCACCGCCGCGGCGAAGGGGACCGGCTGCGTCCACGATGGGGCGTGATCGATCACGAGCCATCCCGGCACGCCGGCGAACAGCATCGCCGCGACAATGCCTACGCCACCGCCGCGCGGCGTCGGTCGCACGTGCGAACGCCGCTTGCCGGGCTGGTCCAGCAGGCCGCGGCGGCGGGCATAGGCCAACGCCACCAAGGTCAGCACAACGGACAACACGAAACCCGCAAACGTTGCGGCGGCGGCGATCATCCCCATGCTCTTTCGCTGGCTTGCCGCGGGCACGACACAGGCAAGTATCGGCCACGCATCGCCGCGCGTGGATCAGCAAAAACCAGTGGCCTCAAATGGACGCTAATGCACGAGAGCAGGTCGCCGGGACACCCGCGCCATTTGTGTTTATTCGCGTTCATTCGCGGACCGATTCGCTGTAGTCGCGTGCCACCGATCTATTCACTGACGACGCTGTGGATCGGCCTCACCGTGCCCCAGCTCTTGCAGCTCGGGCACTGCCAGTGGTGGGCCTTGGCGCCGAAGCCGCAATGGTTACAGCGGTACATCGCGCGCCCTTCCAGCAGCTTATGGGTCAGGTCGCGCAGGATCAGGAAATTCTCGCGCGCTTCGCCTTCCGCGCGATCCAGCGTGGCGTCGATCAGCGCCATCATTCCCCGCACCGATGGCCGCTGCCGCAACTGCCCGGTCAGGAACTGGATGGCAGCGCGCTCGCCCTCGCGCTTGTGGTACAGGTCGGTGAGCGCCAGCACCGGCGTGATGCCGTGGTAGCGATCCACGACGTGGCCTAGGAACTTTTCGGCGCGATCCATTTCGCCGGCGTGCGCGTAGGCGTCCAGCAGCGGCGGCAGGATTTCCGGCACGAAGTCGACGTCGGCATCGACGGCCTGCTCGAAGGCGAGCACCGCCTCCTTCCAGCGGCCCTCTTCCGCGAACAGGTGTCCGCTGATCATGTAGCCGCGCACGCAACCGGGCTGGCTGGCGAAGGCTTCGTCCAGGTATGCCCGCGCTTCGGCACGCGCGCCGTGCTGGCGCGACTGCTCGGCGAGTTCGCACTGGAATTGCGCGATCGTCGCGGCTTGTGAATCACCGGTCATCTTTTCCAGCCGCCGCGCATGGCCGATCGCCTTGTGCCAGTCGCGTTCGTGCTGGTAGATCGCGATCAGGTGCCGCAGCGCCGACGGCGCGTGTGCGTCCATCGCGACGAGATCGTCGAAGAGCGCCTCGGCACGATCCAGCAACCCCGCGCGCATGTAATCCTCACCCAGTTCCAGCAGCGCGACGGTACGTTCGGCTTCCGAAAGGTTGGAACGGCTGACCAGGTGCTGATGGACGCGGATCGCGCGATCGACCTCGCCGCGCCGGCGGAACAGGTTGCCGAGCGCGAGGTGGGTTTCCACTGTGTCGCGGTTGAACTCGGCCAGCTTCATGAAGACTTCGATGGCCTTGTCCGGTTGCTCGTTGAGCAGGTAGTTGAGGCCCCGGAAGTAGTGCGAGGAAAGTTCGGTGACGCGGGCGCCCGAGCGGCGCGCGGTCGCATGCCGGCCGATGATCCACCCCAGCCAGCCGACCAGCGGCAGCAGCAGGAGCAGCAACAGCAACGGGTCGGCCGGAAGGAAGTTCACCTATCGACATCCAGATCGAAGCGGCTGTTGTGAAACGTCAGAGCCCGCCCCCGGGATGGTCCTGATCGGGGGCCACGGATGGCCGTTCTGGTGTGTATCAGCCGGGTAGCCATCGACGCGCAGAACGATCGAACGAGCCGCGATCGGGGACGATCGCAAAAAAAGCTTGTGGTCACGGCGTGTCGTCGCGACCCTCGTTGACCCGCTGCCGCAATTCCTTGCCGGGCTTGAAGTGCGGCACGTGCTTGCCGGGCAAGGCCACTGCGGTGCCGGTCTTGGGGTTGCGGCCGGTGCGGGGCGGGCGGTAATGCAGCGAGAAGCTGCCGAAGCCGCGGATCTCGATGCGATCGCCGCTCGCCAGCGCCAGGCTCATCTGCTCGATCACGTTGCGCACCGCCAACTCGACGTCCGCGAACGCGAGATGCTTCTGGCGTTCCGCGAGCGCGGCGATCAATTCGGATTTCGTCATGGATGGCAACGTGCGATGACCTTGAAGGCTGACCAGGAGAGGTTGCATGCGCGCCCTCTTTGCCGGCGCCGCCCAGCTTCGTGGGCGACGCCTTCGTGTCGCAGAAACGCAAGCCTTTATATAGACTTACTCCGACTTGTTCAACTGCTCTTTCAGCAGAGCCCCCAGCTTGGTCGTCCCGCGCTCGGCGTGCTGGTTCTGGTACTCGGACAGGGTTTCGGCCATCTCGTCCTCGTCCTTGGCGCGGATCGAGAGCTGCAGCATGCGGCCCTTGCGATCCATGCCGATGAACTTGGCTTCGACCTTGTCGCCCACTTTCAGATGCTGGGTGGCATCGTCCACGCGCTCCTTGGAAATGTCGCGCGCGGAAAGATAACCCTCGATGCCGTCGGCGAGGTCGATCACCGCGCCCTTGGCATCGACTTCCCGCACCGTACCGGTGAGGATCGCGCCGCGCGGATGCGCGGCCATGAACTGGCCGAACGGATCTTGCTCGAGCTGCTTGATGCCGAGGCTGATGCGTTCGCGCTCCGGATCGACCGCCAGCACCACGGCATCGACTTCCTCGCCCTTCTTGAAATCGCGGACCAGTTCCTCGCCGTTGCCCTGCCAGGAAATGTCGGACAGGTGCACCAGGCCATCGATGCCGCCGTCCAGGCCCACGAAGATGCCGAAGTCGGTGATCGACTTGATCGCGCCGTGCACCCTGTCGCCCTTCTTGTAGGTGGCCGCGAAGGCTTCCCACGGGTTGGACTGGGTCTGCTTCATGCCCAGCGAGATGCGGCGGCGCTCTTCGTCGACGTCCAGCACCATCACTTCCACTTCGTCGCCGACCTGGACCACCTTGGCCGGATTGACGTTCTTGTTGGTCCAGTCCATCTCGGACACGTGCACCAGGCCTTCCACGCCCGGCTCGAGTTCCACGAAGCAGCCGTAGTCGGTGACGTTG
>JBQCCP010000217.1:0-17006 GCA_051962095.1 Rhodanobacteraceae bacterium
TCCACGATTCCAGCGTCTCGTTCTTCGGCACCGGGAACGCGGGCAGGTAGTACGTGCCGAACGACAGTTCGAGATTGCAGCGCTTGGCGAGTTCGACCGTGTTGTCCAGCACTTCGGGCAGGTCGGCGAACAGTTCCGCCATTGCGTCGGCAGGCTTCAACCATTGCTCGGTCGAATACTCGTGCGGCCGGCGCGGATCGGAAAGCTGGTAACCCTGCTGGATGCACACGCGCGCCTCGTGCGCCTCGAAATCGTCGGCATCGAGATAGCGCACGTCGTTGGTGGCGAGCACCGGGAGGTCGAGCCGCGATGCAAGTTGCAGCGCGTGGGCATTGAAGGTGTCTTCGCCTTCCCGTTGCGTGCGGGTGATTTCGAGGTAAAGGCCGTCACCGAAATGGCGGCGCAAGGTATCGAGGTTCGTGCGTACGTCGTGTTCGCGCTGCGCGACCAACAAGCGGCCGCAGGCGCTGTCGCGTCCCGCGATCGCGAACAGTCCGCCCGTTGCGCCATCCAGCCAGTCCGTCTGCAGTTGCGCGCGTCCGGCGTGCTGGCCTTCGAGCCAGCCGCGCGAGATCAGCCGGGCCAGGTTGAGGTAGCCCGCGTGATCGCGGCAGAGCAGCGTAAGGCGATCGGGACGGGTCGGATCATCGATGTTGGCGATCCACACGTCGCAACCCACGATCGGCTTGATGCCGACTTTTTCCGCGGCGCGGTAGAACTTGATCTGCGCGAAAAGATTGGAGTCGTCGGTCAGTGCAAGCGCCGGTAGGCCCAGTTCCACCGCGCGGCTGATGAGGTTCGCCTGCTTGGCCTTGGCCGGATCGCCATACTCCGGCTTTTCCGGAATGCGGATCGTGGAATCGCGCAGCGAATATTCGCTGTGGGTGCGCAGGTGGACGTAGCGGATCGGCATGGCACGGATCGTGGTAACCGTGCAAGCGTATTGTCACCGCGCGGGGGCGGCAAGCTTGACAGCTTGTCCGCGGCCTATTGGCGCCGCGGCGCCATGCAAGGGAAATGTTGGGCTTCACCGGGCGGAACCCGATTCAGCCCAGCCTACGCAAGCTTCGTGGCTGGGCTGAGCAGAGTCAAGCCCACACGAAGTGCCTGGCTTCATCGAATGGATCTCGGCTCAGCCCGACCTGCGCAAGCTGTCACACGGGGTCCAGAAGTCCCGCCTGCACGGGCACCGGTGCAAGTTCGTCCGCGCATACCGCCCGCACCGGCGCGAAGCTGCGCCGATGCTCGGGGCATGGCCCCAACCGCTGCAGCGCTTCGCGATGGCACGGGGTGGGATAGCCCTTGTGCTGGGCGAAACCGTAGCCGGGCCAGCGCGCATCCATTTCGCGCATCAGCCGGTCGCGGGTGACCTTGGCGATGATCGAAGCGGCACTGATGGAAGGCGCAATCGCGTCGCCGTCCACCAGCGCACGCCCGGGGCAGGGCAGTGCGCGCGGCAAATGGTTGCCGTCGATCAGCGCAAACCGCGGCGGGCTGGCGAGGCCTTGCAGCGCGCGCACCATGCCCGCCATGCGGGCATGGAAGATGTTGATGCGGTCGATCTCCTCGACGCTTACAGCCACGACGCTCCATGCCACGGCCCTCGCCACGATGCGCGCGTAGAGCTTTTCGCGCGTGGGTTCGGGCAGGATCTTGGAATCATCCAGTCCATTGATGCGGCATTGGGGATCGAGGATCACCGCGGCGACCACCACCGGGCCGGCCAGCGGCGCGCAACCCGCTTCGTCCACGCCGGCCACGTCCGCGAAGTCCGGCCAGCGCCGGAGCTTGTGACGCGGCAGCGTCGCCAAACCGTCAATCGCCAAGGTCATGCAGGGATCCGAACACATAGGCGCGGTACGAATCGCGCAGCGCGGCGTTGCGGCAGTCGAGATCGTGCCCGTCACAGCGGTCGCGCAACAGCGTATTGGCGACGAAGAACGGGTTGCGCGGCAAGTCGGCCGCATCCAGCAGCAGCGATGCCAGGTAACTGATGTCCAGCACCGGATAATTTTCGCGCCGGATCGGCAGGTTGAAACCCTTCAACATGTAATACGTCACGTACTGCGGATCTGGCACTTGCGGCGGCACGGTTTTGGCGAGCGTGTTGATTGCGCCATCGAACGACGGCTGGTGATCGCCGAAATGCAACAGTAGCACCGGCCGGCCGTGGCGGCGAAGGAAGCCTTCCAGCTTCGTCATCGCCGCGTCCGACATCGACAGGCGCTGCAGGTAGTTGGTGAGGTTGAGGTTCAGCCAATCGTCCAGGGCCGGATTGCCGGTCGCGAGCTTGCCCGGGAACAGAGGCTTGTCGTACGGCGCCGGCAGATCCTTCAGCGACGTCATGTGCGGGTCATGCTGGTGCAGGGTCAGCAGGAACACGAACAGCGGTTTGCCGTCGGCTTTGGCTTTTTCGTTTTCGAACACGTGCTCGAATGCGCGGAACACTTCCTCGTCGGTGGCGCCCCAGCCCAGCTTCAACTCGCGACCGCCGTAGAACGCATCGAAACCGTAGTCGGCGTAGGCGTCGCGCCCGTTCATGAAGTCGCCGTCGGTGGGGTAGATGCCGACCGTGCGGTAGCCGTCGGCGTCGAGCAGGCGTGGAAGCGTGTAGCGGATGCGCGGCGCGAGGTTGAACGGCGCGTAGATGCCGGCCGGTCCGAACAGCGTATGGGGCAGACCCGAGAGGAATGCGAATTCGCTGGTCCAGGTGCCACCGCCCCAGGTGTGCACGTTCATCCAGCCGTGCGCGATGGTGTTCGCGTCGGCGTGGAACATGCGCGCATCACACAATTTCGACGTGCACGCGGTCAGCATGCGCGGATCGAACGTGCTTTCTTCCAGCACCGCGATGATGTCGGGCTTGCGCGCGGATGCCGCTTCGATGCTCGCGAGATCATGCCAGTCGTCGCGCGTCGCATCACCGGGCAGGAACTCGGGTTCGCTGACGTGCGCGTTGGGGATCGACACGACGAAATCCGACACGAAGCTCTTGTCGATCATTGCCTCCCACATGCCCTTGTCGTAAACCTGCGCGAACGGCCCGTGCGGATACAGCGTCACGGCGAGCAGTACGACCGCCGTGACCATTGCGAGCAATCGGCGGCCGCGAAACGATCGCGCAAACCGGATGTCGCCGCGCCACAACAGCACCAACAGCAATGGCACCAGCACGAGCGTCGCTGCGATCGTCCCGATGATGAAGGGATAACGCAACAAGGTTTCCGCGATCTCGGCGTTGAAGTAATAGACGAGATCGGGCGCCAGCAGCGGCGTGGACAGGTAACGGAACTTCAGGTTGGCCGCGATCACCAGCAGCAGCATCGGCAGGCAGCCGACCACCACGCCGAAGGCAAGGCGGCGGCTGGCCGTGGCCGCGAGCAGGATCGAACCGGCGAGGATGCAGCCCGCGAATGCGAATTCGGGCATCGTGTGTTCGCCCAGCGGGCCGAGCCAAAGCGTCGCCAGCAGGATCAGCAGCGCCAGCGCAGGCCGCCAAGCCTGTCGCCAGCGCAACGAGGACAAGGAAACGCGCGCGGTCTTCATGACACCCGCTCCGCGGTCTGCGGCGCCAGCATCTGCTCGATCGCGCGCGCTGCGCTGGCGGCGGCGCCACCGCCGGTGTGCAGCGCGAGATGCATGCGTTCGAACTCGTGCACGAGTTCGTCCCGGCGACCGGAATCACGGAACAGCGTCACGACCGCTTCGGCGAGCCGCTCGGGCTTGCAGTCGTGCTGCATCAGCTCAGGCACCAATGTGCGGCCAGCGAGGATGTTCGGGAGCGAATAGATACTTGTCTTCAACATGCCCAGCCCCTTGACCACGGCGTGCGTGAATGGTGCGATCCGGTAGCCGACGACCATCGGGCGCTTCGCGAGCATCGCTTCCAGGGTGGCGGTGCCGGAAGCCAGCAGCACCACGTCGGCCGCCACCATCGCGCGGTGGGATTGTCCCTCAAGCAGCGTGGCTGCGGGAAGGTTGGCGGTCTTCAGCAAATCTTCCAGCGCCTGCCGGCAGCGGGCATTCGCGGCGGGAACGACGATCCGAAGGCCCGGAACTTCGGCAGCGACCCGGCGTGCGGTTTCGATGAAGATCGCGCCGAGCCGGCGGATTTCGGACAGGCGGCTGCCGGGCAGTACGGCGAGTACCGGTACGTTTCGTTCGATACCGATCGCGAGCCGTGCCGCGTCCCGGTCTGGAACCAGGGGAAAACGGTCCGCCAGCGGATGCCCCACGAAAAGGGCATCGACGCCGAATCTTGCGTAGATCGGAGGTTCCATCGGAAACAGGCACAGCACGCGATCGGTGGACTCGCCGATCTTCCGGGCTCGATTTTCGCGCCACGCCCAGATCGAGGGGCTGACGTAGTGCACGGTTCGGATGCCCGCCTGCTTCAGTTTGCGTTCCAGCCCGAGGTTGAAGTCGGGCGCATCGATGCCGATGAAGGCGTCCGGCTTCAGCGCGATCAGCCGCTTCGCCAGGAAAGCGCGCAGACGCAGCAGCCGTGGCAGGTGACGCAGCACCTCGGCGATGCCCATTACCGACAGTGCGGCGATGTCGTGCCAGGTGTCGAAACCGGCCGCACGCATCCGCGGACCGCCCACGCCCATGAAACGCGCGTCCGGAAAGCGCGCGCGCAGCGCTTCGATCAGTTCGGCGCCGAGCTGGTCGCCGGAATCCTCGCCCGCGACCAGCGCGAACAACGGCCCGGATGCCGGATCCGTCCGGCGGCTTTCCCCCCGTTCGTGCTGCGTGGACATTACCGCACCAGCGACCGTTCGCTGCGGTCGATGAAATCGCAGAACGCACGCACGTCGGTACTGGCATCGGCCTGCTCGGTCAGCGCGGCGCGGGCTTCTTCCAGCGTCTTGTGCGACATGTAGAGGGTGCGATAGGCGCGCTTGATCGCGGCGATGCGGGCCGCATCGAAGCCGCGCCGCTTCAGCCCCTCTGCATTCACGCCGCGCGGCACCGCGAACTGACCAGCGACATAGATGAAGGGCGGCACGTCGCGGTTGATCGCCGAGAACATCGCGGCGAACGCGTGCGCGCCGATCTTGCAGAACTGGTGCACGCCCGCGAAGCCGCCCAGCACCACCCAATCGCCCACCTCGACGTGGCCCGCCAGCGTGGCGTTGTTGGCGAAGATGGTGTGGCTGCCGATCCGGCAATCGTGCGCGACGTGCACGTAGGCCATGATCCAGTTGTCGTCGCCGATGCGCGTGGTGCCGCCGCCTTCGGCGGTGCCGCGGTTGATCGTGACGAACTCGTGGAAGGTGTTGCCGTCGCCGATTTCCAGCCTGCTGCGTTCGCCGTGGTATTTCTTGTCCTGCGGATCGCCGCCGATCGAGGCGTACGCACCGATGTGGTTGTCCTTGCCGATCCGCGTGGATCCCTGGATCAACGCGTGCGCGCCGACCCGGCAGCCGGGGCCGATCTCGACCTCCGCGCCGATCACGGCCAGCGGTCCGACCGCGATGTCGTCGGCGAGCCTCGCGCCCGCGTCGATGATCGCGCTCGGATGGATGCCTGGACGAACCTGGCTCACCGGGTGGTTTCCGCGCACATCAGTTCGCAGGTCGCGACGTCCGCGCCGTCGACCCGCGCGCACGCGGTGAAGATGCCCATGCCGCGGATCAGGCGCTTCAGTTGCACTTCCAGCCGCAACTGGTCGCCCGGCACCACGGGCCGAAGGAACCGCGCGTTGTCCACCTTGGCGAGATAGAAAATGCGGTCGTCCTTGTCGGTCATCGTGCCGGACAAACCGATCAGGAGCCCCGACGCCTGCGCGAGCGCCTCGACGATCAGCACGCCGGGCATCACCGGGTGGCCAGGGAAGTGGCCCTCGAAGAACGGCTCGTTGATCGTGACGTTCTTGATCGCGACGATGCTTTGCCCCGGCTCGAGTTCGACGACCCGGTCGACCAGCAGAAACGGATAACGGTGCGGCAGGATGGCCGCGATCCGTTCCGCGTCGACCGGCAGGTTCACGGGGGCGGTAGGCAAGTTCATCAATGGCGTTCCTTGGTCAATGCTTCGAGTTGTTTTTCGAGCGCGGCGATGCGGCGGGCCATCGCGTCGAGTTGCCGCATGCGCGCGGCGTTGCGGCGCCACGCGCGGTTTTCCTCGACCGGTGCACCGGAAGAATACACGCCGGCCTCGCGGATCGAATGGGTCACCAGCGTCATCGCGGTGATGGTAACGCCATCGGCAACCTCGAGGTGGCCCAGTACGCCCGCGCTGCCGCCAATCAGGCAATCGCGGCCGATCGTGGCGCTGCCTGCCACCGCCGCGCAACCCGCGAGCGCGCTGTGCGCGCCGATGCGGACGTTGTGCGCGATCTGGATCAGGTTGTCGAGGCGCACGTCTTCTTCCAGCACGGTGTCTTCCAGCGCGCCGCGGTCGATCGTGGTGTTGGCGCCGATTTCGCAGTCGTCGCCCACGCGCACGCCTCCGAGTTGCGGCACTTTCACCCAGCCGCCTTCGCCGCGCGCGAGGCCGAAGCCGTCCGCGCCCAGCACCGCACCCGGGTGGACCAGGACGCGTTTGCCGAGCGTGACGCGCTTGACCAGCGTTACATGCGCGGCGAGCCGCGATTGCGCACCGACCGTGCAATCGGGGCCGACGACGCACTGCGGCCCCAGCGCTGCGCCGGCTTCGATGACCGCGCCGCATTCGATCACGCAATGCGGTCCGATGCTCGCGGAGGGATCCACCCGGGCGCCGCCCGCGACGACCGCGCTCGGGTGGACGCCGGGTGCCGCGGCGGGCGCGTCCTCGAACAGCGCGGCGATGCGCGCATAGGCGAGGTAAGGGTCTTTCGCGACCAGCACCGGTACCGGGCTGGCATCAGCGTGTTCGGCGCGCAGCACCACCGCGCCCGCGCGCGTGCGCGTCAGATCCGAGGCATAGCGGGGATTGGCGAGAAACGCGAGTTGTTCGCCTTCCGCGCGCGCCAGCGGTGCCACGCCGCGGATCACGCACGACGCATCGCCGCGCGCTTCCAGTCCGAAGCGCCGCGCGAGGTCGTCGATGCGATAGCCGGTGGAAGGTTGCATGCGCCCCTGCGATCGAAGAGTTCTGTTCACGTCGCACGCGTACTGCTTCGGGAAATCGCGCGCAGCCGCGGGAATTGTATCGGTCTGCGGGCTTTTCAGCCCCCTTGAGTCAAGGGGGCGATCAGACCGTTGCACCGCAACGGTTTGATCTGGGTTGTGGGGGCATGCGCCTATTCGTTTTAGACAGCACGACCGCACGAAGTGCGATCGTGCTGCGCTAGAACGTCCTGCCGAAGTAGAACTGCAGCCGTTCCTCGAACGGCTTGTCTTCCGGCTTGTCGCGGACCGGCTGCGCAAGGTTGATCACGATCGGCCCGACGGGTGCGATCCACTGCAGCGAGATGCCCACCGAGGCACGCAGGTCCGAAGCCTTGAAGTCGCCGTAGCTGGAAAACACGTTGCCGACGTCGGCGAACAGAGAGATGCGCGCCTTGTTGTTGTCCTTGAAGAACGGCAGCACGAGTTCGCCGCTGCCCAGCACCTTGAAGGCGCCTCCGACCGGCTGCGGGCGGTAGTAGCTGCCGCCCGAGCAGGTGCCGTTCACCGAAATCGCGGTCAGGTCCGCTTTCCCGTTGGCGTCGATCAGCCCCGAACAGATGCGCGGACCCAGCGTGTTGTCCTGGAAACCACGCACGTCGCGTACGCCGCCGGCGTAGTAATTCTGGAAGAACGGGAACGACATCGTGCGGATCACGCCCTGGCTGTCGGCGTACTGGACGGTGATGTCCTTGGAATAGGCCTTGCCATAACCCAGGGTGCCGGATACGTGGCCCACGAAGCCGAACGGCAACGGGAAATAGTCGCTGGTCGAGGCGGTCAGCTTGTAGTACGGCACCGTCGCGCCCGGCAGCGCGATTTCCGCGCTGATCTGCTGCAGCCCGCCGCGGGTCGGCTTGAAGAACTGGTTGAGCGTGTCGTGCGCGTAGGAAAGCGTCAGCGGCGTGTTGTGGATGGTGTAGTGTCCGATCTTGTAGACCTGATCGAAGAACACCTGCGGTGTGTAGCCCGGAATCAGCTCCAGCTTGGTCTTGTTGACGCCAATGCCGGCGTTGATGCTGTCGGTCTCGCTGATCGGGAAGCTCAGGTAGGTCGAGAACGAGTCGGTATCGGAAAGGTAGGATGCGATGTTCTGCTCGGCCTGGTTCAACTGCAGCACGCTGGCGCTGTAGCCGATGCCGATGCCGCTGTCGGTGAGGTACGGATCGAAGAACGACACCTGGTACTGCTTGAGGAACAGGCTCTTCTCGAACGTGGCCGACACGCGGTTGCCGGTGCCGAGGAAGTTGTTGTTGGAGATCGAGGTCGACAGGATGATGCCCGATACCTGCGAGTAGCCGACGCCGAACTGGAACTGGCCCGAGGATTCCTCGGTGACCTTGACGTTCAAGTCCACTTCGTCGGTCGTGCCCGGCACCTTGACCGTGTCGACGTTGACATCCTTGAAGAACCCGAGGCGCTGCAGGCGCACCTTGGAGCGGTCGATCGCCGCCTGCGAATACCACGCGCCTTCGTACTGGCGCATTTCGCGGCGCAGGATCTGGTCCTGGGTGTTGGTGTTGCCCTTGAAGTTGATGCGGCGCACGTACACGCGCGGGCCCGGGTCGACGTAGAAGGTCAGGTCGACGGTGTGGGTCTTTTCATCCACCTTGGGAATCGGCGACACCTTGGCGAAGGCGTAGCCGATGTTCGACAGCACGTCGGTGATGGCATCCGAGGACAGCTCGATGCTGTGGCGATCGAATACTTCACCCGGCTGGATGCGCAGCACCTTGCGCAGCGCGTCCTCCGGCAGGATCAGGGTGCCGAGCAGGTGGATTTCGGAAATGTTGTAGATCTCGCCTTCGTGGATGCCCGCAGAAATGTAGATGTCGCGCTTGTCGGGGCTGATCGTGACCTGCGCCGAATTGATGTTGAAATCGGCGTAGCCGCGGTCCAGGTAATACGAAGCGAGCTTGGTCAGGTCGCCCGAGAGCTTCTCGCGCGAATACTGATCGTTGCTGGAATACCACGACGTCCAGTTGGGCGTGCCCGATTCCCAGTCCTTGCGGATCTGGTCGTCGGTGAAGGCGTGGTTGCCGACGATGTTGATTTCCTGGATCGTCGCCGCCTTGCCTTCGTGGATCTCGATGTCGATCGCGACGCGGTTGCGGTCGAGGTTGGTGACGTGCGGGTCGACGGTGACGTTGTACTTGCCGCGGTCGTTGTACTGTGCGATCAACTGCTGGCGCATCTGGTCCAGGGTCAATTGATCGAAGGTCTGGCCTTCTGCCAGGCCCGCCGACTTCAGACCCTTCAGCAACTGATCGGATTTGATGTCCTTGTTGCCGCGCACCGTGATGCTTGCGATGGAGGGGCGCTCGCTGACCTTCACGATCAGGATGTTGCCTTGCCGTTCGAGCTGGACGTTGTTGAAGAAGCCGGTCTTGAACAGATCCTGGATGGCCTTCTGCGCGGTGGCGTCGGTCATGGTCTGGCCGGGCTCGATCGGCAGGTAGGAGAGCACCGTGCCGGCCGCGATGCGCTGCAGGCCCTCGATGCGGATATCGCTGACGGTGAAGGGCTGGAAGGCGTACGCCGCCATGGGGGCGGAGAGGGCGGCGAACAGGATCAGTGCGGCGACTCGCTTCATCGTCGGTTCCGGAATTTCAGGATTTGTCACGCAAACCGCGCATCGTACAGGCGCGGCCGCGCACGGGAAAGCGGCGCGTCTCAAATGGCACGCGAGGAAAGCCCATGGCGGGTGGCGCAAGGCAGGGCGGGGTTCCTCATGAAAGTACGCGCAGGATGTCGTTGTAGAACGCCAGGCCCATCAACATCACCAGCAGCGCCATGCCCATGTACTGGCCGGCCGCCATCGCGCGTTCGGACAGCGGACTGCCCTTGACCAGTTCGATCAGGTAATAGAGCAGGTGCCCGCCGTCCAGGATCGGGATCGGCAGCAGGTTCATGATGCCGAGGCTGAGCGAAATGATGCCGAGGAAATACAGGAACCACGCCGGCCCCATTTCGGCCGAGGTCTGCGCGTATTGCGCGATCGAAATCGGACCGGACAGGTTGGAGAGTGAAGCCGAACCGGTCAACATGTGACCCAGCATTTTCACGGTGGTGGCGGTGAGATCCCACATCTGTTCGACCGCCGCCGGCACCGCCGCGAGCGGGCCGCGCCGCAATACCGTGTCGTATTCCGCCGTCACCGGCTTCGCGTAGATGCCGATGGCCCAGACCTTGCTGCCGTCGGGTTCGCTGGTCAGGCGCGGCTGCAGCGCCAGCGATAGTTGCTTGCCCTCGCGCTTCACCACCAGCGCGAGCTTGCGGTCGGGACCGGCGTCCTTGCGGGTGGTGTCGGTCAACTGGTTCCAGTCGCCGATCGCGGTCCCATTGATGCTGACGACGCGGTCGCCCGGTTTCAGGCCGGCGGCTTCGGCCGCGCCGCCGGGCACCAGCTTGCCGACCACCGGCGGCAGGCTGCGTTGCAGCGGCATCATCCCGGTCTGCTCGACGATGGTCTGGTCGCTCGGATGCACCGGCAGTTTGTCGAAGTGCAGCACGCGCGTCAGCACGTCGCCCGCAGGCGTGCGCACCTTCAGCGGCGTGGGCTGGCGCGTCTGCGCCGCGTTGGCGAGCGCGAGGCCGAGGTCGGTCCAGTTGGAGATCGCCCGGCCGCCGACGCTCAACACCCGGTCGCCGCGCTGCACGCCGGCTTGCGCCGCGAGATGGCTGACGTCGCCGATCAGCGGCTGGAAGTCGGGCTTGCCGATCACCAGCATCGCCCAGAATGCGGCCACCGCGAAGATCAGGTTGAAGCCGGGGCCCGCCAGCACGATCAGGATGCGCTGCCAGATCGGCTTGCCAGTGAATTCGCGCGACCGCTCGGCGGGATCGACGTTGCCCTCGCGCGCGTCCAGCATCTTCACGTAGCCGCCCAGCGGAATCCAGGCCACGCAATATTCGGTGCCATCCTTGCCGTACCAGCTCTTGATGGCCTTGCCGAAGCCGATCGAGAAGCGCAGCACCCTGACGCCGCAGCGGCGCGCGACCCAGAAATGGCCGAACTCGTGGAAGGTCACCAGGATGCCCAGGGTGACGATCATCCACCACGCCGAACCCAGGATGTTCAGGAAATCGCTCATGCAGTCGCTATCGGAGATCGCTGGGATACATCATAGTGAATCCGCCTGACGGGCTGGTTAGCGCAAGGCATCGGCACATTGACCGCGGCGGCGGCGGTCAGTTCCGCGTCACAGGCGCAGCAGGAATTTGCCCAGCACGAAGATCGGCAGCGCCGCGACGATGGAATCCATCCGGTCGAACACGCCCCCGTGGCCCGGAAACAGCGCGCCGGAATCCTTGACGCCCGCATGGCGCTTGACCAGGCTTTCGAACAGGTCGCCCACGATCGAGAACAGCACCGTCACCAGCGCCAGCACGACGATGGCCGGCAGGCGATCGGCCGGCACCTTCAGCAGCGCGCCGCCGATCAGCCCCACGATGCCGGAACACACCAGTGCGCCATACACGCCTTCGCGGGTCTTGCCCGGGCTGATCAAGGGCGCCAGTTTTGTATGGCCCCAGCGCCGGCCCGCGGAGAATGCGCCGATGTCGGCCGCCATCACGATGCAGGCGAAGAACAGCACCCACCAGTGACCGCGTCCGGTGTTTGGTTCGGCCATGTCGCCGTGCATCACCACGACCGCGCACCAGGCGGGCACCACCACGAATGCGCCCGCCACCAGTTTCAGCGCCGCGTGGGCGGGCGTGCGTCCGGCGCCGAAGCGGTGATGCGCCAGCCAGTACAGCGCCTGCAGCCACCACGCCAATCCCGCCAGTACCGGCAGCCACCACCACGAGGTTTTGCAGACCTGCCACAGCAGCGCGAACAGGATCGCGTAGCCGAGCAGGGATGCGACGCGCAACGGATAACCGTGCACGCCCGCCATCCGCGTCCATTCCCACATGCCGAGCAGGAAGATCAGGCCCAGCAGCGCCGCGAACACCGAAGCGTTCGTCAGGAAGATCAGCGCCACGATCAGCGGCGCGAGGATGAGGGCGGTGATGACGCGCTGTTTCAGCATCGGGGGCGATCAGCTCGCGCGGGCGGCGGGGACGGGTGCGGGCGCGCAGCCGAAGCGGCGCTCGCGGCGCGAGTAGTCTTCGAGGGCCCGGTCGAGTTCGGTGGCGTCCATATCGGGCCAAAGGGTATCGGTGAAATACAGTTCCGTGTAGGCGAGCTGCCACAACAGGAAATTGCTGATGCGGCGCTCGCCGCCGGTGCGGATGAGGAGGTCCGGCGGCGGCACGTCGGCGAGGGCGAAGAACGGCGCCAGCGCGGTCTCGTCGATGCAAGCAGGGTCCAGCTGGCCAGCCAGCGCCGCTTCCGCTGCGCGGCGCGCGGCCTGCGCGATGTCCCAGCGACCGCCGTAGTTGACGCACACGTTGAGGATCAGCCGCGCATTCGCGCCGGTGCGCAGCGCGGCGGCATGCATGCGGGTACGGATCGCATCGGAAAACGCCGACAGCTCGCCCACGAAACGTATCCGCACCCGGTTCTCGTGCAGCTTGTCGACCTCCTTGTCCAGCGCCTTCAGGAACAGGTCCATCAACGCGCCGACTTCGGCATCGGGCCGCTTCCAGTTTTCCGACGAGAACGCGAACAGCGTGAGCACGTCGATGCCGTGGCGCAGGCAGTACTCGACGGTAGCGCGCACCGCCTTCTGCCCCGCGCGATGGCCGAAGCTGCGCGGCTGCGCGCGACGGTGCGCCCAGCGCCCGTTGCCGTCCATCACGATCGCGATGTGGTGGGGAATGCGCTCGGCGTGCGTGGACTTGCCGCCGCGCGCGACATCGTGGGAAATCGTGGGCACCCGTTCCTTCGCCATTTGTATTTTCCCCATGGAGAGGCGAAGCAGGACCGGTACGTCAGTGCTTACCAGAACTGCCGCGATGGTTCCCGGAGATCGGAAACCTTCCGGGACCCCCGCGGGCGAGGCAGGACTCGCCCTGGTTCGAGGGCCGCGCAATCGTAGCGCGGTTCCTAGATGGCCAGGAGTTCCTGTTCCTTGTTCTGCACGGCCGCGTCGACTTCCTTGATGAAGCGGTCGGTCAGTTTCTGCATGTCATCCTGGGCGCGCCGATCGTCGTCTTCGCTGATCCGCTTGTCCTTCAGCAACGTCTTGATGTGTTGCAGCGCGTCGCGGCGGATGTTGCGGATCGCCACCTTGGCGTTTTCGCCTTCGTGGCCGACGTGCTTGGCCAGTTCCTTGCGGCGCTCCTCGGTCAGCGGCGGCATGTTGAGGCGGATCACCGTGCCCGCGGTGGTGGGCGTGATGCCGAGGTCGGAGGCCATGATCGCCTTTTCGACCGCACCGACCATCTGCTTTTCGTACGGCGTGATGGTCAGCGAGCGTGCGTCGGACACGGCCACGGTGGCGACCTGATTGATCGGCACGTCCGAACCGTAGTAGTTCACCCTGATGTTTTCCACCAGCGCGGTGCTGGCGCGGCCGGTGCGCAGGTGCGACAGCTCGTGGCGCAGCGCCTCGACGCTCTTGCCCATCCGGGTCTGGCTGTCGCGTTTGATGTCGTCGAGCATGACGGCTCCGGAAGCTGTTGTTGACCGCTAAGTATAACCGCACGATCTCGCTTCGGCCGGTGATGCGGCCGACGATGGGGCAAAGGCAGGTCGGGTTGAGCCGGCTTCATTGGCGAAGCCCAACGTGGCGGTGCGCGAAGAAGCGACGTTGGGATTCGCGTTGCTCAACCCGATCGACGTGCCGATACGAAGCGGTTGCTGGAATTCAGGCCAGGGGTGACCGTTCGGGTGCTTGCGGAACTGGACTCGTCACAGTCACTGAGGCATCCAGAGAAACAGCGATCACGGACGATCGCACACCAGCGTTCCGATGGATTCGCCCTTCAGGATGCGCATCAGATTGCCCGGACGTGTCATGTCATAGATGCGCAGCGGCAGGCCATGGTCCCGGCACAGCGCGATCGCGGCAGTGTCCATCACCTTGAGGTTTTGCGCGATCACTTCCTCGTAGCTGACGTGCTCGAAACGCTGAGCGTCCTTCTTCTTTTTGGGATCGGCGCTGTACACGCCATCGACCTTGGTGGCCTTCAGCAGGAGGTCGGCGTTCACCTCGACGGCGCGCAGCGCGGCGGCGGAATCGGTGGTGAAGAACGGGTTGCCGGTGCCGCCCGCGAACAGCACGATGCGGCCTTTTTCCAGGTGCCGGATCGCGCGGCGGCGGATGAAATCCTCGCACACGTCATGGATCTGGATCGCGCTCATCACCCGCGCGAAACCGCCGCGCTTTTCCACCGCATCCTGCATCGCCAGCGCGTTCATCACCGTGGCCAGCATGCCCATGTGGTCGCCGGTGACGCGGTCCATGCCGGCTTCGGCGAGGCCCGCGCCGCGGAAGATGTTGCCGCCCCCGATCACAACCCCGACTTCGACGCCGGCCTTGCGCGCTTCCAGGATTTCGTCGGCCATCCGGCCGATCACTTCCGGATCGATTCCGTAGTCTCCGGATCCCATCAATGCCTCGCCGGAAAGTTTCAGCAGGATGCGCTTGTACTTCGGCGTGGCGGCCATGCAAGGGACTCCGTGGTGGCAAACGCGTGAATTGTACTTGGGGAATGGGGGCGGGTAGTGGGGGCGCAGAAACTTGCGGTGACGCGAACTTGAAGATCGCGAAGGAACGGCGCGTAGATTGGGCTGAACAAAGTGAAGCCCAATGAATGCTTGTGGAAGCCGCTTGGCTTCCCCGGGGCAAGTCCGGGATCAGCCAACCTGCCAAAGTTCTGCGGGCACAAAAAAAGCCGCGATTGCCCGCGGCTTCTTCGTGTTCACGATCGTCCGGTTCAAATCAAGCCAGTCCCGCCTGCTTCATCACTTCCGCGGCGTAATCCTCGACCACCTTCTCGATGCCTTCGCCGACCGCGATGCGGTGGAACGACAGCACCTTGGCCTTGGCCTTCGCCAGCGCGTCGCCGACGCTGACGTTGGTGTCCAGCACGAACGGCTGGCCGGTCAGCGAGATTTCGTTGAGCGTCTTCCTGATCTTGCCAGCGATCATCTTTTCCTGGATCTCGGCGGGCTTCTGCTTGTCCTTGTCGCTCATCTGCGCCAGCGAGATTTCCTTCTCCTTGGCGACGAAGTCGGCCGGCACGTTCTCCGGCGCGACGTATTGCGGATTCATCGCCGCGATGTGCATCGCGACGCCACGCGCGAGTTCCGTGTCGCCGCCTTGCAGCGCGACCAGCACGCCGATGCGGCCGCCGTGCACGTAGGCGCCGAGCACGGGCGCGCCGTCGGTGCGGACCAGGCGGCGCACCTGCACGTTCTCGCCGAGCTTGGCGACCAGTGCCTGGCGGGTCTCCTCGACGGTGCCGCCGCCGAGCTTGGCGGTCTTCAGCGCCTCGGCATCCTTGGCGCCGGTGGCCAGCGCGACCTGCGCCACTTCATCGGCGAACTTCAGGAAATTCTCGTCCTTGGCGACGAAGTCGGTTTCGGAATTGACTTCGACCAGCACGCCGTTGCCGTCGTGCCGGGCGAGCACGATGCGGCCCTCGGCGGCGACGCGATCGGCCTTCTTGTCGGCCTTGGCGAGTCCCTGCTTGCGCAGCCACTCGACGGATGCGTCGATGTCGCCGTTGTTCTGGGTGAGTGCCTTCTTGCACTCCATCATGCCTGCGCCGGAGCGCTCGCGCAGTTCCTTGACCATCGCGGCGGTGATTTCCATGTTGCTACCTCTTCGTGTTCGGGTAACGCCGCAACGCTGCGGCTTGAACCCCTCTCCCGTCGGGAGAGGGGCAGGGGTGAGGGTTCGGGAGGCGCAATAGATTGGGTGCTTGCTTGATCGATTCAATGCGAGAACCGAACCCTCATCCGGCGCTTCGCGCAAAAGAAAAAGCGGCGCTTTGCGCCCCTTCTCCCGGTGGGAGAAGGGAAACAACAGACAGCGCTTACTCCGTCTCGTCGTTGGCTTCGGCAGCTTCGGTCCGGGCCGGACTGCGCGACGTCGCTTTCTTGGCGGGCGCGCGACGGGATGGCCTGCGGCCCTCGTCGTCCTTCGACACGACCGGGTTGCCTTCGGCGTCGAGTTCGACGAACTCGCTGTCGTCGCTGCGGGCCTGGATCGGCGCCGCGGCCTTGCCTTCCAGCACGGCGTCGGCGGCGGCGCGCGCATACAACTGCACCGCGCGGATCGCGTCGTCGTTGCCGGGAATGGCGTATTCCACCAGCGACGGGTCGTAGTTGGTGTCGACCACCGCCACCACCGGAATGCCGAGCTTCTTGGCTTCCAGCACGGCGATGTTCTCGTGGCCGATGTCGATCACGAACAGCGCGTCGGGCAGGTTCTTCATGTCCTTGATGCCGCCCAGCGACTTCTCGAGCTTGTCGCGCTCGCGGCGCAGGCTGAGCACTTCGTGCTTGACCAGCTTGTCGAAGGTGCCATCGGTTTCGGCGGCTTCCAGTTCCTTCAGGCGCGCCACCGACTGCTTGACGGTGCGGAAGTTGGTCAGCATGCCGCCCAGCCAGCGGGCATTGACGTAAGGCATGCCGCAGCGCACGGCTTCCTCGCCGATCGCTTCGCGCGCCGAGCGCTTGGTGCCGACGAACAGCACGGTGCGGCGCTTCTGCGCCAAGCCGGACAGGTAATTCATCGCGTCGGTGAACTTCGGCACCGTCGCTTCGAGGTTGATGATGTGGATCTTGCCGCGGGCGCCGAAGATGTACGGCGCCATCTTGGGATTCCAGTAGCGCGTCTGGTGACCGAAATGCACGCCGGCTTCCAGCATCTGGCGCATGGTGACTTGGGGCATGATTTGAAACTCCGATGTGGGAACCCGCTCGTTTCCACGAGAAGCGCGGCCGTGATTCGACGGCGTTGGCGCAACGAGTTCCGGGGTTGGGCTTCCGCAGGCCCCGCGGCAACGACC
>JBQCCP010000218.1:0-7098 GCA_051962095.1 Rhodanobacteraceae bacterium
TCGAGATTGGCGTTGACGCTGCCGCGATCGCGTTCTTGCAGCAGGGCGACTTTGAGGATTGCGTTTGTCATGGACAACAGTGTAAGCGGCGCAAGCCGCGCTTTGCTCTCCTCTCCCGAAGGGAGAAGGAGGATCCGTCGACGAGCCTACGTCAGCACGCCGGCCGGAAGCTGCATCGTCATGCAATGCAGGCTGCCGTTCTGCCAGATCAGCGGACGGCAGGGAATCTGGATGATTTTGCGGCCTGGATGCGCGAGCGCGATGGTTTGCGCGGCCGCGTCGTCCACGGCGTCACCGTAGGTGGGGACCAGCACCGCGCCGTTGACGATCAGGTAATTCGCATACGACGCCGCGAGGCGGCGGCCTTCGTCGAGGATCGGCTTCGGCCATGGCAGGTCGAACAACCGGTACGCCTTGCCATCGAGAGTGCGCAGCGCTTCGATCTCACGGCGCATCGCGTCCAGTTCTTCGTAATGCGGATCGTCGGGGTCGCTGCAGGCCTGGAACACGATCGCGTCGTCCGGTGCGAAGCGGGCGAGGGTGTCGACGTGGGCGTCGGTGTCGTCGCCTTGCAGGTAACCGTGATCCAGCCACAGCACCCGTTGCGCGGACAGCGCGTTGCGCAGCGTCAGTTCGATCTTTTCGCGTGACTGGTCGGAATGGCGCTGCTGCAGGCACTTCCACGTGGTGAGGATCGTGCCGTGTCCGTCGGATTCGATTGCGCCGCCCTCCAGGGCCCAATCGATGCGCTGATGCTGCGCGTCGCGCCGGAACACGCCGCGATCGATCAAGCCCGCGACCAGTGCGTCATCCTGCGAAGCCTCGAACTTGCCGCCCCAACCGGTGAAGCGGAAATCGGCCATCACGAACCGGCCGTTGTCCCGCAACGTGATCGGACCAGAGTCGCGCAGCCAGGTGTCGTCGTAGGGGATCTCGACGAAGCGCACGCGTTCGATATCCGCGCCGGCCGCGCGCAGGCATTCCGCGGCGTGCGCGCCGATTTCGGCGACGGGCACACAGACGATGGCGGTTTCGCAACGCGTGATCGCGGCGACCAGCGCGGAGCAAGTTTCTTCAATGCTGTCGAGCCGTTCGGCCCAGTCGGTGCCGGCGTGCGGCCATGCCAGCAACACCGCGGACTGCGGCTCCCATTCGGCTGGCAGTCGCAAATGAGATTGGGTCATGACGAATTAGAAAGACCGGGTCGGCCTCTCATTCGTCATTCCCGCGCAAGCGGGAATCCAGTGCGGTTGCCTTGCCTCAATGCGAGAAAAGTCACTGGGCCCCGGATGTCGCTGCGCGATTCCGGGATGACGAAGAGGAACCAGTTTTGTTCCGGTGCGGCTGTTGTGAAAAGTCAGGGCAGGGATGCCCGTTCTGGTGGTCGCGATCTCGTGGTGAATGTACCCGACGGATCGTTGATCGAAGCAGCGATCAGGGATGATCGCATTCACAAGCTGTGCGGGCCGGGCGTCCGCAACACGCTGTGGATCACATGGCTGTATTCGAAGTACACGATGTATTTCGGGTATTCCCAGCGATGGATCGGCGGTTGCTGTTTGGAACTGCCGCCGCGGGTCGCCAGCACTTTTTCCGGCGCGCCGTATGCGCGCTTCACCTGGTCCATGGTCATGCCGCGCTTGGGCAGGTTCATCCGCTGTTCCTGCTGTACCTTCACCCGCAGCGGGACCGAGTGCACCGTCTGCGTCTGCAGAGTGTCGGCCCACGCAGGCGTGGAGAGCAGCAGCGGGGCGGCGCCCAAAGCAAGGGATGCGGCGATCAAGCTGGTAGCGATGCGGTTCATGGCGATGGCTTCCCCAGGCGCGCGGCGCCGATGCGCCCTTTTTAGCAAAACCGGAACGGCCGCGCCAGCGAAGGGCATCACGAAAAAGGCCGCCCGGGGCGGCCTTTTCATTACCTTTGCCGAGCCTTGAAGCGCGGATTGCTCTTGCAAATCACGAACACCTTGCCGCGCCGGCGCACCACCTTGCAGTCGCGGTGCCGCTGTTTCGCGGACTTGAGGGAAGAAAGCACCTTCACGGCGGACTCCTGACAGACGTTCTGGCGGAAACAAAGCGGGAAATTGTAGCGTGCATAAACACTTGCCGCAAGCCTGCGGACAGTCGGGCGGCGGGCCGTTATCCTAATGGATTCCGCTTTCCACTATCCGGAGTTTGCACCGTGGCAGCCGATCTCGACCAGACTTGCGTGAACGCCATCCGCTTCCTCTCGGTGGACATGGTGCAGAAGGCCAACAGTGGCCATCCCGGCCTGCCGCTGGGCGCGGCGCCGATGGCCTATGTCTTGTGGACCAAGTTCCTGAAGCACAATCCGGCCGACCCGCACTGGGTTGATCGCGACCGCTTCGTGCTGTCGGCCGGGCACGGTTCCGCGCTGCTGTACAGCCTGCTTTATCTCACGGGTTACGACCTGTCGCTGGACGACATCAAGCAGTTCCGCCAGTGGGGCAGCCGCACGCCGGGTCATCCCGAACGTGGCCACACGGTCGGGGTGGAAGTCACCACCGGTCCGCTGGGGCAGGGCATGGCCAACGCGGTCGGCATGGCGATGGCGGAAGCGCAGCTCGCCGCGCGCTACAACCGCGACGGGCACAGGGTGGTCGATCACCACACCTACGCGCTCGTCAGCGACGGCGACCTGATGGAAGGCGTCACCTCGGAAGCCGCCTCACTTGCCGGGCATCTGAAGCTCGGCAAGCTGATCTGCCTCTACGACGACAATTACGTGACGCTGGCGGCCGGCACCGACATCACCTTCACCGAGAACCGCGCCGCGCGCTTCAAGGCGTACGGCTGGCATGTGCAGACGGTCGAGAACGGCAACGATCTCGACGCGATCGAAAAGGCGATCAAGCGCGCCAAGGGCAAGAAGGATCAGCCCTCGATGATCCTGGTGCGCACCCACATCGGCTTCGGTTCGCCGCTGCAGGACAGCTACAAGGCCCATGGTTCGCCGCTGGGCGCCGACAACGTCATCAAGACCAAGCAGAAGCTCGGCTGGCCCGATCAGCCAGCGTTCTTCGTGCCCGACGAGGCGCTGGCGCATTTTCGCGAAGCGCAGAAAAAAGGCAAGGGCGCCGAGGCTGGCTGGAAGCGTCGCTGGAACAAATATGCCAAGGCTTTTCCGGAACTTGCGGCGGAATTGCAAGGTTCCCTCGACGGCAAGTTGCCGGCCGGGTGGGACGCCGACGTGCCGGTGTTCCCGGCCGACGCCAAGGGCCTGGCGACCCGCGTCGCGGGCGGCAAGGTGCTGTCGGCGATCGCGCCGAAACTGCCGGCGATCAGCGGCGGTTCGGCCGACCTCGACCCGTCCACGCACACCGCGGTGAAGGGCCTGGGCGTGTTCTCGTCCGGCAAGGAGCCGGACGAGCAGAGTTGCGAAGAAGAGACTTGGAGCTATGCCGGCAGGAATCTCCATTTCGGCGTGCGCGAGCACGCGATGGGTTCGATCGCGAACGGTCTGGCCGCGCACGGCGGCTTCATTCCCTACACCGCCACCTTCATGGTGTTTTCCGATTACATGCGCCCGCCGATGCGCCTCGCCGCGATCATGGGCCTGCATGTCGTCAACGTGTTCACGCATGACTCGATCGCGGTGGGCGAGGACGGCCCCACCCACGAGCCGGTCGAGCAACTGGCGGGCCTGCGTTCGGTGCCGAACCTCAACGTGATTCGTCCGGGCGACGCGAACGAAACCGCGGTCGCGTGGAAGGTTGCGATCGAAACCCGGGATCGTCCGACCGCGCTGATCCTGTCGCGCCAGAACGTGCCGACGCTCGATCGCAACAAGTTCGCCAGCGCCGACGGTTTGCGTCGCGGTGCGTACGTGTTGCTGGATTGCGAGGGCGAACCGGAGCTGATCGTGATCGGCACCGGCGCCGAAACCGGGCTGGTCGCGCAGGCCGTCGAAAAGCTGCAGGCCGAAGGCGTCAAGGCGCGCGCGGTGTCCATGCCGAGCTGGGAACTGTTCGCGGAGCAGGATCAGTCGTATCGCGATTCGGTGCTGCCGCCGGGCGTGCATGCGCGCCTTGCCGTGGAAGCCGGGTGCCGCGAAGGCTGGGAACGCTGGGTCGGCGATCGCGGGTCGGGCGTAGGGGTGAACCGCTACGGCGCCTCCGCACCAGGCGAACTGGTGCTGGAAAAATACGGCTTCACTGTCGACAACGTGATCGCGAAGGCGAGGGAATTGCTTTCGTAGGAGCGCCCCGGATTCCGGCGCTTCGCGCCTCCATACGGGCTACGCGGATTTGCATCACGCGGCGCATCTCTGCAGCTTCGCATGTTGGGCTGACCCCGGACTTGATCCGGGGGAAGCCCAACGCAAGGTGCGAAATCGGGATGTTGGGCTTCGCGTTCGCTCAGCCCAACCTACGCGCTCGTCATGATCGGGAACTGATCGAGGGTGGGGCCCGCTCCTACTGCTCCTTCACCTTCACGTTCTTCAGCAGCAGATCGAGCTTTTGCTTCATCTCGGCCTGCGGCTGGGTGCCGGGCTGGTATACGTACGCGGTGTAGAGCACCGATCGTTTTGCGCCGCCATCCGGCGGCGAAACCACCGCGTTGATCTTGCTGGTGTCGCCGTCGGTGTAGCCGAGTCCGTCGTAGGGATGCTGCCGGCCCGAAACCTTTTTCCAGAAACTCTGGTAGCTGTCATCGAGGTCGGCGGGCGGCGCCTGGTTGCGCAGCAGGCTCACCCAGTGGCGATCGTGGCTGTCCTCGGCCAGCCACACCTGACCCACGTCCCATACCACCTTGCCGTCACGCTCGGGAAAGAAGGTGAAGCCCAGCGTCAGCATGCTGCCGGCTTCGATCTTCTGCAGGTCGGGGGTGAACGAAAACGCGAGACGCTGGGAGTCGTAGCGGAAATCCTTGCCGTAGTCGAAGGCGACACGGATGTTCTTGAATGCGTCTGGCAGCAGCTTCGGATCGGCCAGGAACTCCTTCCACTGCGCGAGCGTGCCATCGAAGGGCAGGCTCACGAAATCGGTGAGCGCCTGCATGTTGATCGCGGTGTCGTGGCGCGAGGTGGCGGGCTCGATCCGCATCAGCATCGCGTAGCCATCCGGCGTCGGCAGCGCGAACACGCTGATGTAACCGTTCGCGTACGGCACCGGCCACGTCCAGGCCTGCCAATGGCGGCCCCAGCGATCCGTCCACGCGTCGTTCGTTTCGGGATTGCCCAGCGAGGTCACCTGGATGCGTTCCGGGCCGACCCCTCGTTTCAGGAAGCCGGTCTTCAGCAGCATGTCCATCACGCGCTTGGGATCGTGGTGGAAGCTCGCGCCGGGAATGTTGTCGGGCTTGCGCAGGTGGAACAGGATGTTGTGGTCGGCCACGCCGCCCGCGATGTAACCGTTGGCAGGCAGGGTGATCTTGATGGTCGAACGGCCCGCGGTGCCCCACACGCCGTCGCTGTTGCGCGTCACGAGTTGCGGGAAATCGTCCATGGTCGGCCCGCTGTACAGCAACTGGTACGAACCGTCGCCGTTCGGGAACAGGTTGGCCGATTGCTGCGCCAGCAGCGCCTTGAGCTGCGAATCCAGATACGAATGGAACGCCTTCGCGTACGCGGCGAAGAAATCGGACAGCGACAGCGGCAGCTTGAAATCGCCCTTGAAGGTGCCGCTCAACGTGGAGTCGAACACGTCGAACTGGTACGCCATGCGCTTGTCCATGCGCGCGAGATCCTTGGGCGCGTCCAGCACATCGCGCATCGACAGCGCATAGTTGAGGTTCTCGTTCGGTGACTTCATCAGCACCACGCCGATCACCTTGCCGTTCTGGCCGAGCAGCGGCCCGCCGCTGTTGCCGGGCGAGGCCGCAGCCGAGAAACGAATCCACTTCCACTCGCCATCCTGCGCCTCAGGCGTGTCGGACGTGTACAGTCCGTTGCGGATCACCACGCCGGTGCCGAGCGCGTTGCCCACCGAATACACGACCTGGTTCAAGGCCGGCTTGGTGTCGACCGCGAGCGGCGTGATCTTCGGCGGGTCCTTCAGCGAGAACACCACGAAATCGCGGCGCAGCGCGAACTTCTCGATCTTGTCGATCGCGTAGACCTTGCCCGATGCATCGCGCAATTCCGGCGGTCCCCACAGGCTCTGGTAGCCGACCATCAGCACGTGCGCGGCGGTGACGTAGGTGTTGGGGCCGATCGCGAACGCGGTGCCGATGGAGTAGTACTTGTCGGTGCGTTCCTGGTACGGCAGCAGGTCCAGCGGCAGCGGCTTTTCGTAGGTGAGCGTGTCCTTCGGTTTCGCCGCGACCACTTCGAAGGTCGCGGACTGGATGCTGGGCAACAACGACGGGTTCAAGGTGGCGTCGGCGTGCGCCGTGCCGACCATCAGCCATGCGGCGCAGGCGATCGCGAAGAGCATCGCGACGCGGACGCGTTGCCACAGGTTTCCATTCCACGCCGGCGTGGAATCCATTGATCGGGTCATGGGAACTCCGTCAGGAAAAGTCATGCCGCAAACGTCGCGGATATTTGCACAACCGCGGGGCGCTTGCACGCGCAGCCAAGGAAGCTCCGATTTTGCTCGTCATCCCGGCGAAAGCCGGGATCCAGTGACTTTCTTGGGATGCGCTGAAAGGCAAAGTCGCTGGGTTCCGGGTTCTGCCCGCATGCTGCGGGCAGCCCCGGAATGACGATGTTTTTTGATGCCCCGGATCACGAAACAACGCGTACGGAGAGCCCGCATGACACGGCGGGACGTCACATCCCGTTCCGATGCAGGATCATTTCCAGCACGAACTTCGAGCCGAAGAACGCCAGCAGCAGGATCACCATGCCGGCGATCGTCAGGTTCACCGCGCGACGCCCGCGCCAGCCCCAGCGCCAGCGGCCGATCAGAAGCACCCCGAAGATGATCCACGCCACCAGCGACAGAATCGCCGTGTGCGCCTGGTGCTGCGCGTGCAGGTTGTGCACGAACAGCACGCCCGAAAGCAGCGTCAGCGTCAGCAGCGCAAAACCCGCGCCGATCAACTTGAACATCAGCGATTCGGTCTGCGTCAACGGCGGCAGCGCGCCCGCCCAGGTGCCGAGGCGGCGGGTGCGCAGCGCGCGTTCCTGGGT
>JBQCCP010000219.1:0-3397 GCA_051962095.1 Rhodanobacteraceae bacterium
AACGGCCCGTACTTCTGCCAGCACGAAGCGGTGGCGGAATTCGATCGCGCCGAAACGATTCCCGGCCCATCCACGGCGCGGATCGGCAAGCTCGCCGCCGAATTGAAACTGGTGGTCGTGGCCTCGTTGTTCGAACGTCGCACCGCCGGTCTGTACCACAACACCGCGGTCGTGTTCGATCGCTCCGAAAAGATCGCGGGCAAGTACCGAAAGATGCACATTCCCGATGATCCGGCGTATTACGAGAAGTTCTACTTCACGCCGGGCGATCTGGGTTTTCATCCCATCGACACATCGGTCGCCAGACTCGGCGTGCTGGTGTGCTGGGACCAGTGGTATCCGGAAGCCGCACGCCTGATGGCGCTGGCCGGCGCGGAACTGCTGTTGTACCCCACCGCGATCGGCTGGGACCCGGCCGACCCGCAGGACGAGAAGGACCGCCAGCGCAACGCCTGGATCACGGTGCAGCGCGGCCACGCGGTCGCCAATGGCGTGCCGTTGCTCGCGTGCAACCGGGTCGGTTTCGAACCGGCGCCCGACGACGGCCGCGGCGCGCAATTCTGGGGCTCCAGTTTCGTCGCCGGCCCGCAGGGCGAAATCCTCGCGCAAGCGGGTGACGACGGGCGCGAATTGCTGATCGCCGACATCGACATGTCGCGCAGCGAAAACGTCCGCCGCATCTGGCCATTCCTGCGCGACCGCCGCATCGACGCCTACGGCGACCTGACCAAGCGTTTCCGCGATTGAAGATCAGTCCCCAACGCGCCGCTCGTCCCGAGCGTAGGCCTCGAAAAGGCCGAAATCGAAGGACGGTGGCGTTTCGACTCCGCTCGCTGCGCGAGCTTCGCCCAACGCGAACGGAACACCGATGAACGATCCTGCATTCAACACGCGCCCAAGCTCGGCTCCTTCCGATCCATTGCAAGACCAGCCACTCGCACGCGTCGAACGCGACGGCGTGGAGCACGTGCTGCTGGGCACCGCGCACGTTTCCCGCGCTTCCGTGGAAGCCGTGAAAGCCCTAGTCGAACGCGAGACGTTCGACGCCGTCGCCGTGGAGCTTTGCGAATCGCGCGCGCGGGGCATTCGTGATCCCGAAGCGTTCGCGAAAATGGATCTGTTCCAGGTGATCCGCACCGGCAAGGCGGGCATGGTATTCGCCTCGCTCGCGCTGTCATCGTTCCAGCAGCGCATCGCCGAACAATACGGCATCGAACCCGGCGCGGAAATGAAGGCCGCGATGCGCGAAGCCGAGGCGCGCGGCGTGCCGCTGTGGCTGGTCGATCGCGAAATCGGCACCACCCTCAACCACGCCTATCGCGGCGTGCGTTTCCGTGACCGACTGGGCATCATCGGCGGCCTGATCGCCAGCGTGTTTTCCAGCGACGAGATCGACGAAGCCGAGATCGAAAAACTGAAACAGGGCGACATCCTGGAAGGCGCCTTCGGCGAATTCGCGCGCGAGTCGAAACCGTTGTACGAGGCCCTGATCGGCGAGCGCGACCGTTTCATGGCGGCACGGCTGCGCGAGGAATCCTCGACGGCGCCGGCCGTGAAACGCGTGCTGGTGGTCATCGGCGCCGGCCACATGGCCGGCATCGAGCGCGAACTCGGCGCGCAAACCGAACCGCCGCGCGCGCTGATCGAACCGCTCGCCGCGAAACTGCCGGCGCCGAAGTGGCCGAAGTATTTCGCGATCTGCGTGATGCTGGCCATCTTCGCCGCAATCGGGTACTTGTTCTGGCGCAACGCGGCGATGGGCTGGCACGCGCTGCGCGACTGGGTGATCTACACCGCCGTGCTGAGCGGCATCGGTGCCGCCGTCGCCGGCGGGCATCCGCTGTCCGTGCTCACCGCGGCGGTGATGGGTCCGTTGAAACCGCTGCGGCCGCCGGGGCTGTCTTCCGGCGTGTTCTCGGGCATGGTCGAGGCATGGTTGCGCAAGCCGCGCGTCGCCGATTTCCAGTCGCTGCGCAAGGATCTGCTGCACGTCTCCGGCTGGTGGCGCAACCGCGTCGCGCGCACGCTGCTCGTCTTCATGCTCACCAATCTCGGCACCATCGCCGGAGAATACCTTGCCGGCATCCGCATCTTCAGCCGGCTGTTGTGAGCGGGTCGCCCATGGCAACCGAATTGTCCTTCATCGAGTACGTCGCCGATCAAGCGGGATTGCAAGATCGCTTGACGCACAAGAAGTTGTTCGGCGAGTACGCACTCTACCTCGATGGCAAGGTGGTCGCGTTCGCGTGTGACAACAGCCTGTTCGTCAAACCGGTCGATGCGACGCGCCGTCTGACGGCAGACCTGCCGCAACGCGCTCCCTATCCCTGCGCCAAGCCCTATCCCGTCGCCGATGCATTGCTCGACGAACCGGATCGATTGCGCGAGCTGCTGCTGGCGACAGAACGGGCCATGCCCGCGCCGAAACCGAGGGCGCCCAGGAAACACGCTGCAAGATGAACTTGCCATCCGATCCGGACGCTGCCTTTGCGCCATCGTCCGACGTGGCGTTGCTTCAAGCCGATGCGCCCCAACACGTGGAGATCGTTCGCGCCCTGTTTCGCGAATACGCCGAGGCCATCGGCACGGATCTCGAATACCAGGGATTCTCGGCTGAACTCGCCGCGCTTCCGGATCCCTACGTGCCGCCGCGCGGCGCGCTGCTGATCGCGCGTGTCGGCGGCGCAGTCGCGGGCTGCGTCGGCTTGCGGCCGATCGACGAGGGCATGGGCGAAATGAAGCGCCTGTACGTGCGGCCCGCCTGGCGGAAATCCGGCCTTGGACGCCATCTCGTGCAGGCCGTGATCGACGCGGCACGCCGCGCTGCATATCGCGAGTTGCGCCTGGACACCTTGCCGAGCATGGCAGCGGCGCAAGCGCTTTACTGTCGATTGGGCTTCGCTGAAATCCCGCCGTACAACGATGCGCATCTGCCGGGCACGCGGTTTTATGCGCTCAAGCTATCGGATGACCCTGCACGGACTGATAGCATGCCGCGCCCGTGATTGATCCGGTCACAGCCTGGGGATCGCCATGAGCTCGCACAAGCCCGCCGCGCACAATGCCGTCTCGCCGTACCTGCTGGTTTCGAACGTGGCACGCATGCTGGCGTTCCTGCAAACGACCTTCGACGCCGTCGAGTTGTACAAGCAGGCGTTGCCCGACGGCACGGTCAAGCACGCCGAAGTGCGGATCGACGATTCGGTGGTGATGATGGGCGAACGGCCGGACGGCCGCGATCCGGTGCATTGCTCGACACACGTGTATGTCCCCGATGTGGACGCGGCCTACCAGCGCGCGTTGGCTGCGGGTGCGACGCCTATTTCCGAACCGAAGGACCAGCCCTACGGCGATCGTAGCTCCGGCGTGCGCGACAACGAGGGCAACATCTGGTGGA
>JBQCCP010000220.1:0-4088 GCA_051962095.1 Rhodanobacteraceae bacterium
CCGGCTGGCCGTGTTGTGGAACTGGGCGTGGTCGTACCTCACGTGGCAGCGTGGCGCGCGGATCATCGTGAGTGACCGCAAGTACCACGGATTGGGCGCGAGAAGTACCACGGATTGAGCGCGTGAGCCATTTCGATTTACCAATTCTGGCGGCAGCTCAAACGTCAATCTCGTCATTCCAGCGAAAGCCGGAATCCAGTGTCTTTCCCTACATGGCGCGGGGTTCCGGCCAATCCGTGGGCGGGGTGACGAGCAAAACCAGCGTGTGGGTTGGGTTGACGCCAGCTTCATCGCCGGAAGCCCAACGTGGCCGCAGCGTTGGGCTTCTTCCGGGCGAGCCCGGAATCAGCCCAACCTACGACAAGCTGGTCGAATCCAGCGCGGCCGCGCGCCGCACGCATCGAAAACGGTCTTGCCACGTTCGCTGATCCACAGGTCGGCTACCGCAATCAATTCCTCGTTCTCGTAAACCAACGGACAGCGCACGCGCAGCCAAGGCGGAACACGGGCCTGCTGGAACAGGTCGCGCAGTTCGCGGGTATGCAGATCGCCTGCGGGCTTGATCCGCTCACCGCCGCGGCGAAAGCGGACGATCAGTGGCGGATCGAACGGCGTACCGGCCGCAGCCGTTGATCCAGGGCTTTCCGGTTCGATCCGAAGTTCGCCGCAATCTGGCGGCAGCACGAGCGGCGCACCGTTCCACTCCCGCTGCCAGCCTTGCGGCGCCTGCGCCAGCGGCGGCATCGCATGCAGCCGACTGTCCCAGATACGGACCTCGGCGCCGGGCCACACGACCACGGGGGTGCTGTCTTCCGACGCATGCGCGGCCTGCTTCTCCAGTTCGGCGCGCGACGCATCGGGTGGGGCGGAAAAGCCGCGCGCGTGCAGCCACGCATCCAGCACCGGCGCGCGCAACGCTTCGGGCAAGGCCAACCAGCCTGTGACGTCCAGGGTGTCCGCGTCGCGTCGCAAGCCCGCGAGTGCGGTTTGCGCGGCAGCGCCGATGTAGTCCGCGGCCGCTCGGCAAAGCTGCGCCGCGTGCAGGATGGACACCTCCGCGTGCGGCCAGTGCCTGGAAATCCGCGGCCTGATCTCCCGCCGCAGCACGTTGCGGGCGAAGCGCGGATCGGCATTGGCGGGATCGTCGATGTGGGACAAAGCGTTGTCCGCCAGATACTTGCGCAAGCTCTCGCGCGGCGTTTCGAGCAGGGGGCGCCACAAAAAACCGCGTGCGAACGGACGCAATGCGCGCATCCCGCCCAGGCCTTCCGGTCCCGCGCCGCGCAGCAGTTTCAGCAGGACGGTTTCGACCTGATCGTCGCGATGGTGGCCCAGCGCCAGCCATTCGCCTTTGTCGAGGTTGGCGGCGAACGCGGCGTAGCGTGCGCGGCGCGCCGCGGCCTCGACGCCTTCGCCGCGGGCGTCGTCCACCTGCACACGAATCGCGGTCAACGGAACGTCGAGCGTTTCACAGAAATCCGCGCAGCGTTTCACCCACTCCACGCTGTCGGCATACAAGCCATGGTCGACGTGCAGCGCGCGCAGCCCGCACCCGCGTGCTTCCGGCAACTGCGCGAGTGCGTGCAGCAGCGCGGTCGAATCGGGGCCGCCGCTGAAGGCGACGCACAACGCCATGGCCGCCGATCCGTCCAGTGCGGCACTAACCATCTCGATGATCGGGGCTTCCCGCATGCCGCCGATGTTACCGGCGGACGGCGCGGTGCCAGCATGGTGCCCGGATGCGGGAACCGCGAGTGGCCGGAACGCCTGCGGCAGCGTTCCGGCCGGCTGCGAACCAATCCTCAGAGATGCTCGCGGAAGCCGAATGGCGGCGTCAGCCCGGTGAAATCGCCGATCTCCTTGGCGTCATAAGGTCCATTCAGCTGATTGGCACCATTGCCGGGCGTGTTGATTGCGCCCTGCTGGAACACGATCTGGCCGGACGGCGTGATTTCGAAAACGCGATCGTTGAATTGATCGCTGATGAGCGTATCGCCATCCCGCAGCCGCACGGCCCGGGTCGGCAGCGGCGCGGCATTGCTGCCGGGACCGGTGTTGGTGAAGTATTGCCAGACCACGTTGTCGCCGTTGTCGACTTCCACGATGCGATTGTTGTTGGAGTCGGTAATCAGCGTGTCGCCGTTCGGCAGCCGGCTCGCGAAGGCCGCGCCGCTCACGCTGCCATGCGCGGTGAATGTCTGCACCAGGCGCCCGCCGGGGCTAATCTCGATCACGCGGTTGTTGTTTTCGTCCGCGATCAGCACATCGCCATTGTCCAGCACTTCGGCGCTGTTGGGATTGTTCAGCTGATTCGGCCCGGACCCGCTGACGCCGGTGGTGCCGTATTGCCATTCGATGCGTTTCGCGAGGCTGACCAGGATCACGCGCTGGTTGGCCTGGTCGGTGATCAGCACGTGCGGGCCGGGAAAGCCCGGGAAATCGACCAGGAACAGCGATTGCACGGGGGTATTCAACTGGTCGCTGCCCGAGCCGGCGACGCCGGCCTGGCCGTACTGCCAAATGATCCTGCCGCGATGATCGACGATCACGACGCGGTTGTCCGGACAGCCGTTGGTTACATTGGCGCAACCCGGCAAACCCGGCGGCGTGCCGGTCCCCGAAATCAGGGTGAGCTGGCCGAAGCGTTCGGCATCGTTGGTGCCGACGATGCTGTGCGGACCGGGGATGTCCGAACCGTTTCCGAATTGCCAGACGACCTTGTGCGTCATCGGGTCGACCTCGATCACGCGGTTGTTGAACTGGTCGGCGATGAGAACGTTGCCGGCGTGGTGCCGGGCTTGTGCGGCGGGCGAGCAAACCGCGGCAGCGGTCGTCGTGGCCAGCACCAGACCGGCGAGCAGACGGCGGGATGACGAAGCGGACAGCGAACAGCGGGTCATGACATGTCCTCCTCTGGGACCGAAAAAACGGACAGATTCGGAAGGTGATGGGGTGGATGACCCGGCGAACGCGCGGCCGATTCCACGAGCCGCCGTGTTCGTTCAAGCGGCATTCAGTCGATTCGCCACCTTGCGCCTGGGTTCACCAACCGGCTCCGATCGGCAGCAGCGGATCGAAGGCATGCCCGCAGGCCACCCGTCCACACGGGTCAGCCCTTGCCGGATTTCGCGCGATTGCGCACGTGGATGGTCTTGGCGCGGCCTTCGCCGGCACTGCGCCGCTCCATGTCGAACAGCGTGGTCGCGGCGATCAGGTCACTCAGCTTGCCGTAGCCGTAACTGCGCGCGTCGAAATCGGGACGCTGCTTGCTGATGATGGAACCCACCGGCCCGAGTCCGGCCCAGCCTTCGTCGTCCGAGGCCGCCTCCACCGCGTTGCGCAAAAGGTTGACCAGCGCGGAATCCTGCTTCAGCTGCGCTGCCGTCCGGGGTTTTTCGGGCGTGGGCTCGTCGGGCTTTCCGGAGAGGTTCTCGACGTACACGAACTTGTCGCACGCGGCAACGAACGGTTCCGGCGTCTTGCGTTCGCCGAAGCCGTACACGATCAAGCCGGATTCGCGCAGGCGCCCTGCCAGGCGCGTGAAGTCGCTGTCGCTGGAGACGATGCAGAAGCCGTCGAAGCGTCCGGAATACAGCAGGTCCATTGCGTCGATGATCAGCGCGGAATCCGTGGCGTTCTTGCCGCGCGTGTAACCGAACTGCTGCATCGGCTGGATCGACTGCTTCAGCAGCGCGTCTTTCCAGCTTTTCAGATGATTGTCGGTCCAGTCGCCGTAGGCGCGCTTGACGTGCGCCGTGCCGTATTTGGCGATTTCCGCCAGCAACGCCGGAAACAGCGACGGCTGCGCATTGTCGGCATCGATCAGGACCGCAAGCTTGGCGGCGGATTCGTTGGCCATGGGCGACTCCATCGCGATGGGTGAATCGATGGTAGCGCGTGACTCGACAAGACAGGGCCATCACTCGCGCCGAGCGCGGGCAGCCCGGAATGACAATATTCCCCGGTGCGTCAATCGGATTGCATGAAAGTCAACTCGACGCCGAGACCGGCAGGGTCGCTCAGGAACAACTGCGTTTGATGCAGTTCGTCCACGATATCGGTTTCGTAGCGGATGCCGGCCTGTTCCA
>JBQCCP010000221.1:0-27879 GCA_051962095.1 Rhodanobacteraceae bacterium
GCGCGGCACCCATCGGCGCGGGCATGTTGGAGTCGCTGCTGCAAGCCTTCCAGCGCTCGCACCGCGGTCTGTCCGACCGCGCGCGCATCTGCATCCACTTCCAGCATCTGGTACGCAGAAAGGCATTGCGCAGCAACCATCACGGCTGGCGGGCCTACCCGGTTTCGATCGAAGCGACCCTGACCGGCGATGCCTTCCGCTTGGCACTCTGCACCGAAATCGTCTACTCCTCGACCTGTCCCGCTTCCGCCGCGCTGTCGCGTCAACTCGTGCAGAAACAGTTCGCGACGGATTTCCGCGCGGGAAGACCCGTGAGTCATGCTGACGTGTTTGCCTGGCTCGGCAGCGAGCGCGGCATGGTCGCGACGCCGCACGCCCAGCGAAGTGTTGCGCGCCTGCGGGTGCGTTTCGTTCGGGGTGCGGCGCTGAACCTGATCAACCTCCTCGACCGAATCGAACGCTCGCTTGGGACGGCGGTGCAGACCGCCGTCAAGCGCGAGGACGAGCAGGCCTTCGCCTTGGCCAATGGCAGAAATCCGATGTTCTGTGAAGATGCGGTACGCAGGATCCGGCGCGTATTGGACGCCGACGACGGCATTGCCGGCTTCCAAGTACGCGTTGAACACCTGGAAAGCCTGCATCCGCACGACGCCGTGGCACGGGTGGACTGGAACCTTCACGGGTCCGGACATGGCCCCGACGATGCCCTCTCCATCTGAACGGGCGATGCGCACTGGCGCTCTGCGTGGGGCCATCGCGCTGCTCGTCTTGTTCGCCGTCGCGGGAGCGCTGTTGGTCGCTCGACACGGTGCTGCGCAGGTTGTCCATCCTTCCGCTTCCACCAGCGCACTGACCGAGCGGGATTTCCGCCACCTTCTGCCCGCAAACGACACGCAGGCTGCGGCGAGCACGGACGGCGCCAATCCACACACGTCTGCGTTCCCGGCAAATGCATTGACCACCCGGGACTTCGAACGGATGCTGCCGCGCACGGACATGCGTACGGATGCCGATGCGGCATCGCATCCGCACGGATACCTTTTCATCGGCGATGGTCCGGCCACGTCTTTCGACGCAGCCGGTATTCCGAAAAATCCCATGGCGCCCGGCGCCGTCGCGATCGGCGCCAAAACGTGCGTGTCGTGTCATTCGCTGGAAAACGTACACGCTTCGCACTCGCTGCACGTGCAGGCATTCCGCGCCGGCGTTGCCGGAACGGGCGCCAAGACCTGTGAAACATGCCATGGTCCCGGTTCCGCGCACGCCAAGGGCCCGGCGAAAAAGGGGTTGATCATAGCGTTCACCCGCGACGCCAAAACACCAATCGATACACAGACGGGGGTCTGCCTCGCTTGCCACAAGGGTGGCGCGCGGCAGGACTGGATCGGTTCGGTGCACCAGCGGCACGAACTTTCCTGCACCGATTGTCACAACCCGATGGCGCGGCTGTCGCCCGAGGGCGTGCTGGCCGACAACGCCATCAACCAGGTGTGCTCGACCTGCCACCGCGACATCCGTGACAAGTTCAACCGGCGTTCGCACATGCCGCTGCCGGAAGGACAGATGTCCTGCGTCGACTGCCACAACCCGCACGGTACCCTGACCGCGGACCTGATCAAGACAGATACGGTCAACGAGACTTGCTACACCTGCCACGCCGAAAAACGCGGGCCATTCCTGTTCGAACACGCGCCGGTGCGCGAGAACTGCCTGGCCTGTCATGACCCGCATGGTTCCAACCAGCAGGCGCTGCTGGTACTGCCGGTGCCAATGCTGTGCCAGCAATGCCACACGATGACATTGCACCCCAATGACCTGCTGACGACGGCAGGGCTACCGCCCGGGCCCGCACCCGACGAGCGCCTGATTGGCCGCGCCTGCCTGACCTGCCACACCAACATCCACGGTTCCAACAACCCGTCCGGTTCGAGGTTTCACAAGTAGCGCTGTCGCGGCGCAGGGAGCGCGGAAGTCCATGCGCAAGATGTTCGTCGCATCACTGGCCTTTGCCATCGCCGCGTGTCTCGCGGGCGCGCGGGCGCTTGCCGATTCCAGTGACAGCGCGCGCGTGGGCGACATCCAATACGGCAATGCCCTCGATCCCAGCGGCTGGGCGCCACTTTCATGGCCCGATCCGCGCGGGTTCTCGTGGCTGCACGCTGGCATGATGCGCACGCCCAGCGGCGTGCTGTATCCCTACTCACCGCAACTTGATGAAAAAAGCTCGCCGTTGTACAAGAACAGCGATTGGGTGTACTGGGGTTTCCTGCAACTCGGTTTTCTGCATTTGGGCGGCGACCGAAACGCCGAATTCCTTCGCCAGTACGCAGGCTGGAAGAGCGGCTGGGCGCTGGGCCTGTTCGCGCTTTACGCGGACAATCCGAAAACCGGCCAGTACGTCGAGTTCCGCGGTAGCAGGCTGGGCGGCGATGACCAGTATTACCGCCTGCGCGCCGGGCAATACGGCCGCTACAAGGTCGAAGCGTTCTGGCGCGACATCCCGCACGAGGTCACCACCAATGCCTATCCTTTGTGGAATGGCGTCGGCAGCACCGACCTGACGCTACCGGCGCCGCTGGTGCCGGGCGGCAGCACGCCCGCGCAGGTTGCGGCCGTGGAAAGCACACGGCCGCGGGAGACGATCGGCCTCACGCGCAGGCGCGAAGGCATCAGTTTCGAAGACAACTTCTACCGCGACTGGATCGGCTACGTCTCGATCGTCAACGAGCAACGCACCGGCGATCGGCTGTGGGGCGGCTCGATGTTCTTCAACTACGTGCTGCCCGACAACGGCGGCATCCTGGAAACGGTGCGCCCGATCGACTTCACCACCACCGACGTCAACATGGGCCTGCGCAACGCGGGCACGGTCTGGCAATTCCAGTTGAACTACTCCGGCTCGTTCTTCCGCGACCACAAGGACCAGTTGAATTATCAGAGCCCGTTCGCGCTGACGAACGTCGCAGGCGTGCCGCAGGTCGCCAACATCTACCAGGGCCAATTTTCTCTGGAACCCGACAACGACTACCACAACCTGCGCGCGGAACTCTCGCGCAGTCTGAAATGGAATGGCCAGTTCTCGCTGGCGGCAGCATGGGGCACCATGCGGCAGAACGATCAGCTGTTGCCGCCGGTTTCCTGCACCGGCACCGGTGGCATCTTCATTTCGCCATCGGCCAACTACACGTTCAATTGCGCCAACTGGAACACCAGCGCCGCGCTGTCGCAACAGACCGCGAACGCGCGCATCGACACCGGCCTGCTCGATGCGAAGGTCGCGCTGCACCCAACCCCCAAATTCGGCTGGCACGCGGGACTGCGCTGGTATCGCGAGGACAACAAGACCAACTATCTGGCTTTCAATCCGCTGACCGGGCAGTACGGCTACATCTCGGAGAACGGCTCGCAGGGTAGTGTCGTGCCAGGCGAAGCCGGCATTTTCGACCCCCGCAATCCGCTGTACTGGTCGTACGCCACCCAGGTCCGTGCGATTCCATTCGGCTACACCGACACCGCGTTCGAAACCGGCATCGATTGGCGCGCCAGCGAAAACAATACCCTGAATCTGACCTGGAGCTTTGATCGCAACCAGCCGAAATACCGCGAACGCAAGCTGGTGAACGAGCAGCGCGTCAAGCTGGCATGGGTGGACCGCACAGTGGGCAAGGGCACGCTGCGTCTCGACTACGAATTCGCGTACCGCAACGGCGGACCCTACAACTTCGACCCCTATGAACCGTTCTATTCGACGGCGCTTCCCGGCTTTGTGACCCCGCCGCTCGGCAACGTCGCGTTCACCGTCGACGCGATGCGCAAGTACGATCTGAGCAATCGCATCGAACACAAGCTGCACGCGACGCTGATCTACCCGCTCGGCGACACCGCGACGCTATCGGGCGTCGTATATGTGACACGCGACAACTACGGCGCCGCGATCGGCCGTCAGGCCACGCGCAACCAGGGCTTCTCGCTGTCGTGGGACTGGCAACCTTCGCCGACGACCAGCCTGAGCGCCAATCTCGGGCGCGACGATTCGCGCCTGAGGCTCTCGAATGTTGCCGACGACGAGAACATCACGGGTGCGCCCGGCCGGGACGACCGGACGTTCGGCGGCCCGCTTTACCCGTTCGCCAACCAGTGGCAGGGCGCGGACCACGAGCGCGACTACAACGCGGGCCTCACGCTCCGCCGCGATTTCGGACGAGTGCGGGCCGACCTGGATTACACCTACACCTACGCACTGGGCAGGATCGACTTTGCGTATGCTTCACCCGGCGCGCTATCCACCACCCAGCAACCCTTCGTCGGCACCGTCGGTGACGGTTTCCCCGACAACCATTACCACATCAACACGCTGCAGCTCGGTGTCGACATCGTTTTTTCGCGGATGTTCGGGATGCGGGTATTCGATGTTTTCGAGACCGGCAGCTTTGCCGACTGGCACTACCTCGGACTGCAGAACAATCTGGTGATCGACCACAAGGTTTACACCGATCTCGGGCCGCAGCCGCACTACAGCGTCAACCTGGTCGGCTTGATGCTCAACGTAAAACTGTGAGGACAGCATCGTGATCTTCACGACACGCGCCGCAATCGTTTCCTCCGTCGGCTGCGCCATCCTGGCCCTCGGTGTGGCGCTAGCCGCAACGGCGCCGTTCGACGATTTGCGCAAGCAGGCACCGGTACACGGCGACGCGGCGGCCGGGGCAACCAAGGCCACCGCCTGCGCGGCATGTCATGGCGCGAACGGGATTGCCGTCGCACCCGTCTTCCCGAACCTCGCCGGACAATCGGAAACTTATTTGTACGTGCAATTGCGCGCATTCAAGGACGGCGCGCGCGTCAACCCGGTGATGCAGCCGCTCGCTAAGGCGCTGACGGACCAGGACATGCGCAACCTCGCCGCGCATTTCGCCTCGCTACCGGGCAATTCGGTGGCGCAGGCAGAGGAAACGTCATCGCGCGGTTACGTCCTTTTCCACGACGGCGATGCCGCGCAAGGCGTGCCGCCTTGCCAAGGCTGCCACGGCGTCGACGGGCGGGGGCCTCGTCCGGACCTCGCCAGCACCGCGCCGCAACCGGCGTGGTCGACCTTCCCGGTCCTGGCCGGACAGAACGCCCAATACGTGCTGACGCAGTTGCAGGCGTACCAGGCCGGCAGCCGGGTCGGCACCAGCAACGACAAGGTGATGCAGGGCGTAGCGCACCATCTGGGTGCAGCCGACATGCACGCGCTCGCCGATTACGTTTCGAAGTTGTAAGCGCAATCCTCCGAGTTCGACCTCCGTGCTACGCGCATTCCGGCGCCTTCGGGTTTATGGCGTCTTGCGCATCGACGCCACGGCCGTGACCCACCTGCAGGAAAATAGCAGTGCTGCAACAGGACACGCAGGGGCCCAACTTGAATGCGGCGTGCTGGGCACTGGTCAAACTGTGTGCATTTCGCTCAATTCGGCATCGCCAAATGGACTCGCGATTCCTCCTGAGTGCAGCCGAGAACACGTGCCAAACCGTTACACGATGCGGCTTTCAGCCGTTTGATGTCATTTTGAGTGGCGTCCCGTTATGCACTCCGAAGGGGTCGTGGGTTCGAATCCCGCCGAGCGCGCCAAACCTCAATCCGATCGTTACCCCGCGAACGGATCGTCGGATGTCACCGTGACATTTTGCACGGCCGCCAGCAGGTCCTGGTAAGCGGTGGTCTGGCCGGTGAGTGCCTGGTAGTTGGCCGCAAGCGTCGCGCCGGCCGCCTGCACGATCTGCGGGATCGCGTAGCCCCGCGAAACCATCCAGTAGATGTAGACGATCGCGCAACCGGTGGAAACCGCGTCCTGGTCGGTGTTTTCGGTGGTACTCACCCAGTCGGGAAAGCCGGCCTGCGCCCACGCCGGGCCGGTCGCGAACGCATCCAGGGTGCCGGCCGGGGTTTCCTGCTCGGCCGCGAAACGCGACAGCCCTTCGCCATTGCTGTAGCCGCAGCCCCAACCACCGCCCTGCGTGCCCATGAAGGCCTCGCTGAGTTCGGCCACGTACAGGCCGACTTCGAGGTCGAGCGGGTTTACGGAAGTGTTGTCGAAAGTCGCGTCGACATACAGCACGCCACCCGAAGTGAAATCGCAGCCGTAGTGATAGGCGCCGCCCGAGCCATCGTTGTTGCCACTCAAGGGCGCAACGACGACGCTGACCGCGCCGCCATTGGTGCCGAACCAGGTCTGCATGTCCTGATAAGGCGCGCCCACCGCGCCCAGCATCTGTTGCGCGAGGTCGGTGCCTTGCGAACCGAGTTCCGGATCGCAATACATGGTGACGTTGCCAACCACGCCGATCTGCGTGACCGGATAATCGAATCCGGCGGGTGCTGCGGCAATCTGGCGCGCGGTGCGCCGCTTGCAGTGGCCACCCGGCGGCAACAGGGCTCTTCTTCGCCTGCGCATCGGAACATCCTTCGGCACCCAAGGTACCGGGCCATTCGCGATCCGAGTGTACCGCCACGGTTGCGTGCCCCTGCATGGATGGTGCGCGGCTCGCTTCGCGCGTTCATGAACCATTGGCACGCACGAAGCGGGGAGCGTCGCCTATTCGCCCCTGCCCGATGCCTTTGCGCGCTTGCGCCGCATCCGCCACCAGCGCAGCAAGCCGTAGGACAGGCGCACTTTCTCCTGCCCGACCGGCAGGTCGGCGCGCGCGAAGATCCAGGCCGATTTCGAATAGGCGATCTGCTGCTCGGGGTACACGCTGCGGTGGCCGATGATCAGATACGCGGCCACGCATGCGCCGGCCACGTACAGCGTGGAATCCGCGCCAAACAGTTCCACACCCATCAGGATCGCCGCGATGGGCGCATTGGACGCCGACGCCACCACCGCCACCAGTCCGACCGCCGCACCCAGCGCCGCCTTCAACCCCAGCAGGTGCGCGAACGCGCCGCCGGTGACCGCGCCGATCACGAACTGCGGGGTGACGATGCCGCCGTAGAACCCCGAACCCAGTGTGATCGCGACCAGCAGCGCTTTCCAGAAGAAGGCGAGGTACGGCATCGCATCACCGTGCAGGGCGCGATCCATCAACGGCAGGCTCAAGCCGAGGTACTGGTTCGGGATCGCGAGGATCAGCAGCGCCAGCACCACGCCGCCCAGCACCGGCATCAGCGGCGGCCACAACGCGTAACGTGCGCGCAACCAGCCGAATGCCTTCTTCGACTGGTGCAGCAACTCCACGAACAGCCACGCCACCGCGCCGCACAGGATGCCGATCACCACCGTTTTCAGGAACAGCAGTTCGGTGAAGTCGCCGACGAAGGCGATGTGGTACACGGGGTACGGTACGCCCAGCCAGCGCGACACCTCGAACGCGGTGACGCCGGCCACGATGCCGGGAAACAGGAAGTCGTGGCGGATGCGGCCGATCGCCAGCATCTCGACGCCGTAGATCGCGCCCGCGATCGGCGTGCCGAACACGCTGGAAAAACCCGCGCTGACGCCGCAGGCCAACAGGCGCTTGCGCATTTCCGGATTCAGGTGCAGCAGGCGCCCGACCGTCGCGGCGAGACTGGCGCCGATGTGCGAACACGGGCCTTCCTTGCCGGCCGAACCGCCGCAACCCAGCGTGATCAGCGCGGCCACCGGCTTGATCCACATCGTGCGGAACGGCAGCTTGCCCTGCTGCTCGTTGACGGCGACGATCGCGTTGTCGTTGAAGGTGCTGCGGCGCAGCTTGTAGCCGTAGTGCAGCAGCAAACCATTGGCCAGGCCGCCCAGCGGCAGCAAGGTCATCTGCAGCCATAGCGGCGCCGCGTACGCACGTCCCGCGGTCGCGAACAACGCGCGCAGGAAGATCGTGCAACCGACCCCGACCAGCGCGCCGGTGAAGATCGACAGCACCAGCCACTGCACCACGGTCGCGAACATCACCAGCGGTTCCGCCAGATGGAAACGCCGGATGCGTGTCGGACTTGGCGGTGGCGTGGTCGTGGCGGCAACTCGCGTGGCGGACCGCGAAGTATAGCCACGGGCCGTGCCGTGCTTGACAGCCATCCGGCATTCGCTAGACTGATCGGCTCGCTGCGCCACGCCCGGGGCATTGGGCGCATCGATCGGCCTTTGCCCCCGCGAACTCCGATCATCGAGCAGGCGCACCGGGTTCGGCTAGGTAGCTCAGACGGTTAGAGCGCGGCACTCATAATGCTGAGGTCGGCGGTTCGATTCCGCCCCTAGCCACCATCCGGTATTCCCGAATCGCATTGCCGCGCGGCGCCCAGGTGTTGCCGCCCGTGCGTTCGGATGCGCAGGCCTCCGCGAGGCCGAAGTGTTCGAGCTTTTTCCGCGCACCGCGCAGCAACACATGCCGAAAGTCATGTCCACTTCCGGCGTGCCGCGGCGCGACAGCGGCGGATGCGGCCCCGTTTCAGGTGCGGATGCGCGCCTGATCTGCGTCAAGTTTTTCGCGCGCCATGTTGGCGTCCGGCGAATGACTACGTATGCAGTCCACCTTCTCGCGGGAACCAGTCGACAGTTTGCAAATCGGACTGTCACATCTGCTTGCCGGAACCTCTTTTTGGTACGAAGCGTGCTTCGGTCTTGGCGTGCCCGAGGAGCACCGCAACACCGATTCGCGCGAAAGGAGGCGCAGACTCGACATCGAATCACGCAACGCTTGAATGTTCCAACCGGCTGTATGGCACCCATATCAACTAGAACAGGGGAGGAGGCGCCGCGCTCGGCGCCGCTGTGGACACCATGAACATTGAAGAACTGCTCGAAGAGATCCAGGACACCAATCTCACTTACCTGATGCTGGCGCAGCGCCTGCTGAAAGAAGACTACGCCGCCGCCCAGTTCCGACTCAAGCTCGACGACGACATGGCCAGGCTGCTGATGTCGCTCTCGACCAAGCAACTCAGCCGGCTGGCCCGTACCAACCAGTTCCTGTTCCGCCTGTGTTTCGACGACGCAGACCAGGTGCAGAAGATCGTGGGCGAGAAACGCGATTCGGCGATGATGCAAACCCACGCCTCCCTGCTGATGGCCCGCGTTGCCGCGGCCCACGCCTGAGGAGGACGGGAACGTGGAAAATTCCGAAAAGAGCCTGGTCACCAGGATGCAGCAGGTGCAGCTCGCGGTGAACCTGATCGAACTGGGCGCGCGCCTGCAAGTACTGGAAACCGAAACCGACCTCAGCCGCGGCCGCCTGTTGCGGTTGTACAAGGAAGTGCGCGGCATCTCGCCACCCAAGGGCATGTTGCCGTTCTCGACCGACTGGTTCCTCACCTGGGGACCCAACATCCACTCTTCGCTGTTCTACGGCATCTATCAGCGGCTCACCCGCGAACAGGGCTGCAAGCGCATCGACGCCTTCGTGAAGGCGTACCGGCTGTACCTCGAACAGGTAATGCTGGACGACAGCGAACCGGTGCTGGGCTTGAACCGCGCCTGGACGCTGCTGCGCTTCTTCGAGAGCGGCCTGCTGGAACTGGCCGAATGCACCAGTTGCCACGGGCACTTCGTGATGCACGCCCACACGCCGTGCAAGGACTACGTCTGCGGGATCTGTCGTCCGCCTTCGCGCGCCGGCAAGACCAGCAAGGCGCGCTCCAAGGCCCACGATGCAGCCGACCGGGACGAAGTGGTGGTCAGCCTCGATCAGCACACGAACCGGAAGGCCGACGCCGCGATCGCGGCTTCCGCCCACGTGGCGCCGCGCGTCGCAACCGGCATGCGTTGACGCTCCGGCAATCGTTGCATCGAACGGCGCCCGCAGACCCGGTCTGCGGGCGCTTTCGCGCCTCGACACTGGCCGGCCCCAGCAACGTAGCCAGGATGAAGTCGCGAAGCGACGCAACCCGGGACCCCGGATTCCACTGCGTTTCATCCTGGCTACGCAGATCAAGGCGCAGATTCCGGGTTCCCACGCCGGCTTGCGGTGCCGCCCCGGAGTGACGGATTGAAACCACCGCTGCTTCAACGCCCGGTTTCGCTCAATCGGCCAGCCGCGCGCGCATGCGCGAGATCGCCTGGCTGTGCAGCTGGCACACCCGCGATTCGGACACGCCCAGCACCGCGCCGATTTCCTTGAGGTTGAGTTCTTCCTGGTAGTAGAGCGTGATCATCAGCTTCTCGCGCTCGGGCAACGCCTCGATCGCGGCCTTGATCCGTTCGCGATGTTCCTCGCCGAGCAACCGCGCCATGGGCGATTGCAGGCCATCGGAATCGTCTTCCGGTTCGCCCTGCTCTTCGACTATTTCCTCGAACGGCAGCAGATAACCGCTGTTGGTGTCGGTAAGCAGTTGCTGGTACTCGCCGAGGCTGATGCCCATCTCGGTGGCGATTTCGTTTTCCTCCGCCGGGCGGCCGTAGCGCTGCTCCAGCTTGTGGACGCAGGCGTCCATCGCGCGCGCCTGCCGGCGCACGCTGCGCGGCAGCCAGTCGCGGCTGCGCAATTCGTCGATCATCGCGCCGCGGATGCGCTGGCTGGCGAAGGTGGCGAAGCTGGCGCCGGCTTTCGGATCGAAACGGCCCATCGCATCCAGCAGACCCAGCGTACCGGCCTGGATCAGGTCGTCCAGCTCGACGCCCGCCGGCAGTTTCACCTGCAGCGCCAGCGCCTGCCGGCGCACTGCCGGCAAATGCTGCTTCAGCAGCTCGTTCTGGTCGATTTTGCCCTGTGCGGTATACATCTCGGTCGGATCAGGATCGGCGGAACGGCCCGGACATGGATTGCATCAGTCCATTATGGCCAGCTGCGCAGCCCGGCATGCCTCGATTAGGCGCCAATGTCGACGGCTGTTTGCGTGATCGGCGGCGTCGCTTACTCATTGGTAGTCCACCGACAATTCGATGGCGCCCACCTGCACCGGCCTGCGCTCGCCGGCGGGCAGGCGGAAACGGAATGCCAGTGGCACATCGGCGTCTGTGCCGGCCAGCGCCTCGCTGCTGCCGCGGGTTCCCGTCACCGGCACGCAATCCCGGTTCGCGCACAACTCGGCGGCCAGTTCCCGACCCGGCGGCAGCGCGTAGCGCCAATGCACGCGACGCACGCGTGCATCGGTCGCGATCGCCGGCGGCGTGAATGGCGCGCCGGCATAGCTGCGATCCGGACCCGCGACGCGCGGGCCGCGCAGCGTGGCGCTCCAGCTTCCGTTCGCGGCCGATGCCGTGCACCACCACAGCGCGATCGCGCACGGCCCGGCGCATCGGACGCAGCGGCGCAGGGGCGTGCGGCGCATGCTCAATGCGTCGCACCGACGAGCGTGGTGACGCGCAAGCCCCGGTCGTCGGGAATTTCCGCCTGCGACAGCACCGCGAGTTGCGTCAGGCGCCGGCGCAGGAATCGCGCCAGCAGCGCCCGCAGCGGCGGCGCCACCACCAGCACCGGTGGCTCGCCGGCCGCTTCCTGGCGCGCCAGCGCCTTGGCGGTTTCCTGCATCAGCGTGTCGGCGAGTCCGGGTTCCATCGCACCGCCGCCATGGATCGCCTGGTCCAGCACCTGTTCCAGTTGCCCGTCCAGCCCGATCACGTGCAGCTCGCGTTCGGTCCCGAACCACTGGTCGGTGATCGCGCGGCCGAGCGCGACCCGCACCCGCGCGGTGAGTTCCGCCGGATTGTTTTGTTCGCCGCCGCCCTGCGCGGCCAGCGTGTCGAGGATGGTGCGCATGTCGCGGATGGAAACCGCTTCATCCAGCAGGTTCTGCAGCAGCTTCTGCAGCACCGCCAGCGAAACCGTCTTGGGCACCACGTCTTCGACCAGCGCCTTGTGTTCCGCGCCGACCTTGTCGAGCAACTGCTGCACTTCTTGGCGGCCCAGCATTTCGCCGGCGTGCAGGTGCAGCAGGTGATTGAGATGCGTCGCGACCACGGTGCTCGCATCGACCACCGTGTAGCCGAGGATCTGCGCTTCCTCGCGCTTGTCGGCTTCGATCCACTTGGCCGGCAATCCGAACGCCGGATCGGTCGTCATCGCGCCTTCCAGCTCGCCCGTCACCTGGCCCGGATCGATCGCCAGCCATTTGCCGGGATAGGCCTCGCCGCCGCCGACGCGCGCGCCTTTCAGGCTCACCACGTAGCGGTTGGGGCTGATCTCGAGGTTGTCGCGGATGTGCACCACCGGCGGCAGGAAACCCATCTCCTGCGCGAACTTCTTGCGCACACCCTTGATACGGCCCAGCAATGCGCCTTGCTGGTTGTAGTCCACCAGCGGGATCAGGCGGTGTCCGACTTCCAGGCCCAGCACGTCGATCAGGCGCACGTCTTCCCAGCTCGCCTCGGGCACTTCCGTCGCCGGCACGGGCTTTTCCTGCATCTGCGCTTCGGCCGTCTTGCGGCTTTCGCGACGCGCCAGGAACCACGCCAGCCCAGCCAGCGACACGGTGAAGAACAGGAAAATCGCGTTCGGCATCCCCGGCACCAAGCCCAGCAGCCCCAGCACGCCCGCAGCCAGCCACAGCACGCGCGGCTTGGAGAGCAACTGGTCGACCACCTGCTCGCCGACGTCCTGGTTGGTGTTGACGCGCGACACGGTGACGCCGGCTGCGGTCGAAATCACCAGCGCCGGAATCTGCGCGACCAGGCCGTCGCCGATCGTGAGCAGCGTGTAGGTGTGACCGGCTTCCGCGAACGACATCCCGTGCTGCAGCATCCCGACCAGCAGCCCGCCGATGATGTTGACGCCCATGATCACGAGCCCGGCGACCGCGTCGCCGCGCACGAATTTGCTGGCGCCGTCCATCGAGCCATAGAAGTCGGCTTCGGTCGCGACTTCCGCGCGACGGCGACGGGCCTCGTCTTCCTTGATCAGGCCGGCATTGAGGTCGGCGTCGATCGCCATCTGCTTGCCGGGCATCGCGTCCAGCATGAAGCGCGCGCCGACTTCGGCGATGCGCCCCGCGCCCTTGGTGATGACCATGAAGTTGATCACCACCAGGATCAGGAACACCACCAGGCCGACCGCGAAATTGCCGCCCACGATGAAATGCCCGAAGGCTTCGATCACCTTGCCCGCGGCGGCGTCACCATGGTGGCCTTCCATCAGTACCACGCGCGTGGATGCGACGTTCAACGACAGCCGCAGCAAGGTGGTGAACAGCAGTACCGACGGGAACGCCGCGAATTCCAGCGTGCGCTGGGTGAACATGCTGACCAGCAGCACCATCACCGACAGCGCGATGTTGAAGGTGAAGAAGAAATCCAGCGCGAACGGCGGCAATGGCAGGATCAGCATCGCCATCACCAGCATGATGAAAACCGGGCCGGTCAGGATCTTCATGCGCGGGTCCTTGAACCAGTTGCGGTTCAGGCCCATCACGGCGGCGTTCATGCGTTGTCCCCTGTCTCGGGTTCGATCTCGTCCATGCCTTCTGGCACGGGCAGGTCAACGGGTTCGGGCGGCGGCGTGGCGCCGTCCGCATGGGCGCGCTTCAGGCGCATGGCCCACACCAGCACCTCGGCGACGGCGTTGTACAGCGGACCGGGAATCTCGCGGTCCAGGTCCACGTGCCGGTACAGCGCGCGCGCCAGCGGCGGCGCCTCCAGCAGCGGCACACGGTGTTCCTTTCCGATTTCGCGGATGCGCGCGGCGAGTTCGCCCGCGCCTTTCGCGACCACCCGCGGCGCGCCCATCTTCTTTTCGTCGTAGCGCAGCGCGACCGCGTAGTGGGTGGGGTTGGTGACGATCACGTCCGCACTCGGCACCTTGCTCATCATGCGGCCGCGCGCCATCGCCTGCTGCTGCGAGCGGATGCGGCCCTTCACGTGCGGGTCGCCTTCGGTTTCCTTGTTCTCGCGGCGGATTTCTTCCTTGGTCATCCGCAGCTTCTTGGCGTGGCTGAACAACTGCCACGGCACGTCGATGCCCACCACCACCATCAGCGCCAGCACCATCAGCCCGCTGGCGCTGGCGGCGAGATCCAGTGCGTGCGGGATTGCCTGCGTCACCGGCTCGCCCATCAGGGCCAGCAGCGCGCCGCGCTGGTGCATCAGGAAGGCCACGGCGACGCCGCCGATCAGCAATGACTTCACGATCGCCTTGCCGAGTTCGGTCAGCATCTGGGCGGACAGCATCCGCTTGAAACCCTGCATCGGATTGAGCTTCGAGAGCTTGGGCGCCATGGCCTTGGCCGACATCGACCAGCCGCCCAGCAGCACCGGCGAAACCAGCGCCAGCACCACCAGCCCGAGCAGCAACGGCGCGATCGCATACAAACTGTGCGAGCCGAGTTCGAACACCCGCGTCAACGTGACGTGCAGGTCGAAAGCCTGGCTACGGTCGAACAACAAGGCCTGCTCCATCATCGTCGCGAGCTGCCGGGACAGCCGGGAACCCATCGCCCACAGGCCCAGCAGCCCGCCGCCCAGCAACAGGAAAGTCGTGAGCTCGCGCGAACGCGCAACCTGCCCTTCCTCACGCGCCTTTTCGAGGCGACGGACAGTGGCCGGTTCGGTTTTTTCCTGGTCGTCGGTTTCTTCGGACATGCGGGACGTGGCGCGGGAACGGCAGTTTCTCGACTGCCATTGTCGGGCGGCGGGTCCGGCCGCCATCCCGCGATAAAGGCGGGATTGGGACGGCTATTCGGGGGAACGGACGCTTCGCCGGACCGGCTATCGCACGGAGGTGCGGGCGGCCGCATCCAGTTCCGCCACCCAAGCCAGCAATTCCGCGACCACGTCATACAGTTTTTCCGGAACTCGCTGGTCCAGATCGAGGCCCATCAGCAAGCCGACCAGTTCCGGGGAATCGTGCACGTAGATGCCATGGCGGCGCGCCTCGGCGATCACCTGTTCGGCCAAATCGCCGTAACCCTTGGCGATCACACGCGCGGACTGACCCTCATCGGAACCGGCCAGCGCGACGGCTTGGCGGCGCGTTTCCCCGCTCATGGCCCACTCGATGTTTCGCGTGCATGGATCCGCAAGGCCACGCTTTGGAAGCCCAGCGCCTCGATCCGCCCGCGCAGGATGCCGCTGGCCGCGTCCATGCGGTCGGCCACGGCCGCTTCGGCCTGGAGGTCCAGGGCGAGCCTTTGCGCACCAAGCTGCAGATTGATCGCCACCTCGCCGAGCCCGGCGAAGCGCACGGTCAAATGCGTTTGCCACGGCGCTTCGGGGCCTTCCCGGGGCCCCCGCTCCGAGCCCGACTGTTCCTCTTGTTCCGGCGGATGCGGCGGCGGCTGCAGCGTCAGCGCCATGAAGGCGCCCGTCCACGGCGCGCCTTCCCAGCGCAGCACCGGCGCGGCCAGCATTTCGAGCTGATGCCGCAACACGCCTTCCAGTGCGGGATGCACCGCCTGGTCGCTGCCCGTGAGCGCCCATGACGAGAGGCCGGAAGAAGCGCCCGGCGCGGGAGATTCGGCGCGTGCACTCGCCACAGGCTTGCCGTCCGCGCCATACCCCGGCGAAGCGACGGGCGGAGAAGGCGGGTTGCCGGCGACAGCCGCATTCGCCGGCATCGCACCGGATGGATCCGGAGGCTGCGGTGCAGAAGCCGCCGGCGCCGCGCCTTGCTGCGGCGGCGGAAGCGAGGCTTGCGGCGGCGTGCCGGCGCGGCCGCTCCAGAGCATCTGCGGCTCACACAGCAGTTGCGTCAGCGGAAACGTGCCGCCGCGCCAGCGCAGCAGGTGCGCCTCGTAGAACAGTCCGCTCGATTCGATGCTGTCGCGCAACCGCGCCGCCAACTGCGCGACATGCGTGCGTTCACCGGTGGTGACCAGCGGCAGCGACGCGCGGATCGCGGCGGGCGCCGCGGGAAAGCGCGCCAGGACATCCGCGATGATGCGTGCGGCCGTGCTGAACCGCGTGGTGACGGCATGGCCCTGCTCGGGCGTCGCGGCTACGGCAGCGCGGGAAACTGGTTCGGCACCCACCCTGTCGCCGCCGCCGATCATGGCGCGCGCCGTGGGCAACGGACGCGGGTCCAGGCGCGAGTCGCTGTGCGCGGCCTGTGGCGGCAGGCCCGCACGCGGCGGCGGAATCAGGTTGTCGGGCAGCGGCCGGTCCGCCGGCGTATCCCGCCGGCCCAGGACCTGGTGCAACAAGGTATCGAGGATCGGCGTGATGCCACTCACGATGGCCTTTACTCGTTGAGCTGCGGGCTACCCAATGCGGCGATCCCGACTGCGCCATAGGACCGCGACAAGGCACGCTCCTTGCGCGACAAGGCCATCAGGCGGGACAGTTCCTCGCGATGTTCCATGAGGCACGTGCGGATTTCCAGATCGTAGTCGAGGGTGCGTTCCAGCATCCGATACTTGGCCAGGCGCTCCTGCTCGTCCAGTTCGCAATCCTTTTCCATGTCGGCGAGCGCGGCCACCGCGGTCGCGTATTCCGCGCCTTCGCAGATCACGGCTTCCCAGTCCTGCTGGCGGGCCAGCGCGACCATCCGCGACGCCATGCTTTCCAGTTCGCGATAGACGCCGATGATCTTGCGTCCGCAGTTCGTCATGGTGGTTTCTTCCCCGATCATGTCGGCGACCAGCCCGTCCGTGGCCCGATTTCACGCCAGGCGGAACCGATTTCCTCGAGCAGTTGCCCGGCTTCGTCGAGGGCCGCCTTGTCGTTGTGGAGGTTGGCGCTCAGGAGGCGCCGCGCGATGTATTCGTAGAGCGAGGCGAGCCGCTGCGCCAGCTCGCCGCCGCGCTGCACGTCCAGGGCCGCCAGCAGGCCGTTGTTGACGATGTCGAGCGCGCGCGAAATGGCTTCGCCCTTGGCCGCGGTGCGCCCGGCCTGCATGTGCATGCCCGCCGTCCGGATCGCCACGCCCGCGCCGTCGAACAGCATGTTGATCAACTGGTGGGGAGACGCCGTCAAGACGTTGCTCTCCACCCCAACGCTGGCGTACGCGCCGGCACCGGTCCTGGGACTCATCGGTAATACTCCTCGCGGTGCTGTCTGCATCACTTGCCGCTCGTGGTCATCTTGCTCATCGCATCGAATTGCTGCGTGAGATAGCTGCTGGTGGAATTCATCTGCGCGATCATCGCGTCGAGCTGGGTGAACTGCTGCTTGTACATCGCCATCGTGGCGTCGATCTGTTGCTGGGTCCGGGTGTACTGGTCGTTGAGCTGGCTGATGCTCTGGTTGAGGCTGTCGGTGGCGCTGCCGATCAGGCCGGTGCTGCTGACCATGTTGCCCAGCGTGGTGCCGAGCTGGTCGGCGATGCCGTCGGCCGAGGTGCCGCCCGCGAAGAATTGCGTCAGCGCGCCGAGGTTGTCGTTGATGGCCTGGCCGAGCTTGGTGTCGTCCACCTGCAGCGTGCCGTCGAGCTGCAGCGTCACGCCGACATCGCTCAGCACCTTGAAGGCGCCGCCGTTGTCGACCACGCCGCCCAGCACGCTGCGCAACTGCGACTGCACCGAGCGCACGGTGCTGTCGCCGAGCAGGACGCCCGCGGTCTGGGTGGTGGCGTCGTAGCTGGTCAGGCCACCCAGCGTCTTCACCAGACTGTTGTAGGCATCGACGAATTTGTGCACGCTGCCGACGATCGCGTCGCTGTCGCGCGTGACCTGCAGGGTCGAATCGCCGGTCGCGGTCACGTTCAGGGTAACGCCCTGGATCGCTCCCTCGATGGTATTGCCCGCGCTCTGGATCGCGATGCCGTTGATGGTCAGGTTGGCGTCCTGGCCGGCCTGCTGGGTACTCGCATCCAGTTGCAGCGCACTGCCGAGCGTGCCGCTGATCTGGATATTGCTGACCGAAGCCGCGGCGCCGGTGTCGGCCGCCTGCAGCACCAGCCGGTAAGGCTGGCCGCTGCCGTCATTGATCAGCGACGCGCGCACGCTGCCGTTCTGGGCGTTGATCGCGTCGCGCACCGCTTCGAGACTGCTGCTGCCCGCGCTGATGTTGACGCTCATCGTGTTGCCGTTGGCCAGCGTAAAGGTGACCGTGCCGGCGCCGAGATTGGTCTTGCTGTCCGCGACGCCCAGGGTCGCGACGCTGGATGCCTGCGCGCGCTGGGTCACGTGGATCTGGTAGTCGCCGGGCGGCGTGTCGCTGGTGGTGGTGGCCGTCACCGAGGCGCCGGACAAGGTGTTTTTCACCGCCTGGAACGCGGCCGGATCGGCCAGCGCCTGCGCCGCGTCCTGCAGGGTGGACAGCGCGCTCTTCAGGCTGCCGAACGCGGAAATCTTCGCCTGGTAGCTGGTCTTCTGGTTGGTGATCGGCGTCAGTTTCTGGTTTTCGCCCTGCTGGAGCTGGTCCAGCAGGCCGTTCAGATCGAGACCCGAGCCCACCCCAAGCGCTGTGATCGACGTCATACCGGCGAACTCCTTCAACACACTTCTGCAGGTTGCCCGTCGGGACTTGCCGTCCCGCGTGCCCTTGTCAGCGGCATGCATTGTTGCCGCATTGCCCATCGGACCAGCCGCGGAAAAAGCCGCATCAAGTCCTTCTATTCCGGAATATCGGCCCTTGGCGCCCGAGCTTTAGTGCGCGCGCCCGTTCAGAAACCCAGTTCGTCGAGCAAGGCATCGACCTGGTTCTGGCTGCTGACCACCCCGTCGGCTTCGCTGTCGATCTGCGGCCCGTTGGTAAGCGCGCCGTCCTCGACCACGCCAGGATGCCAGCGTCCCTCCAGCCGGTGCTGCATCTCCTCGCGTTCGCGGCCTTCGGGCACACTGTCCAGCAGCACCTGCAGCAACTGCTTCTCGACCTCGTGGATCACGTCCATCATCTTCTTGATGACCTGGCCGGTGAGGTCCTGGAAATCCTGGGCCAGCGTGATTTCCAGCAGTTCCGCATTGATCCTGCGCGTCACCGCCGGCACGCTCTGGAGATAACCGCGGGTGAGCCTGACCAGGTCGCGCGCGTCGTCCAGCTCCACCGGATTGTCGAACCATGCCTGCCATTTCGCGTCCAGCGCCTCGGCGTCGCGGCCGAGCTGTTCCTGCAGCGGCTGCGCGCGGTCGATCGCGTTCAACGAGCGCTCGGCCGCCTGCTCGGTCATCCGCGCCACGTAATTGAGCCTGTCGCGGGCATCGGGAATCGCGGCCGCGGCCTTCTCGATTTCCTTGTTGAGGCCGAGCTCGCGCATGCTCTGCCGCAGCGTGCGCGTGAGATGCCCAATGCGCCGCACCAGATCGTCGTCGCCGGACCCCGCCATCTGTACCACTTGAGCGTTGCCTTGCATGATCGTTCCCCTGTTGGACGCGCGGGTCATCGCCCCAGCTTCTCGAAGATCTTCCCGATTTTTTCTTCCAGCGTGGCGGCGGTGAACGGCTTGACGATGTAGCCGTTGGCGCCGGCTTTCGCCGCGGCGATGATGTTGTCCTTCTTCGCCTCGGCGGTGATCATCAGCACCGGCGTCGAGCCGAGCTTGCCGTCGGCGCGGATGCGCTTGAGCATGTCCAGGCCGTCGACGTTCGGCATGTTCCAGTCCGAGATCACGAACTGGAAGGCGCCATCCTTCAGCTTGCCCAGCGCGTCCTGCCCATCCTCCGCTTCGTCCACGTTGTTGAAGCCCAGCTCCTTGAGCAGGCTGCGGACGATGCGTCGCATCGTGGGGAAATCGTCCACTACCAGGACGTTCATGCTTTTGTCGATCATGGCTTGCTCTCGCGATTGCAACGGGTCCGGCACGCCACGCGGCGGTCCGGGCGGGTGATCAGAATTCTTCCCAACCGTCCTCGGCGGCGATCGCCTGCGGACGAGGGGACCTGGTTCCACGATGCGGCCTGGGCTGCGGCTGCGTGGCGAGCCGCTTGATCCGCTGCGTCATCGTCGAGACGTCCTTGATCGACGACGCCGCGGCGGGTTTTGCCGCAACGGCTTCGTGCGACAGCGCCTCCTGCTGTGCCGGGCCCGGCAGGCGGAACACCGCTACCGAGGTCTCCAGCCGGCGCGCCTGCTCCTCCAGCGACGCGGCCGCGGCGGTGATCTGCTCGACCAGCGCGGCGTTCTGCTGGGTCACTTCGTCCATCTGGCTGACGGCCTGGTTGATCTGCTCGATGCCGCTCGACTGTTCCTGCGAGGCCGCCGAGATTTCGTCCATGATGTCGGTGACGCGCTTCACCGCGGCCACCACTTCGCGCATCGTGTTGCCGGCCTGTCCCACCAGCGTCGAACCTTCCGCCACCTGCCGGGTCGAGCCTTCGATCAACTGCTTGATCTCGCGCGCGGCCTCGGCGCTGCGCCCGGCGAGGTTGCGCACCTCGCCCGCGACCACCGCGAAACCGCGACCTTGCTCACCGGCGCGCGCGGCTTCCACCGAGGCGTTCAGCGCGAGGATGTTGGTCTGGAACGCGATCGAATCGATCATCCCGGTGATTTCCGCGACCTTCTTCGAGCTCTCGGAAATGCCGCGCATGGTCGCGGTCACCCTGTCCATCACTTCGCCGCCGTGGCTGGCCGTGTCCGACGCATCGTTGGCGAGGCTGCTGGCCTGGCGCGCGTTGTCGGCGTTCTGCTTCACCGTGGCGGTGATCTGTTCCATGCTGGTCGCGGTTTCTTCCAGCGAGGCGGCCTGCTCCTCGGTACGCGCGGACAGTTTGGTGTTGCCGCGCGAGATTTCCGTGGACCCGACATGGATCGAGTTGCTGCTGCCGCGCGCCTCGCCCACGATCTTGCCAAGGCTCAGCTGCATGCGGCGCATCGCGGCGAACAGCCGGCTGATTTCGTTGTCGCCATGCACGCCGATGTATTCGGAAAGATCGGCGCGCGCGATCGCGTCCAGCCGCCGGACCGCGCCGGTCAGAGGGATCACCACCAGCCGACGCAGGCCCAGGTAAACCGCCGCGAGCAGCACCAGCGTCACCACGCTCAGCGCGGCATACACCCAGTTGAACAAGCGGTCGGTGTGCTCGAAATCGGCGATGATCCCGGCGTTGCGCGCGTTGGCATAGTTTGCGAACGCAGCGAGGCCGTCGTGGAGCTGGCGGGCAGGCGCCACGATCTGGTCGTTGAGCGCATTGAACGCCTCCACGTTGCCTTTTTCGAGCGCTTCCTTCTGGCCGCGGATCGTCTCGATCAAGCCCGCCGCGCCAGCCGCCACGTTCTTCCCGAGCTCCTGTTCCTGGGGGCTCCTGGCCGCCGATTCGAACTTCGCCAGCAGCGCATCCATGTGGTCCAGCGTCCTGGCGATGCCGGCCATCTCGGTTGGGTCTGGCTGCCGGTGTGCCAGCACGTCATCGAGTTGGCCTTGCACGAGCGACCGCATGAAGCTCTGTTCGTTGTTGATCTCGTTCACCACGTTGAGCTGGTCGATGTTGACCCGCTCGATAATTTGCAAATAGCCGTTCATGCGCTGGGCCGCGACCATGCGCAGCCCGATGGTGGTGGCGATCACAACGGCGAAAATCGCCAGCATCGCCACCATGCCCGTATTGATCCTGATGTTGTGCACTACTTTCATGCCTGTCCCGTTTCCGTGAAACCGTTCTTCCGAAGCCGCGCGCCTGCCGGCGCCGCCCTTGCCTACACCCGCTGTGCACGCCCCGAAGCCGCGGCCAGCGCCATCAGCCTCGGGGCGACGTCTTCAAGTCCCAGCACTTCGCTGGCGCCGCCCAGCGCGATCGCTTCGCGGGGCATCCCGAACACCAGCGACGTCGCTTCGTCCTGCGCCAGCGTCGTGGCACCGGCTTCCCGCATCGCGTGCAGGCCGAGCGCGCCATCCTTGCCCATGCCGGTCAGCAGCACGCCGATCGCGTTGCGGCCGGCTTGTTCCGCCGCCGAATGGAACAGCACGTCCACCGACGGCTTGTGGCGGTTGACCGGCGCGCCCTCATCCAGGGCCACCACGTAGTTGGTGCCGCTGCGCGCCAGCTTCAGGTGGCGATCGCCCGGCGCGATGTAGATGTGTCCGGTCAGCACGCGTTCGCCGTGTTCGGCTTCCTTCACCGTGACACGGCAGAGGCGATCGAGGCGCTGCGCGAACGACTGGGTGAAACCGGCCGGCATGTGCTGGGCGACCAGGAACGCCGGGCTGTTCGGCGGCAGCGGTTCCAGCACCGCGCGGATCGCTTCCGGGCCGCCGGTCGACGCGCCCAGGATCACCAGCTTTTCGCTGGACACCAGCGGTGCGCGCAGCAGCGGGCGCGGCTCGCGGGCCTGCTGCCGCCGTGGACGCGAAGCCGCCGCGGCACGGATCTTCTGCGCGATCACGTCGCCGTAATCCAGCATCCCGCCGCGGATGCCCATCTCGGGCTTGGCGACGAAATCCACCGCGCCCAGTTCCAGCGCGCGCAGCGTCACTTCCGAACCCGCGCGCGTCAGCGACGACACCATCACCACCGGCATCGGCCGCAGGCGCATCAGCCGTTCCAGGAAATCCAGCCCGTCCATCCGCGGCATTTCCACGTCCAGCGTCACCACGTCCGGGTTGTGCTGCTTGATCAGGTCGCGCGCGACCAGCGGGTCGGGCGCCACGGCCACCACTTCCATGTCCTCGTGCCCGTTGATGATCTGCGTCATCAAGCCGCGGATCAGCGCCGAATCATCGACGCAAAGCACCTTGATCTTGTGCGTGGCCAAAGGAATCTCCCGTCCGCTGCGACGGGCTGTCGAAGCAGCGTGTCGAGCACTCGTCTCGCTGGAGTTATCGGCGGCCGGGCCGCGGGGCTTTAGCTGGAATCGGGCCCGGCATGCACGCGCGCGCCGGCAATGTGATCCAGTCGACCCTGCGGATCGCCGCTGCCCTCAGCCGAGCGTGTAGACGGTCTGCCCGCGCAACTTGAAGCGGTCGCTGATGTAGGTGAAGTTTTCCGAATGGCCGGCGAACAGCAGCGCGTCGGGTTTCATGTGCGGGACGAACCGCTTCAGGATCTTCGCCTGCGTTTCCGTATCGAAATAGATCATCACGTTGCGGCAGAACACCGCGTCGTAGACGCCGCTCACCGGCCAGTGGCCGGCGACCAGGTTCAGCGGCTGGAAGGTCACGCGCGCCGCGAGCTCGGGGCGCACCCGCGCGTAGCCCTCGCGATGGCCGCCGCCCTTCTGGAAAAACCGCTTGCGCCGCTTCTCATCGAGCTTCTCGACCTGCGCCATCGGATACACGCCGCACTCGGCGACTTCCAGCGCCTGGGTGTCGATGTCGGTGGCGAACACGTGGAGGTCCGCGTTCTCGCCCAGCGTTTCCACCAGCTGCATCGCGATCGAATAGGCCTCCTGCCCGGTCGAGGCCGCGGCGCACCACACGCGCACGGCCCCCCTGCGGCCGGCCACGTGGCGCGCGAGCAGCGGGAAATGGTGTTCCTCGCGGAAGAATGAGGTCAGGTTGGTGGTCAGCGTGTTGGTGAAAGCTTCCCATTCCCGCGAAGCCGGATCGCTTTCCAGCGCAGCCAGGTAGTCCGTGAACCGGACCAGACGATGCTGGCGCACGCGCCGGCCGACGCGGCTGTACACCATGTCACGCTTGTGATCGGCCAGCACGATGCCCGCGCGCTGGTAGATCAGCTCGCGTATCCGATGGAAATCGCGATCCACGAACTCGAGGTCGCGCGCCAACAGCTGGGATCCCGCATCGTCGTCGGACATGGACCGGTACGTCACCCCCTGTGTGGCCTTGATGATGTTGGCGACGCGCTGGCGGGAAATACGGCCCGCCTCGGCGCCAGGATCGATCCGCGGCGCAGGTTCCGGCTGCGCGACGGCTTGGCTGTGGTTCACGGCTCGCTTCTGGTCACGGCTAGGTCGCGCGGCTCTCGCCGGCTTCGTCGACCAGCGCCATCTCGCGGCTGGTCAGGAGTTTTTCGATGTCCACCAGGATCAGCATGCGGCCGCCGAGGTCGCCCAGACCCTGGATGTACGCGAGCGGCAGCCCCACGCCGAATTCCGGCGCGGGTTTGATCTGCTCGGCCGCCAGCGTCATCACGTCGGACACGCGATCGACCACCGTGCCGACCACGCGCTTGCCGATGTTCACCACGATCACGACCGTGTTGGTATCGTAGGCGGCGTTCTGCATCCGGAACTTGATGCGCAGGTCCACGATCGGCACGATCACGCCGCGCAGGTTGGCCACGCCCTTGATGAAATCCGGCGCGTTGGAGATGCGCGTCACGTGGTCGTAGTCGCGGATCTCCTGCACCTTCAGGATATCGATCGCGTATTCCTCCTCGCCCAGCGAGAACACGAGGAACTGGCGGCTGCCGGCGTCATCGCCCGCGCGGGCCTCAGTGGATGCTGCGGGATTCATGGTTCGAACTCCTGTGTGCTGCATGCATGGACCGGTCGCCGACAAACGCGTTATCGGCAAACACGCCCATTTCTTTCCGGCTGGCGGCGAGCTGGCAGAGGTCGTTGACATCGAGGATCAACGCCACGCTGCCGTCGCCCATGATGGTCGCGGCCGAGATGCCGGGTACCTTGCGGTAATTGGTTTCGAGGTTCTTCACGACCACCTGCTGCTGGCCGACCAATTCGTCCACCAGCAACGCGAAACGGCGGCCGCGGCCCTGCACCACCACCGCGATCGCGCGGGTGGCATCGACGCAGGCGCCCGCCACACCCATCACCTCGTGCACGGCCACGATCGGCAGGTAGTCCTCGCGCACCTTCAGCAGCCGATCGCCGCCGGCGGTGCCATGAAGGTCATGGTCGCGCGGCTGCAGCGATTCGATCACCGCGCTCACCGGCAGGATGTAGGTTTCGCCGCCGACCCGCACGGACATGCCGTCGAGGATCGCGAGCGTCAGCGGCAGCACCACGCGGGTGGTGGTGCCGCGGCCCGCGCGCGAGGCGACTTCCACGTGACCGCCCATGCCTTCGATGTTGCGCTTGACCACGTCCATGCCAACGCCGCGTCCGGACACGTCGCTGACCTGCGCGGCGGTCGAGAAGCCGGGCGCGAAGATCAACTGCCAGACGTCCTCGTCGCTCATTGCGTCGGAGACGTTCATGCCGCACTCGCGCGCCTTGGCGAGGATCTTCGCGCGATTCAAGCCGGCGCCGTCGTCGCCGACCTCGATCACGATGTTGCCGCCCTGGTGTTCGGCGGAAAGCGTGAGCGTGCCCGTGCGCGGCTTGCCGGCGGCCTCGCGGTCGCCCGGATTCTCGATGCCGTGGTCGAGGCTGTTGCGCACCAGGTGCGTCAGCGGATCGACGATCTGTTCGGTGAGGCTCTTGTCCAGTTCAGTCGAATGACCCCTGGTGACCAGATCCACGTCCTTGCCGAGCTTGGCGGCGAGGTCGCGCACCAGTCGCGGGAAACGGCTGAACACGTGGTCCATCGGCAGCATCCGCACCGACATCACCGCTTCCTGCAGGTCTCGTGCGTTGCGTTCGAGAAGGTTGATGCCGGCGACGAGGTTCGCGTGCGCGGGCCCGTCGAGTTTGGCGATCACCTGGTTCAGCATCGACTGGGTGATGATCAGTTCACCGACCAGGTTGATGATGTGGTCGACCTTGTTGACAGGGACGCGCAGCGATGATTCGGTGTGGGTGCTCGCCGGCCGCGAAGCGCTTTTCGTTTCCACGGTGGCTGATGCGGCCACTGCGTTTTGTGCGTCGGCATGCGGCTGCGCTTGCACGACCGGTTCGGGTTCCGGCTCCGGCACATCGCTTTCCGGCGCGGACGGTGCCACGATCGCCTCGATCTTCAACTGCTCCGGCTCGACGATGAAGCACATCACGGCCTCGATGTCGGCCGCGCTCTCCGACGATGCCAGTACCACTTCGTGGCGGTCGCCTTCGCTGTGCCGGTTTTCGATTTGTCCGAGATGCCCGAGCTCCCCGATCAGGAGATCGCGGTCCTTGTCGTTGACGCCGAGCAGCGTCACCCGGTACCTCGACGCGTCATCCGGCAGCGGCTGCGCGGTTTGCGCTTTCTTCGCATTCGATTTTGCCGCTCCTTTCTTGGCAGCGGTTTTTTTTGCCGACGATTTCCCTGTAGCGGACTTGGCCGGTTTTTTCGCGGCGCCCGCACCGCCGATTTCCTCGTCGGCGAGGCGTTGCAGCGCCGCGCAGATACGTTCCAGCGCCTCGGGATCGGGCGTCTGTCCCTGCCGGTAGGCGTTGAGCTGATCGTCCAGCATGTCCTTGGTTTCCAGGAAGGTGTCCACGATCGCGCGGCGCAGCGTCAGCTCGTCTCGACGCGCGGCATCGAGCAGGTTTTCCAGGAGGTGCGTGGTGCGCTGCAGCGCCTCGAAGCCGAAGGTGCCGGCGCCGCCCTTGATCGAATGTGCGGCGCGGAAGATCGCGTTCAGTTGCTCGGGATCGGGATGCGCCATGTCCAGAGCCAGCAGCTGCGCCTCCATGCCGTCGAGCAGCTCGCCGGCTTCCTCGAAGAACGATGCGTGGAATTCGGAAATGTCCACGTCTATTTCCCCTGCCTCAGCTTCGGCTGCGGCGCACCCAATGCCGCCGCAGGCGAAGCGGGTGTCTGCGCGCCGGCCTCGGCCTGCCCGTGACCCTCGCCTCCGTCCTGTTGCATCGACAACGGCGCGCCGTCGGTGATCCGTTGCGCGGCCTGGGTCGTCAGCACCAGCAATTCGATCCTGCGATTCGCCGGGTCGCTGGGCTTGGCGCCCGGCAGCGGGATGCGATCGGCCACGCCCGTCACCGTCAGCAATTTGCGCGTATCCAGCCCGTCGGCGACCAGCTCGCGGCGCGAGGCGTTGGCGCGCGCGGCCGAGAGTTCCCAGTTGCTGTAGCCGTTGTCGCCGGTCTGGAACTGGCGGTCGTCGGTGTAGCCGTAGATGCTCAACTGGTTGGGCAGTTCGTTGAGGAACGGCACCATCGCGCGCAGCAGGTCGCGCATGTAGGGCTCCAGCTTGTCGCTGCCCAGCTCGAACATCGGGCGCCGGTCGCTGTCCACCATCTGGATGCGCAGGCCTTCCGGCGTCATCTCGAAACGCAACTGGTCGCGCACGTCGCGCAGCTGCTTGTTGGCCTGCACGGCAGCCATGATGTTGTCGCGCAGGTGCCGCAGCCGCAGGCGCTGTTCGCTCGGACGCGGGTGCGCCTGCACGTGCACGTTCGCGCGTTCGCCTTCGTTGTAGACGTGGTCGGGGCCGCCGCCCGGGATCGCACTGTCGCTGGTGGTGGTGCGATCGCCGCCCGCGACGGCCTGCGCGAGCGGCGTGCTGAAGTAGTCAGCGAGGCCACGCAGTTGCTCGGGCGTCGCCGTGGCGATGACCCACAGCACCAGGAACAGCGCCATCAGCGTGGTCATGAAATCCGCCAGCGCGATCTTCCACGCCCCGCCGTGGTGACCGCCGTGGCCGCCGCCCTTGCGGCGGATCACGATGCGCGGATGGCCGCCCTCCTTCATGCCGCCTCGCTCCCTTCCGCCCGCTTGCCGCGGACATGGCTTTCCAGTTCATCGAAGCTCGGGCGTTCGGCGGAGTTCAGGGCCTTGCGGCCGAACTCCAGCGCCAGTTGCGGCGCATAACCGTTCAAGGTCGCGAGCAGCGTCACGCGGATGCATTGCAGCATCCGCACCGCCTCGCGTACCTGGCGATCGATGCGGCTGCCGATCGGATTGACCACGCCGTAGGCGAGCAGGATGCCCATGAAGGTACCGACCAGCGCGTGCGCGATCATCTCGCCCATTTCGGTCGAACCCGAACCCGCCGAAGCCAGCGCCTTCACCACGCCCATCACGGCAGCCACGATGCCGAACGCCGGCAATGCGTCGCCGACCTTGAACAGCGCGTCGGCCGGCACGTGCGCGTCGTGTTCCAGCGCCTCGATCTCGTGCGTCATCAATTCGTCCAGTTCGATCGGATCGACGCTGCCGCTTGCCATCAGGCGCAGGTAATCGGTGAGGAAGCCCATGATCATGGGGTCCCTGGCGATTTGCGGATGCTCGGTGAACAGTGGGCTGCTCGAGGGATCCTCGATGTCCTTTTCAATGCCAAGCATGCCCTCGCGCCGCATCTTGCTGAGCAGCTTGTACTGCAGCGACATCAAGTCCATGTACAACGCCTTGTTGTATTTCTTGGTGTGCTTGAGCCGCGAGGCC
>JBQCCP010000222.1:0-3406 GCA_051962095.1 Rhodanobacteraceae bacterium
GGACGGAAACACGGATCGATCAATTGGTCTTCCTGCGCCTTGGTTTCCTGCAGGCACACCACGTCGGCATTTTGCTGACCCAGCCAGTCGAAGAAGCCCTTGTTGGCTGCGGAGCGGATGCCGTTGGCGTTGAAGGAGATGATTTTCATTGAACAGGGAGCAGGGTGGAGGGAGCAGGGCAAGAGCGTAACGGATACGTGCACACCCAACCACGAGTCCTGCGGGAAGGGCGCGAAGCTTTATCATGCTGCTCCCGCTCCCTACTCTTTCTCCATGCTCCAGCCTCACCAACACACCTTCCTCGACACCGCACTCGCGCGCGGCGTATTGCGTTTCGGCGATTTCACCCTGAAGTCGGGGCGGCAGAGTCCGTACTTCTTCAACATGGGCCGGATCGATACCGGCGCCGCGCTGGCCGAGGTCGGCAGCGCGTATGCCGCGGCGGCGAACGGGATGCCATTCGACATGCTGTTCGGGCCGGCCTACAAAGGCATTCCGCTGGGGGCCGCCACCGCGGTGGCGCTCGCGCGCGAACATTCGCGCGACGTGCCGTGGGCCTACAACCGCAAGGAGGCCAAGGACCATGGCGAAGGCGGCCTGATCGTGGGCGCGCCGCTGGCAGGGCGGGTATTGATCGTGGACGACGTGATCACCGCCGGTACCGCGGTGCGTGAATCGCTGGCGATGATCCACGATGCGGGCGCGACGGTGGCCGGCGTGCTGGTGGCGCTCGATCGCCAGGAGCGCGGCCAAGGCGAGTTGTCCGCGGTGCAGGAACTGGCGCGCGACGAAGGTGTGCCGGTGGTCGCTATCGTGGGTCTCGCCGATCTGCTGGAATACGCTGGCTCCAGGCCGGAACTGGCCGGCGAGCGCGGGCGGCTGCAGGCTTATCGCGACCGCTGGGGTGTGGCCGTGGCGTGACGCCGGCCCCGGCCTGCATCTTGCATGCCGTCTGGATTATGCCGAGGCCTCAAGGCCTATACTGGATCACCCTCCGGAGATCGTGATGCGCCGATTCCCCCCTAGCCTGCTGGTCGCAGCCGCGCTGGCGTGCGGACTGTGCGCGCCGGCATTCGCGAACCCGCCGCCGACGCCCACCACCCACTATCGGTGGAAGGACGCATCGGGCGTCGTGCATTTCAGCGACACGATCCCGTCCTCGGCGCTGGCCGGCGGCTACGACATTGTCAACAGCCAAGGCATGGTGGTCCGCCATGTGGAACGCGAACTGTCGCCCGCGGAACGCCGGGCGGCGGCTGCGCTGGCGGCGCGCACCGCAGCCGCCAAGCGTGATGCGCGACAGCGCCAGGTCGAAGACTCGCAGATGCTGGCCGCCTATCCGACCGACAAGGATCTGCAACAGTCGCAGCAGGCGCAGATCCAGCAAATCCAGGTGGATATCGGCTCGCTGGAAACCAACCTGCGCAGCCAGGAAGATTCATTGACCGAACTGCTCGCGCACGCGGCCGACCTGGAACACTCCAAGCAGCCGATTCCGCCTTACGTCAACAAGCGCATCGCCGAGCAGCGGCAGAGCGTCAACGACGAGCGCGCGGCATTGGCGCAGAAGCGCATCGATCTTGCGCGGACCCAGACGCGCTTCGCGGCGCAACTGGAGCACTATCGCGCGTTGCGCGCGAAATTCCAGGACGCGGACGGTCCCCAGCAGCAATAGTGCGTGCGGCTCTCATTCGGAACGGCTGTTGGTGAACCCAGCCCGCGGATGGGCGTTCTGGCGCCGCAGACAGCGCCAGTCGCCAGGTATCGGGATCTATCTGATGCCGCGATCAGGGATGATCGCAAATATTCGCCTGGATGTGCTCCGACAGCGCCCGCAGCGAACCGAACACGCGCCGGTTGTCGGGATTGTCCGACCGCAACTGGATGCCGTAGCGCTTGGATACCGCCAGCGCCAGTTCCAGCGCGTCGATCGAGTCCAGCCCCAGCTCGCCGCCGAACAGCGGCGCCTCGGGATCGAGATCTTCCGGCGCCACGTTTTCGAGATTGAGGTTCTCGACGATCAGGCTCGCCAGTTCCTGTTCCGCCGGGGTCTGCTGGGTCATGCTCCGTGGCTCCGCCATCTCATCGAATCAACCATTCAGTGTAACATGGACAGTTTGACACAGACGCCGGCGGGCCAGCACGGCCACGCGCGGCGCAGCGACTTGGAAGGGACGGCATGAGGGGTTCGGGGTTGCGCGTCGCGTATCGGGGAGAGCCTGCGTCGATCTTGCTGGAACGTTCGGACACGCTGGCCGTGTTCGACTTCGACGCAGCCGGTGGCAGGCCTTCCGATCCCCGCCACCTGCGGGTTCCGCTGCCGCCGCTCGTCCCTGACGTGCCCCGCGAATGCTGGTCGGTGGAAGGCGCGGTGACGCACGGTTTCGCGGACAGTGTGCGCTGGGCCGCCGGTGGCGGTTGGCGGTTCGTCGCGGTGGAAGTCGATGAAGCGGCTTGCGGCGGCATCGAGGCCGCCAGCGAACGCGCCTACGAGCTTCTGCTTGCGCACGTCGCGGCGGCGCCGGAAAAACACCTGCAACGCATCTGGAATTATCTGGGCGCCATCAACGCGGGCGAGGGCGATGGCGAGCGCTACCGGTTGTTCTGCAACGGCCGCGCCCGCGGCCTCACGGCGCGGGGCGTCAAGCGCTATCCCGCGGCCACCGCGATCGGACACCACGGGCCGGACGGATTGCTGCAGGTGTACGCGCTGTGCGCCACCGAGCCGGGCGAAGCATTGGAAAACCCGCGCCAGGTGAGCGCCTGGAAATATCCGCGTCAATATGGCCCGACCGCGCCCAGCTTTGCACGCGCGATGCGGCTTCCCGCGGGCGCGCTCGCGATTTCCGGCACCGCCGCGGTGATCGGTCACGCCTCGCACCACGCCGATGACGTGGCCGCCCAGGTGGACGAGGCCGTGGCGAACCTGCACGCGCTGCTGGAACGGGCCGCGCTGCCCCGGTTCGACTCGTCTTCGCTGCTCAAGGTTTACGTACGCCACCCCGAGGATGCCGGGCGGGCCGGCGAGGTGCTGTCGCGGCACCTCGATCCGGCGGTGCCGCGGATCATCCTGCACGGCGACATCTGCCGACGCGAGTTGTTGGTGGAGATCGATGGATGGTCATTCGGAGCAATGCGTAAAAAGTGAGTCGTTCGCTTTGCGAACTGCAAAGCATGAAACGCACGCCCGGCATTTCCGCGTGCCGCGCTTTACTTTTTGCAGGCCGCTCAGCGGCCGACTTCACGGTTTACTGCTCTTCTCCGGACGCTGCCAATCCTGGATGGTCGTTTGGCGTCCGCGCGCGAGGCTCAGCTTGCCGGCCGGAGCATCCGCGGTAATGGTGGAACCCGCGCCGATGGTGGCGCCGTCGCCCACCTTCACCGGCGCGACCAGCGAGGCGTTGGA
>JBQCCP010000223.1:0-20455 GCA_051962095.1 Rhodanobacteraceae bacterium
CCACGGCGAGGCCTCCCAGCGCGTAACCATCGAAACCGATCTGCAACAAGCCTTCCGCCGAACGCGCGCGCAACTCGCCGTGCACGCCACCCTGCACTATCCCGAACAGCGCATTGCGATTGCCGAGCGCATCGAACGCCCGCCGAGAACGCGCGGCCCAGCGCAACGAAAGTTCCATCGATTCGCGCACCACGCCCGCATCCACCGGTTTGCCGTCCACCGTGTACGGCGTGCATTCGTCGAACGCCATCACGATGTCGGAATCGAGCACCGCCTGGATACGCATGGATTCCTCGGGCGACAGGAACACGCGCGATCCGTCCACCGGCGAAGCGAACGTCACGCCCTCTTCGGTGAGCTTGCGGCGCTCGGCCAGCGAGAACACCTGGAAACCGCCGGAGTCGGTAAGGATCGGTTTGTCCCAGCCGATGAACTTGTGCAGTCCGCCGAATGCGCCGATCACGTCCAGCCCCGGCCGCAGCCACAGATGGAACGTGTTGCCCAAAATGATTTGCGCGCCCACTTCGCGCAGATCGCGCGGCGTCATGGCTTTTACCGAGCCATACGTGCCGACCGGCATGAACGCGGGCGTATCGATCGTGCCGCGCGGCAGCGTGACGCGACCGCGGCGGGCGGTGCCATCGGTGGCGAGGAGTTCGAATTGCATGGTTTTGTCGGGACTCGGGACTCGGGACTCGGGACTCGGGAAAGCGTAGCAACCATCGTCATTCCGGAGTTGTCCGCAGCTTCATCGCGGAGAGGACCCGGAATCGGTTTTCATCAAGAAATCAAAATGGATTCCGGGTTCCGACTCCGCGAGTCGGCCCCGGAATGACGGCAAAAACAATTATCGCGTGTTCGAGCTCCGAGTCCCGAGTCCCGAGTCCCGGCTTTCTGGCCAAACCAGCATCGCGTCGCCGTACGAATAGAACCGGTAGCGATGTTCGACCGCATGCCGGTACGCCGACAGCACGAACTCGCGTCCTGCGAACGCAGAGACCAGCATCAGCAGCGTCGATTCCGGCAGGTGGAAATTGGTGATCAGTCCATCGACCGAGGTGATGCGGTAGCCGGGGAAAATGAAGATGCGCGTTTCGCCGGCGAACGGTGCCACTTCGCCGCGGTCGCCCCGCGCCGCTTCCAGCGCGCGCACCACCGTGGTGCCGACCGCGATCACGCGTCCGCCGTTCGCGCGGGTGCGATGGATCTTCTCCACCAGTTCCGCGCCGACGTTCAGCCACTCGCGGTGCATCTCGTGGTCTTCGATCTTCTCCGCGCGCACCGGCTGGAAGGTGCCGGCGCCCACGTGCAGGGTGATGTATCCGGAATCGATGCCCCGCGCACGCAGCGCGTCCAGCAACGGCGCGTCGAAGTGCAGGCCCGCGGTCGGCGCCGCGACCGCGCCGGGCTGGCGCGCGTAAATCGTCTGGTAGCGCTCGCTGTCGTGCGCGTCGTCCGGCCGCGCAATATAGGGCGGCAACGGCATATGGCCGATCCGCAGCAGCACCTTCTCCAGCGGTTCCGCACATTCGAAGCGCAATTCGAAGAACTGTCCGTCGCGCCCGGTCACGCGCACCGGCGTGCCGTCATCCAATTCGATCAGGCTCCCTTCGCGTGGTTTCTTGCTCACGCCCAGCATCGCCACCGCGGTATGCGTGCCGGTGATGCGCTCCAGCATGATCTCGACGGCACCACCCGATGGCTTGCGCCCGAACAGCCGTGCCGGCAGCACACGGGTGTCGTTGAACACCAGCAGGTCGCCCGCCCGAAGCAGCCGCGGCAAATCGCCGAACATGCGATCGGCCACCGACCGGTGCGGCGCATCCACGACCAGCAGCCGGCTGGCGCTGCGTTCGGCCAACGGCTGCTGCGCGATCAGCTCGACCGGCAGGTCGTAGTGGAAATCGGACTTCTTCAATGCTTTGCGCGACGCGGATGGCAAACGCACATTGTAGGGCCGAACGATCTGCGACCCCCTTTGCGCGGCGGCAAGCCGTCCGGCTTTTTTGTCGAAAAAACTGACACTCGGCTGCCGTATTTTCGGCTTTTGCGATGGCGAGCCGAGCTTTTCGCACGCAGCGGATCCTTGGATCCGGCGATGCACGAGCTTCGCGTGGAGGCCTTGATCATTATCCCGATCGAGGTCGCCGACCTCTTGCATTTCCGTACGCCAAATCGTCGAAAAACCTTACGAAATTCATCGTTAACGACGACGATTAAGATTCTTTTTTGGTATTAAACAACGATTTAAAAAATTGGCATGCTAAATGCTGTTGCTACTGCGCCGTCAAATCGGAAGTCGAACAGGGCAGTTTGGCAAGACCGCAAGGTGCGATTGCAGTGCTTCCGACACAACATCGCAATCAACGAGGAATACGACAATGTCGATGAAAAACAAGCTGGTCCTGGCTGGCGCGCTTTCGGCAATGTGCGCCGCAGCCTACGCGAGTCCCGTGACCTACCTGGCAGCGGACAACAATGTGAGTTCGCTTGCGCAGATGATCAATTCGACCGCGAAAGCCGCGCAATTCAAAGCCGTTGCCGGCAATCTGAACGTGGTCGATTTCGAGTCGCCCGTCCCCGCCGATATCACGATCACCGGCGGCTCGACGACCAACAACAGTGGATGCGGCGCCTTGTGCGGGTTCAACACGACCCCGGGCGGGCAGTATTTCCGCCTTGTCTTCGGTGGCTCGGTGACCTTCAGTTTCACCAATCCCGTTGACGCCTTCGGGTTTTACGTCAATGGCCTGCAAACAGATCTGGTGCCGCAACAGACGATCGTGTACGTCGACGGCTCGTCGGTAACCCAGACCATCAACATGCCGCCCGCGACGGGCGGTGGTGGTGCATTCGTCGGGTTCATCGACTTTGGGCAGCAGATCGCCAGCGTCACGTTCAATGCGACCAACGATATACTCGGATTCGACGATCTTCTGTTTGGCCGATCGGAACACAATCCGAATTCCGTCCCGGAACCCGGTACGTTGGTCCTGTTTGGTCTTGGTGTACTCGGCATGGGATGGGCCTTGAAGCGCCGCCGTCAACAGGCCGAGACCTGACAAGCCAGCAGTCGACAATCCGTGCAACATCCACGTGCAGGGGTCTCTGGGGCCCCTGCCGACCCGTTACAACCAGCCCTTTTGCCGGGCGATGCGATAGGCCTCGATCCGGTTGGCGACCCCCAGCTTGCCGATCGCTTCGGACAAATAATTGCGCACGGTGCCGTGCGAAAGATTGAGCTTGTGCGCGATCTCGCCCGCGCTCTGACCCTCGCCCGCCAGGCGCAGCACCTGGCGCTCGCGGTCATTCAGCGGATCGGCTTCCGTCCAGGCTTCCAGCGCCAGCTCCGGATCGATCGCGCGACCGCCACGGTGCACCATCCGCAAACTGTCGGCGAGTTTTTCCGCCGGCGCGTCCTTCAGCAGGTAGCCCGACACGCCGGCATCCAGCGCGCGGCGCAGGTAACCCGAACGCGCGAACGTGGTGACGATCACCACCTTCACCGGCAGCTCGTGGCGCTGGATGCGCTGCGCGAGTTCAAGCCCGGTCAGTCCGGGCATCTCGATGTCGGAGATCAGGATGTCCGGCTTCAGGCGCTGCACCTCGCGCCAGGCGGCTTCGCCGTCGGCGGCCGAACCCAGCACTTCGATGTCGGGCTCCAGCGCCAGCAGCGCGGCCAGCGCACCGCGTACCATCGCCTGGTCCTCCGCCAGCAGCACGCGCATCATGCGTGGCTTCCGGCGGAATGCGCCAGCGGGACCACCGAAGCCGTCGCGGACTTCTGCACCGGGCGCCTGTCTTGCGCAACCGGCGCCGGCATCGGCAGCGACACCTCGATGCTGGTGCCGCGCCCGCGCGGCGACTCGATAGAGAGCGTGCCGCCGCGCGCCTCGATGCGCTCGCGCATCCCGGTGAGGCCATTGCCGCGCTCGTTGATCCCGCCGCGCCCGTCGTCGCGGACGCGCATCACCACGCGTTCGGCCCCGGCGATCACCGTCACCTCGACGCGGTTGGCGCGCGCGTGCCGCTGGATGTTGGTGACCGCTTCGCGCAACACCAGGGCGAGGCAGGTTTCGACCTCGCGCGGCAACTCCTGCGGATCCAGCCAATATTCCATCTGCACGCCGGCGGCTTCCAGCAGCAGGCGCGCCGACGCCAGCTCGGCCGCCATCGCCGCGGCGCGGATGCCGCTGACCGCGCTGCGCACCTGCGACAGCGCCTCGCGGGCGACGCGCGCGACGTCGGCCATTTCGCGATGGGCGGCGCAGGGATCGCGATCGATCAGCCGGCTGGCCAGTTCGGATTTCAACGCGACCATCGACAACGTGTGCCCCAGCAGATCGTGCAGGTCACGGCCGATGCGCTCGCGTTCGGCACTGGCAGCGAGGCGCCGGACTTCGTCGTGACTGAGGCGCAATTCGGCTTGGCGCGCCTGCACGACGTTCTGGTACATGCCCATGATGCCCACGATCAGCCCGATCAACACGGCATTCGCGAGATACGGCCAGGGAAAGCCGATCCAGACCCACTCCAGCGAGTACAGCGCCAGCATCGCCAGCATCAACCTGATCGACAACCGCCAGGAACTGCAGAACGCCGCCACGGCGCAGGCGTAGATCAGATAGGTTTCCGCAAACGGATTGAACGGCGTGATCGCGGCACCCAGCGCGGCGATGCCAAGGGCATACCAGATGTTGTACCGCCGCGCGCACGAATAGCCGCGCCAGTACAGGAACAGGAACACCGGGATGCTGGCCAGGGTCGGCCAGAACCATTGCCCGAAATGCTCGCCGATGCCGAAGACCGCCGGCCCGAAAATCCAGCCGAGCCAGATGAGCGACAGCAACGGTGCGAAGCGCATCAGGCGCGGACCGTCGTGGAACCGCCCGGATGCCATCACCGAATCCGGGGCCACCTTGGTGAAAATCGCGTCGATCTCGGGACGAATCATGTGCCTAGCATGCGCTCCGCAGCACTACCACACAAATGGAACGAAGCGCCGGGTGCGCTGCATGTAATCGCGATACGGCTGTCCGAGGTCGGCGCACAGCGCACGCTCCTCGACGTGGACGCGATACGCGTAGCCGATCGCCGCACCGGCCACGACCGCCAGCAGCGCGGCCCAGTTGGTCATCGCGATACCCATGCCCAGGAACATCAGCAACGCGCCCGAATAAGACGGATGCCGGATCAGCCGGTACGGCCCGGTGTCCACCACGTACTGTCCCGCGCGGGTCGCGACGGTGCGGGTAAAGAACCGGCCGAGGCTGCGGATCGCGTACCAGCGGAAGGCGAGGCCGGCCAGCATCAGCGCGATGCCTATCCAGAATTGCAGTCGCTGTCCGCGCACCAGTGTCGTGCCCGGGAGATTGGCGTTGAAGAGGAGCATCGCGATGAATACGCCTGCGCAGACGGCCACGAAAATCCAGACGTGCGAACCGCGGTCGCGCACCTGCGCGCCCTTTTCCACGCGCTGGAAGAAGGTGCCGACCCACTCCGGCGCGAAACACACGAACACCGCGACGTAGAACACCACCCGGTGCAACGCCGAATGCGCGATCAATGCGGTCATCGTCAACCCCTGTGATCCAAAGCTTCGACCCGAACACGCTGCACCGCAGCCACCACGCCCGCGCAAGTCTGCCAGCGGATGCGCGAAGCCGGCAGTCTCCGGCGTCAAGCGCCGCGCGTGACACGCGTCATGCGCGCGGCGGCGGGGTTACGCCGAGGCGGGCCGCCTGCTAGAATCGTCGGACGTTTTCTTTTCTGTGTTAATTACTTACGAGCGATGCCCCTTCGGCATCGTTGCGTTGGAGGCTCCGATGAAACCGATCGACATGCTGCGCGACCTGCGCAACCAGGGCGGCAAGGCCCGCACCCACGGGCTGGACGAGGCCACCATCGAGCGCTTCGCAGCACAGGACGCGGATCTCGCGGGCGCGATCGCCGACGCCCACGCCGCGCTGGCCGAATTGAAATCGCGCCATCCCGATGTGCTGGGTCTGGACGAGGATGCGCAACTGCACGCGCTGCAGTCCGGTTTCGTGAACTTCTATCCCGACGACGCGGTATGCCCCTTCGTGCCGCTGGCCGCGCGCGGCGCATGGATCGTCACGCTGAAGGGCGCGGTGCTGTACGACTGCGGCGGCTACGGCATGCTGGGCTTCGGCCACAACCCGCCGGCGGTGATGAAGGCGCTCGCCAAGCCGCAGGTGATGGCCAACGTGATGACGCCTTCGCTCTCGCAGCACGCGTTCACCGACGCTTTGCGGAAGGAAATCGGCCACCGCAGCGGCAAGCATCCGTTCGCCAAATTCATGTGCCTCAACTCGGGTTCGGAATCGGTGACGCTGGCCGCGCGCATCGCCGACGTGAACGCCAAGCTGATGACCGATCCGGGCACGAAATACGCCGGTCGCGCGATCAAGCGCCTCGTCGTGAAGGGTGCGTTCCACGGCCGCACCGAGCGTCCCGCGCTGTATTCGGATTCCTCGCGCAAGGCGTACCTGTCGAACCTTGCGAGCTTCCGCGACGAGCATTCGGTGATCGTGATCCCGCCCTACGATGTGGCTGCGCTGCGCCACGCGTTCGACGAAGCCGAGAAGAACGGCTGGTTCTTCGAAGCGATGTTCCTGGAACCCGTGATGGGCGAAGGCGATCCCGGCCGTGCGGTGACGAAGGAGTTCTACGCGGCCGCGCGCGAGTTGACCCAGGCGCATGGTTCACTGCTGTTGGTCGATTCGATCCAGGCGGGCCTGCGTGCGCATGGGGTGCTGTCGATCGTGGATTACCCCGGGTTCGAAAACCTGCCCGCGCCCGACATGGAAACCTATTCGAAGGCACTCAATGGCGGCCAATTCCCGCTGTCGGTGCTGGCCGTGAACGAGCGCGCCGCCGGCCTGTACAAGAAGGGCATCTACGGCAACACCATGACCGGCAATCCGCGTGCGCTGGACATCGCCTGCGCGGTGCTGGCCGATATCACGCCGGAGCTGCGCGCCAACATCCGTGAGCGCGGGATGCAGGCGGTGCAGAAACTGAACGCACTGAAGGACGAGTTGGGCGGCCTGATCACCAAGGTGCAGGGCACCGGGCTGCTGTTCTCGTGCGAGCTGGCCCCGCAGTTCAAGTGCTTCGGCGCGGATTCCATCGAGGAATACATGCGCGAGCGGGGCGTCAACGTGATCCATGGCGGCGCCAATTCGCTGCGCTTCACCCCGCACTTCACGATGACCGAAGCCGAGGTGGACTTGCTGGTCTCGCACGTGCGCGAAGCCCTGAAGAAGGGTCCGCGCCAGCAGGTGGACGAGGCCAAACGCGCCGCAGCGTAGGGTATTCAGCTTCTGGTGGCGCGGCGGGTTTATGCTTCGCCGCGCCGGCGATGCGCCGGTACACCAGGAGAGCGATCATGCGGATCCGTACTTCGATGTTGGCGCTGGGCCTGACCCTCGGCGCGCTCGCCGCCGCCCCGGCTTTCGCCGCCGGCGCACAGCCCGCCACCGCGCACAAGACCCTGACTCCGCAGCAGCAGAAGATGGCTGACTGCAGTCACCAGTCGAAGGGCATGAAAGGCGACGCGCACAAGAAGTTCATGAGCGACTGCCTGCACGGCAAGACAATGGCGGCGGCGCCCGCTGCCAAGACCACGCAACAGGAAAAGATGAAGACCTGCAACGCCGACGCCAGGGCCAAGAACCTCAAGGGCGCCGAGCGCAAGACCTTCATGAGCACCTGCCTCAAGGGCGGTTGAGCTTCACCTGCGAGCATGCATCCCGGAGCGCCCGGCCCACGCCGGGCGTTTTTTGAGCCTCTTTTTTTGGTTGGGCTGACGCCGGCTTCATCGGCGGAAGCCCAACGTGGCTTGTCACAACGTCGGACTTTGCGAAGCTCAGCCCAACCTGCGACGATCACGCCGCTTCGGCCTGGCGCTCCTCCAGCGCCCGGATCAACGTGTTGGTGAACGCGGGAATGTCGTCGGGCTTGCGACTGGTGATCAGGTTGCCGCTTTCCACGACTTCGCGGTCTTCCCAGCGTGCGCCCGCGTTTTCGAGGTCGACGCGCAATGATGGCCACGAGGTCAGGCGCTTGTCCCTGACCAGGTCCGCGTTGATGAGCGTCCACGGTCCATGGCAGATCGCGGCGACCGGCCGTCCGGTGCGGCCGAAATCGCGGATGAAATCGATGGCCTTGTCGTGCAGGCGCAGTTTGTCGGGATTGATCACCCCACCCGGCAGCACCAATGCGTCGTAATCGGACGCGCGCGCCTTGGCCAGCGGCACGTCGACCTTCACCTTTTCGCCCCACTCGCCGTGGTTCCAGCCCTTGATCTGTTCTGCGTCGCCCGGCGCGATCACGGCCGTGGTGGCGCCGGCTTCCTCCAGAAGCTGCTTGGGCTTCATCAACTCGGATTGCTCGAATCCGTCCGTGGCCAGGATCGCGACCTTGCAGCCTTTCAATCTTTCCTTGCTCATGCTGTTGCTCCGCTTGCGTGCATCGAACGCGGAGTGTGCAAAAGAGCGCGTGACAAGCACGTAGCGGCGGCGTTGCCCCGGTGTTAGCGCGTCGATGACTCGGGACTTCGTTCATGCTGACGCACGCAGCACGACCGGAACAATCCTTCCGCAGCGGCCCGCAGCGTCAGTGTTTCGGCTGGAGGATGGTGCCCGTACACCGCTTCGCACCGCAGCGGCACGCCCAGAGCTTCTTCATCTTCGGCGTGTGCGGCACATCCAGCACGATGCCGTAGTTGTAGGTGAGTTCCTCGCCCGCCTTGATCGCGCGCTTCGTCTCGATGACCACCTTGTCCTTGCGCGCGCCATCGACTTCCTCGATGTACGCGCGGCAGTTCGGGGCGCACGAATGGTTGATCCAGCGTGCGCTGTTGCCGCCGACGTTGGCGTCCACGATGTACTTGTCGTTCAGCGTGAACAGGAAGGTGTGGCCGGTATCGGCGCCGTCTTCGTACAGGCGATCGGCCTGCGCGTGGGTGATCAGGCGGCCCTTGTACTGGATCAACACGGTGTGCGCGGGAATGTCGACGGCGGCGTACACGCCGTTGCCGTGGATGGGCGAGCGGCGGACGATCAAGCGGCGTGTCATGGTGAACCTTTCACGATCAAACGCGTATGATGCCTTGATGTGCAGCCATCACACAACGGAGGTTGCCATGGCATTCAAGATCAAGCGCGCCAACGAACCCGCCAGCAGGGCCGACGGCGCTCGCATCCTCATCGACCGCCTGTGGCCGCGCGGCCAGTCGAAAGACAAGCTGCAGTTGACCGCGTGGGTGAAAGACATCGCGCCCAGTACCGAACTGCGCAAGTGGTTCGGCCACGATCCCGCCAAGTGGGGAGAATTCCGCAAACGCTATCGCGCCGAACTGGACGCCAATCCGGATTCGGTCGCGGAACTGCAGGACCTGTTGAAGGAACACCCGAACGCGACCCTGCTGTTCATGGCGCACGACGCCGAGCATTGCAATGCGACCGTGCTGGCCGAATACCTGCGCGAACACGCGCCGCACGCGCGCCGGCCCGCCACGGCGTGACGGCCATGCGACGCGCACTGCTCTGGCTGTGCCTGGTCGCTTTTCCGCTCGCGACATTGGCCGCGCAAGGCTTCACCCTCGACAGCCCGATCTTGAAGGAGGGCCAGCGCATGCCGCTGGCGAACGTGTACACCCAGTGCGGAGGCGGCAACGTATCGCCCGCGCTGCGCTGGCACGACCCGCCGGCCGGCACCAGGAGTTTCGCCGTCACGATGTACGACCCCGACGCGGCGGGCGGCTTCTGGCACTGGATCGCGTACGACATCTACGTGGGCGCGCACGGACTCAACCGCGGCGCCGGCACGCCGCACAGCGGCAACGAGCCGGGCGACACCGAGCAACCCCGCAACGATTTTGGCAATGCCGGCTATTCCGGCCCCTGCCCGCCGCCCGGCAATCCGCACCGTTACGTGATCACGGTCTACGCGATCGATGTGCCGGAACTCGGCATCGCCGCGCATTTCGGCCGAAGCCAGGCGCTGGCCGCAATCCGGAAACACACGCTGGCAAAAGCCACGTTGACCGTGACGTGGGGCCGATGACTTCGCGCATCCGCTCGCGCAGATAGAATCGTCGCGCCCACACGTTGCGGATGCGATGACGATGCGAGGAATCCAGCGGTTGGCCGCAGGCGTGCTGGTCTGCGCGTGCGCGCTGGCCTCCGCGTTCGCCACGGCCGCGCCGCCCACGATCTTCGCCGCGGCCAGCCTGGAACCCGCGTTGAACGAACTGGCGCGCGACGGCGCGCTCGGCTCGCCCGCACCGCGCCTCGTGTACGCCGCCTCGTCGGCGCTCGCCCGACAAATCGAGAATGGCGCGCCCGCCGATATTTTCATTTCGGCCGACGAACGCTGGATGGACGATGCGGCGAAACACGGGGTGATCGTGTCCGCCACGCGCACGAACCTGTTCGGCAATGCGCTGGTGCTGGTCGCGCCTTCCGATTCGAAGGCAAGCGTCGATCTTGCGCACGGCGCGGCACCGTTGCTGGCGCTGCTGGGGCACGATGGCCGCCTTGCGATCGCCCTGCCCGATTCCGTGCCCGCCGGCCTCTACGCGAAACAGTCGCTGACGCAGCTTGGGATGTGGAATGCCCTGCAACCACGCATGGCGACGGCGCGCGACGTGCGCGCGGCGCTGAACCTGGTGGTGCTGCGGCAGTGTCCGCTGGGCATCGCGTACCGTTCCGATGCGGTCTCCGAACCGCGCGTGAAAGTATTGGCCACGTTTCCCGCCGACAGCCACAAGCCGATCGTGTATCCCGTCGCGCTCGTCGCAGGGCACGAAAACGCCGCCACCCGCGCGCTGCTCGCGGCACTGGAATCGCAACGCGTGCGTGGCGTGTTCCACCATTGGGGCTTCGATGCGCCGCCGCGCGTGCAACACTGATGGCCATCTTTCCCCGTCGTCATTCCGGGGCCATCGGCGGCTCTCGGCGATGGAACCCGGAATCTGCTCCTTGCTTTTGCAAAGCGGAAAAACAGATTCCGGGTTCTGCCGGCACGCTGGCGTGCAGCCCCGGAATGACAAAATGAGGCTCGGGCACGCATGAGCGTAGAGCCTCGAACGAAGCCATAGATGAACCTGCTGACCCACGCCGAAACCGTCGCGCTGGCCTTGAGCTTCAAGGTTTCGCTGGTCGGCGTTGCGTGCTCGCTGCCGGTCGCGGTCGGCTGCGCGTGGCTGCTGGCACGCACGCGCTTTTTCGGCAAACCCGTTTTCGAAGGCCTGCTGTTGCTGCCGTTGATCCTGCCGCCGGTCGTGACCGGTTACATCCTGCTGATCGTGTTCGGCCACCACGGCGCGATCGGGCGCTGGCTCGATGCCGCGGGCCTTTCGATCGCATTCCGCTGGACCGGCGCCGCGCTGGCCGCCGCGGTGATGGCGTTTCCGCTGCTGGTGGTGGCGCTGCGCAATGCCTTCGAATCGGTGGACCGCAAACTCGAACACGCGGCCGCGACGCTGGGCGCGGGGCCGTGGCGCGTTTTCTTCGGCATCACTCTGCCCTTGTCGCTGCGCGGGCTGGTCGCCGGCCTCGCGCTGGCATTCGCGCGTGCATTCGGCGAGTTCGGCGCCACCATCACCTTCGTGTCGTCGATCCCCGGGCAAACACGGACGCTACCGATCGCGCTGTACGAACTGGTTTCCACGCCGGGGGGCGAAGGCGGCGCGCTGCGGCTCACGCTGGTCGCGGTGGTGATCGCCATCATCGCGTCGCTGATCGCCGCGCTGATGCTGCTGCGCGGCGGCACGCGCGAGGCCGAAGCATGATCGAACTCGACCTCGCGCTGCAACGCGGCGAATTCTCGCTGGAACTTGCGCTGCAATCGCCCGCGCGCGCGCTGGCGCTGTTCGGGCCGTCCGGCTGCGGCAAGACCTCCACCCTGTTCGCGATCGCGGGGTTGTTGCAGCCACGGCGCGGACGCATTGCAATCGATGGGCGCATTCTGTTCGACGGTGGCGCGAACATCAACATGCCGCCGGCGCGGCGCGATCTCGGCGTGGTGTTCCAGGACGCCCGGCTGTTCCCGCACCTAAGCGTGCGCGACAACCTGCGCTACGGCATGCCGCGCGCGGCCGCGCCGGAAACGTTCGATGGGGTGGTGCAACTGCTGGACTTGTCGCTGCTCCTGAAATGCAAACCGGGCCAGCTCTCGGGAGGACAAATCCGGCGGGTCGCGATCGGCCGCGCGCTGCTGTGCCAGCCCCGCGCGTTGCTGCTGGACGAGCCGCTCGCCAACCTCCATCGCGAAGCGCGCGCCGAGGTGCTGGAACACCTGCGCGGGCTCAAGCGCGGCTTCGCGCTCACGACGATCCTGGTCAGCCACCAGCCCGACGAGGTAGGCGCGCTCGCGGACAGCGTCGCACTGATCGGGGACGGACGGCTCATCGCGCTGGAGGACGTCGCTGTGTTCAGGTCGTCGGCCGCCGCATCGAATCCCCTGGTCGTGCCCCATGCCTGCGCGACGGGTTAAAGTATCCATCGATGCGCGTTGCCTACCGAGGAGCCGGTCGATGATCTCCCGTTCGCCGCAAATTCGTTTTCGCTCGCTGCCCCTCATCCTGCTTGCGTGCACCGCGTTGGTGCTGGCCGCCTGCACGGGCATGGGCACCAAGCTGCAGCCGCCGACCGCCAGCATCCAGCAACTCACCGTCAACTCGGACGGCATGTGGGTGGTGGTGGTGCGCTTCCAGAATTACAGCTACGACACCGGCATGCACGTCTATGCGACCGATGCCGAGCTCACCCTGGACGGCAAGCCGGCAGGCCACGTCGCGATCTCGCCCGCGCTGGACATTCCCGCGATGGACGCCGACATCGCCACGGCCACTTTCAAGCCGGATGCCGCCGGCGCTGCCGCGCTGGCCGCGGCCAAAGGCCATGCCGTGCAATACGAATTGAAGGGCTCGCTGTCGGTCGGGAAAGGCACGACGGGCAGCGCGCAACCGTTCAAGCTGGACGGCAAGGGCTACATTTCGCCGGTGCCGGGGGTATCGAACATCTGGCGGTAGGTTTCTTCCTCTCCTTCCGGGAGAGGGCGCCCCGAAGGGGCAGGTGAGGGTTCGGATGCGCGGCAACGTTTCGCGGATCCGTACCCTCACCCTTCGCGCTATGCGCGCGTTCGCTCCGCTCCGCCTCTCCCGGTGGGAGAGGGGTTCATTCATTCATTAAGGATGGCCATGACCACCCACTACACCGCTCCGCTCGCCGACATCCGCTTCGATCTTTACGACCTGCTGGAGGTCGAAAAGCTGTTCGAGAAAGTGCCCGGTTGCGAAGGGCTCAATCGCGAACTGATCGATGCGGTGCTGGATGAAGCCGCGAAGTTTTCGCAAGCCGTGCTGGCGCCGTTGAACGAGATCGGCGACCAGCAGGGTTGCAGCTTCGACAAGGCGACCGCGGAGGTGAAGGCCCCTGAAGGTTTCAGGCAGGCCTATCGGCAATACGTGGAAGGCGGCTGGGCCGGCCTGACCGCGCCCGAAGCTTTTGGCGGCCAGGGCCTGCCCGAGACGATCGGCGCGCCCGTCAAGGAAATGATCGACTCGGCCAACCTCGCGTGGGGCACCTATCCGCTGCTCTCGCACGGCGCCACCGAAGCGCTGCGCGTGCACGGCGAGGACTGGCAAAAGGAGGCGTTCCTGAAGCGCATCGTGTCGGGCGAATGGACCGGCACGATGTGCCTGACCGAGGCGCACTGCGGTTCCGACCTCGGCCTGTTGAAAACGCGCGCCGAGCCGAACGACGATGGCAGCCACGCGATCAGCGGCACCAAGATCTTCATCACCGCGGGCGAGCACGACTTCACGGATAACATCGTGCACCTGGTGCTGGCGCGGCTACCGGACGCACCGAAGGGCGTGAAGGGCATTTCGCTTTTCATCGTGCCGAAGTTCAAGGTCGGCAGGGATGGCGCCAAGGGCGAACGCAACGGCGTGCGCTGCGGTTCCATCGAACACAAGATGGGTTTGAAGGGCTCCGCCACCTGCGTGCTGAATTTCGATGGCGCGCAAGGATGGCTGATCGGCGAGCCGCACAAGGGCCTGAACGCGATGTTCACCATGATGAATACCGCGCGGCTCGCGGTGGGCCTGCAAGGTCTGGCGTTGAGCGAACGCGCCTACCAGAACGCGCTGTCCTACGCGCGCGAACGCCTGCAGATGCGTTCCCTGTCGGGACCGAAATTCCCCGACAAGCCTGCCGATCCGTTGATCGTGCACGGCGACATCCGCCGGATGCTGCTGACCCAGAAGGCGCTGATCGAAGGCGGCCGCGCGCTGGGGCTGTACGCCGCGACCTTGGTGGACATCCAGCACCGTTCGGCGGATGAAGGCGAGATCAAACGCGCCGAAACGCTGGTGTCGTTCCTGACGCCCATCATCAAGGCGCTGCTCACCGAAAACGCCAACGAGTGCACCAGCCTCGCGCTGCAGGTTTACGGCGGCCATGGCTACATCGCCGAACACGGCATGGAGCAGTACGCGCGCGACGCGCGCATCACCACGATCTACGAGGGCACCACCCAGATCCAGGCGCTGGACCTGCTGGGCCGCAAGATCATGCAGCAACGCGGCGAAGGCCTGCAGTTGTTCCTGGAACAACTCGGCGCATTCTGCGCGCAGCACGCGAATGTTGGGGCGCTGAAGGATTTCATCCCGAAATTGTCGGCGCTCGCGCAGGAATGGACGGAAGTCACGCAGGTGCTCGGCAAACGCGCGCTGTCGAACCCGGACGAACTGGGCGCGGCGGCTGTCGATTACCTGTTCTATTCCGGCTACGTCGCGCTGGCCTGGGCGTGGGCGCGCAGCGTGGCGGCTGCGGAGGCGTCATCGCAATCGGAAGATTTCAAGCAAGCGAAACGGCTGACCGCGCGGTTCTATTTCGACCGCATCCTGCCGCGTACCCGCACCCACCTGGCCACGATGCAGGCCGGCGCGGACAGCCTGTTCGCGATGCCGGATGCGTTGTTTGGGTAAACCCGTGATCTCCTCAAACCGGAATGTTTCTCTTGTCGTCACTCCGGGGCTGCTCGCAGTTTCATCGCGAGCAGAACCCGGAACCCAGCGACTTTGACAGTTAGAGCAAAGGCACTGGATTCCGGGTTCCGCCTTCGGCGGCCCCGGAATGACGATCAACAAAATGGTCGCGCGGTGTCAAAAATACGCAAGCAACCGATCACCATCCGCCCCGCGACGCCCGACGACACGGGTTTCATCCTGTCGCTGGCGCCACGCTTCGTCGGCTTCGCGTTGCCGAAGGGCCGGCGCAAGCGCGAAACGCTGGCCGGCATCCGCGCCGACATCGAAGGCGCGTTGCGCGATGCCCCGGCCGGCGACCATTTTTTCGTGGCGGAAGAAGCCGACGCGATACGGATCGGCTTCCTGCACCTGCAGGTGCAGCGCGATTTCTTCACCGGTGCGCGCGCCTGCCACATCTCCGACCTCGCGGTCGCGGCCGGCCAGGATGGCCACGGCATCGGCCGCGCCTTGCTGGCGCACGCGGAACGCTGGGCGCGCGACAACCACTGCAAGCTCCTCACGCTGAGCGTGTTTCCCGCCAATACCCGCGCCCGCGGCCTGTACGAACGCGCCGGCTACGCGACCGACCTGATCCGCATGGCCAAGCCATTGAAAGATTAGCGCAAGCTTTGCGGAAACCGGACGTGGTTCACGTTTTGTGCTAGCTTCCGCGACACGCGTCCGGCGCTGCCGGATCGCGGCGACCCTGCCAGCGCCACGCGCGCCCGACGATCGCGTCCTGCCATGGATTGGTTTGACGTCACGACGTGGGGCCGCGCCATGTCCGCTTCGTCCGCTTCGCGTTTCACCTACCGCGCCTTCGTCAGCTACAGCCATCGCGACAAGGCATGGGCGGATTGGTTGCACAAGGCGCTGGAGATCTATCGCGTGCCGTCGCGGCTGGTCGGCAGCGAAACCGCGCACGGAACGATTCCGCGCCGGCTGATCCCGATCTTCCGCGATCGCGACGAACTCGCCAGCGCCGACAGCCTGGCCGAGAAGGTCAACGCCGCGCTCGCGCAATCGGAAAACCTGGTCGTGATCTGTTCGCCGGCGTCGGCCGCCTCGCGCTGGGTCAACGAGGAAGTACTCGCATACAAGCGCATGGGCCGGGGCGACCGCATCTTCTGCCTGATCGTGGGCGGAGAGCCGAATGCCTCCGACATGCCGGGCCGCGAAGCGGAAGAGTGCTTCTGCCCCGCGCTGCGTTTCAGGCTCGATCCAGACGGACAGCCGACCGCCGAACGCACCGAACCGATCGCCGCCGACGCGCGTCCGGGCAAGGACAGCAAGCCCACCGCCAAGCTGCGGTTGATCGCCGGCATGCTGGACGTCGGCTTCGACGCGCTCAAGCAGCGCGAGCAGCGCCGGCAACTCCAGCGCATGACCGCGATCACCGCGATCGCGGTATGCGTGATGGCGGTGACCATCGTGCTGGCGATCGTCGCACTGGTGTCGCGCCACCGCGCCGTCGTCGCACAGCAAGAGGCCGTGGTCGCGAAACAGGCCGCCGTGCGCCGGCAGAAGCAGGCCGAGGGACTGGTCGGTTTCATGTTGGGCGACCTGAACGACAGGCTTGCCCAAGTGGACCGGCTGGACATCATGCAAGCCGTCGACGACAAGGCCATGGTGTATTTCCAATCGCTGCCGAGTACCGACGTAACGCCTGAGGCACTGGCACAACGTGCCAAGGCGTTGGAAAAAATTGGCGATGTGCAGCTGGGGCTAGGGCAACTGAATAGTGCGCTGAAGGCGTTTCATGCTTCCGCCACAATCTCTTCCAAGCTGGCCGCGGCGGCGCCCTCAGATATAGAGCGCCAAGTCGCCTACTCGCAAACCCTCGCTTTCATCGGAATGACCCAATGGCGACAGGGCGCGTTTCGAGATGCGCAGGGCGACTTCGAAGCAGGCCGACAGATCCTGCAATCCATATTGACCCGTTCCGCCAAGGATCCCGCATTGCACGTCCAGTCAGCGTATCTCGACGACGACATCGGTCACGTGCTGGAGGCGCGCGGACAATCTTCGGCTGCGGCATTCGCGTATCAACGTATGTTGGGAGAAGCCCGAGAAGCCGCGGCTGCGAAGCCTGACGATGTGGAATATCAAGTCGCGGTTGGTACCGCGGACAACAATCTGGGCAAGGTCGCACTTCAACGCGGCGACCTGGCGGAAGCGATCGCCGAGTACCGGGCCGATGACGCAATCGAAATGAGGTTGTCGGAGCAGGACTTACGCAACAACAACCAGCGCGACGACGCGCTTCGAGTACACGCGATCCTCGGTCGCACTTTTGCATTGACGGGTAATGCCAAAGAAGCCATCAACGACTTGCAGCAATCGGTCGACATAGCCGAGCAGCTAGTTAAGTTCGAACCACACGACACTAGCTTCCAGGATCACCTCGCCTTGTATTCGTCGCAGCTGGCGCGCCTGCAGCGCCTGAACGGTGACACATCGGCAGCCACATCTTCGAACTCGAGGGCCATCACGATTCTGGAATCCCTGACGAAGAAGGATCCGGGCAACCAAGACTGGCAAAGCGGCTACGCAGAGGCGCTAACGGAACGGAGTGCCGAGTTGTACGCAGGCAAAAAAATCAATGCGGCGCGAGATTCAGCGCAAAAGGCGGCAACCCTAGTGACACCAATGCTGGCCAAGCATCCGGACGAACGCGGGAGGTTGCTGCTGACCATGACCGCGAAGTTGCTGCTGGCGTCGATGGTTTCGGACACTCTATCGGCCCAAACCTTGCGAGACGCAGCGTTGCGGACCATGCAAGAAGTCAAGGCCGATCGCGGCGATCCCCGTCTGCTCGCACTCGAGGTTGAGGCGCTGCTGGGACTGAACCGAAACGCCGGCGCGCAACCTCTGATCAAACAACTTTGGAATGAAGGCTTCCGCGATCCCGAGTTCGTCGCGCTAATGCAACGCGAACATATCGCATATCCGGTCAATGAAACTTTCATGCAGCGGATTGACCGGATTCTGGATGCAGACGGCGCGAACGAATCGAAGCCAACTCTCGATCCGACATTGCAATCCCGTGCATCAACCGGGACTGATGCGTCGAAGACACCAAGGGCTAACCCGCACCACGAGTGAAACAAATTCTTTCGGCCCAACCCAAACGAGAAGGAGCGCAGCATGACTGACATCACCGTCAAACTAAATATCAACGGCAGTCCCCCTGTCACCTGCGACCCGCCGGGATTCTCCGCCAATCGTGGTAATCAGGAAATCAAATGGAAGCGCGGCGGCACCGAGGACTTTACTTTCCCCAGCAACGCACTGACAGGGTTGCCCGACCCACCATTCTCGTCACTAAACGTAACCAGCAACGAAATCACCGTGCAGGACAACGATACCGGCCCGGGAGTCTACGGTTACACGATTTACGTGGTATCGGATGCAAATGGTCAGACCTACAGCACGCTGGGATCGCAGGGCAACGATCCCGTTCCCTGCATCAAGAACACCTGATGCGAACTTGCGCAATTTGAGTCAAACGGTCAACGCTGTTTCACCGCGGCAATCCCGCCGCAAACACAGAAGGAGAGCATCATGAAACGCATCGTGTCATCGGCTGCAATCGCACTCTTGTTGGCAAGTGGTGAGGGGGGGGTAGCTAACGCCCAAGCTGTCGGGCCATCTATTCACAATAAAGTGACCACGAACCAGTCATCGTCACCTGCGATTGGCGTGCCCACCTGGTCGTCACCATCGAGCAGACGCTGCCGCTGACGCTCGTATCACCGGCTTCCTACGCGCTTTACAACGGCGGCAGCACTGTGTCCATGGATTCAAGCGGCAACGTCACCGTGAGTGCACCCACTGAGGCGTGACGAATCAGGTACTCACCGTTCACGACAACGACCAAATCGGAAACACGACTTACGGTTACCGGATCGTGTTCGAAGGGCCGAATGGGCAACTTCACATGACCGGGAGCCAGTGACGGAAGACGTCAACCCTTGCCGAAAGGAAAGGGGCCAGATTCATTGGTTTGTGCGCTTACAGGATTTCACTCCGTATCGAATCATCTCGGACGGGAAAATGAACCTGACCCCTTTCCGCGCATGACATGAAGTGGCGAAGGCTTCGCCCGCCGGCCAGATGCGATGCACTTCACATCCAACAATGAATCTGGCAGAGTCGCCCAACCGGACGAGAGCGATTCCCGAGCGCTTCGCGAGGGTCGCATCCGTCAGGGATGACCCGAGCCCGCGAGGGGCGGAGGCGGCCATGTCCGCGTCGTCGGTTTCGCGCTTCACCTATCGCGCCTTCCTGAGCTACAGTCACCACGACCGGGCGTGGGCGGATTGGCTGCACAAGGCGCTGGAAACATGGCGCGTGCCGTCGCGGCTGATCGGCACGCAAGCCGCGCACGGAGTGATACCGCGCAGCCTGCAACCGATCTTCCGCGATCGCGAGGAACTGGCCAGCGCCACCGATCTCGGCCAGGAAATCACCGACGCGCTCGACCGTTCCGAATCCCTGATCGTGATCTGCTCGCCGGCGGCGGCGGCCTCGCGCTGGGTCAACGAAGAGGTGCTGGCGTTCAAGCGCATGGGCCGCGGCGGGCGCATCCTCTGCCTGATCGTGGCGGGCGAACCCGACGCGGCGGACCTCCCCGGCCGCGAAGCCGAAGAATGTTTCTGCCCCGCGTTGCGCTTCGCACTGGATGCGACCGGACAACTTTCGGACAAGCGCGCCGAACCGATCGCCGCCGACGTCCGTCCCGGCCACGACAGCAAGCCCGCCGCGAAACTGCGCCTGATCGCCGGGATGCTGGGCGTCGGCTTCGATGCCCTGATCCAGCGCGAAGCGCATCGACGACGGCGTCGCGTGCTGATGGTCGCCGTCGCGGCACTGCTGGGCATGGCGATCACCAGCGTGCTGGCCCTCAATGCGGTGATCGCGCGCAACGAGGCGCGGCAGCGGCAGGCGCAAACCGAGCAGGCGTTGAACTACATGCTCGGCGACCTGCACGACAAGTTGAAGGGCGTGGGGCGGCTCGACCTGATGGCGTCGGTCACCGACAAGGCGCTGGCGCTGTTCGCCGCCAGCAAGCCCGGTTCGCTGACCGACGATGAACTCACCCAGCAGTCGCGCGCGCTGGTGCAGATCGGCCAGATCCGGCTGGACGAAGCCCAGTACGAACCCGCGATGGATGCGTTCCGCCGCGCCTACCAGCGCAGCGCCGAACTGACCGCGCGACACCCCGACAACGGCCGCTTCCTGTTCGACCGCGCGCAGGCGGAATACTGGATCGGCTACGTGTACTGGCAACAACGCAAACTCGATGACGCCAATGAATGGTTGACCCGGTACCGCGATTCGACGGTGGCGTTGCTGAAGATCGATCCGGACAACCAGGACTGGCAG
>JBQCCP010000224.1:0-4156 GCA_051962095.1 Rhodanobacteraceae bacterium
TGCACCATCGGCGACGGCGGTTCTTCCAAGGCCGATTTCTACGGCGCCATCAACGTCGCGGGCGCGCGCGACCTGCCGCTGGTCGCGGCGATCGTCAACAACCAGTGGGCGATCTCGGTGCCGCGCAAGATCCAGTCCGGCGCCAAGACGCTGGCGCAGAAGGGCATCGCCGCGGGTTTGTTCTGCATCCAGGTCGACGGCAACGACATCATCGCGGTCAAGAAGGCGATGACCGACGCGGTCGAACGCGCGCGCGCCGGCAAGGGCGGCAGCGTGGTCGAGTGCGTCACCTATCGGCTGGGCGACCACACCACCGCCGACGACGCGCGCCGCTACCGCGGCAAGGACGAAGTCGAGGACGCGTGGACCAAGGACCCGGTCAAGCGCCTGCGCACCTGGCTGGAAGCAAAGAAGGCCTGGAACAAGAAGAAGGAAGAAAAACTGCAGGCCGAATGCGACGAATGGATGGATAACGAAGTGAATGCGTATCTCGAAACCAAGGCACAGCCGGTGACCGCGATGTTCGATTACACCTTCGCCGAATTGCCGGCTGATTTGGCGAAACAGCGCGACGAAGCGGTTGCGCTGGAAAAGGGAGCGCATTGAGATGGCAGCCATCACCCTGATCGAAGGCGTCACCCAGGCGCTGGCCTACGAAATGAAGCGCGATCCGTCGGTGGTCGTGCTGGGCGAAGACGTCGGCGTCAACGGCGGCGTGTTCCGCGCCACGCAAGGCTTGTCGGACAAGTTCGGCGAATGGCGCGTATTCGACACGCCGCTGGACGAAACCACCATCGCCGGCGTCACCGTCGGTTTGGCCGCGCAGGGCATGAAGCCTGTGTGCGAAGCACAGTTCGAAGGTTTCATCTATCCGATGATGGAGCAGATCTGCTGCCACGCCGCGCGCATGCGCAACCGCACCCGCGGGCGCCTGACCTGTCCGGCGGTGTTCCGCGCGCCGTGGGGCGGCGGCATCCATGCGCCCGAACACCATTCCGAAGCCAACGAGCACCTGTTCACCAATGTGCCGGGCCTGCGGGTGGTGCTGCCGTCGTCGCCCGCGCGCGCATACGGTTTGTTGCTGGCCGCGATCCGCGATCCGGATCCGGTGGTGTTCTACGAACCCAAGCGCATCTACCGCCAGTACAAGGAAGAGGTGGCGGACGACGGCGAGGCGCTGCCGCTGGACGTGTGCTTCGTGCTGCGCGACGGCACCGACATCACGCTGGTGACGTGGGGCGCGGAAGTGAAGGAAACGCTGGAAGCCGCCGACGCGCTGGCGAAGGAAGGCATCAGCGCCGAGGTGATCGACGTCGCGACATTGACGCCGCTCGACTTCGATACCATCGCCGAATCAGTGCAGAAGACCGGCCGCTGCGTGATCGTGCAGGAAGCGCCGAAGACAGCGGGCTTCGGCGCCGAGATCGCTGCGCGCATCGCCGAGGAATGCATCTACGATTTGTTGGCGCCGGTCGCTCGCGTCAGCGGCTGGGACGTGCACACCCCGCTGTATCGCCTCGAAATGAAACAGTTGCCCAGCACCGCGCGCATCGTGGATGCGGCGAAGCGGACGTTGGCGGCGTCATAATCGCCTTGGGACTCGGAAAAAATGCCGTCATCCCGGACGCCGCGTAGCGGCGCTTTCGCCGGGATGACGTCAAAAGAACGAAGCAGTTTCGACTACGGAATCGAAATCATGGCCGACAAGAAAACATTCCATCTTCCCGACCTCGGCGAAGGCCTTCCCGACGCCACCATCGTCGAATGGCTGGTGAAGGAAGGCGAAAGCGTGAAGCTGGACGCGCCGCTGGTGTCGATGGAAACCGCGAAGGCCGTGGTGGAGGTGCCGTCGCCGTTCACCGGCAGGCTGCTCAAGCAGCACGGCGCCGCGGGCGACGTGATCAACACCGGCGCGGCGCTGGCCGAGTTCGAACTCGATCCCAAGGCCAAGCAGCGCGCCGAGAACGCGGCGGGCGGCCATCACCATGCGCCTGCGGAACCCGCGAAGGGTGCCGGCGCGCCGGCGCCGGACGATCACGGCAAGGTGATCGCGTCCGACGAGGGTGGCGAGATCAAGAAGGGCGGCACCGCCGACCGCGAGGACGAAGGCACCGTGGTGGGTGCGGTGTCGAGCAGCAACGAGGTGCGCACCGAAATGGCAGGCAGCGTCGGCGGCGTGAAAGCCGTACCGGCGGTCCGCGCGATGGCCAGGAAATTGAAGGTCGATCTTGCGCGCGTGCAGGCCACGGGTGCGGGCGGCGTGGTCACGATGCAGGACGTGAAGAATGCCGCGGCTTCCGGAATGGCTGTACTCGGCTCTCCCTCACCCAGCGCTGCGCGCTCGGCGCATCGCGCGCCGGGTGAGGGGAGCGTCGCTAGAACCACGCTGTCTTCCGGCGGCAAGCCGATGCGCACCACGCCGCCTTCGGTCAGCGTCACCGGACAGCCGGAACAATTGAAGGGCGTGCGCCGCAACATGGCGCGGGTAATGGCCGATGCGCACGCGCAGGTGGTGCCGACCACGATCGTCGACGACGCCGACCTGCACCAGTGGCTGGGCAAGCAGGACATCACCGCGCGCCTGGTACGCGCGATCGTCGCCGCGTGCAAGGCGGTGCCGGCGTTGAACGCCTGGTTCGACGGCAAGAATCTCACCGTCACGCGCCATCCGCACGTCGACCTTGGCATCGCGGTCGACACGGACGATGGCCTCTTCGTGCCGGCGCTACGCAATGCCGACATGCTGGACGCGCGCGGCTTGCGCGAAGGCATCAATCGTCTGCGCGCGCAGGTCGAGGACCGCTCGATCCCGGCGTCGGAACTCTCCGGTTACACCATCAGTCTTTCCAACTTCGGGATGTTCGCGGGCCGCTACGCCTCGCCGGTGGTGGTGCCACCGTGCGTCGCGATCGTCGGCGCCGGCAAGCTGGTGCACGACGTGGTCGCGGTGATGGGCGGGATCGAGGTACACCGGCGCATGCCGATCTCGTTGACGTTCGACCATCGCGCCGCGACGGGCGGCGAAGCCGCGCGGTTCCTGAAGGCGATCCTGGACGACCTGGCCCTTCCGCAGTAAGCCGCATCATGTGTTCGCTCCCGCACGACTGCGGCGGCGAACGGGCGGGTGCGATCGGGCGAAGCTTCGGTGCGCCTTCGCAGGCTTGCGGCAGGTGGTCGCGGTGCGCCGAGGTGTAATCAGGCGCGGCTGCGCCGGCCTACCTGCCAGTGCCACACCAGCCCGAACAACACCACGAGGTTGAACCCCGCGTACGCGCCCAGCGCCGCCGAGACCTGCTTCCAGATCGGGCCGCCATGGCCGAACGCGGCTTCGTAGCCGATCGCCGTGCAGGCCACCGTGGCCAGCGCCGCGGCCACGAGTACGCCCACATCAAAGCCGGCGGATACGCCGTGTGCCGCGCGCCGGCGCACATACAGCCAGTACAGCCAGCCCAGCACCACGAGCCACGGGCCGATCAGCAGCAGGGCGACGAAGCGAGCCATTCGCTCAGCCCTTTGCTTCGCGCAATGAAGCCAGTGCGGCGCGCGCCCGTTCGATCGCCGCGTCACGCGCAGCCGGTTCGGTGAACGCCGCGCTCGTCGCGAGCGTTTCGTGATCCTGGATGAAAACGAAGCGCGAAGCGTCAATCGCTGCCACCGCGCCGGAGGCGTCATCGCTTGAAAATGCGCGCGACGCTTGCCCCGCGCTCTTCGGGTCGGCGAATGCGCGCGACAGCAGCAGTTCCTCGCCGTCGGCGCCCAGCAGCCGGAAGCGGAAACCCTCGCCGTCGCGGAAGCTGACGATGCGCGCGCGCTTATCGGCCTTCCTCACGACTTTCGCCTTGCCCGCGGGCGCGGCCAGCGCGCCGAGGCCCACCGCCCGCCGCATGATTTCAAGGCGAGGCATCGCCACGGCGCGCGCCTTTTTCGCTCCTTCGCGCAGCGCATCTTCGATCTCGTCGGGATGCGCCATCAACGCATCGTAGCGTTCGCGCAGCGGCGCGATTTCCGCGTCGATCCGCTCGAAGAGTTTCTGCTTGGCGTCGCCCCAGCCCATGCCGGTTTCGAGTTCGTGGCGGAACGCCGCACTTTCCGCATCGCCTGCGAAGGCGCGGTAGATCGCGTGGAGGCTGGAGGAATCCGGATCCTTCGGCTCGCC
>JBQCCP010000225.1:0-11332 GCA_051962095.1 Rhodanobacteraceae bacterium
CCAGCCGCTTCTTCAAGTTCGTGGAACGCGAAGAATGAGCGCAAGCGTGGCCGCCGCCAATCCGCGCGCGACCGAGAGCGCGGTGGCGGCGCTGGCGCCGTGGTTCCACAACCTGCACCTGCCCGATGGCGTGCAGACCGCACCGAACCATTTCCTCGGCGACTTCCCCTCGTTCAAGTGGCGCGAGATCGCGCCGCACGTGCCGGAAGACCTGCACGGCTGGCGGGTGCTGGACGTCGGCTGCAACGCGGGCTTCTACAGCTTCGAACTCGCGTCGCGCGGCGCGCGGGTCACCGCGATAGACGTGGACCCGCACTACCTCGCGCAGGCGCGCTGGGCCGCGCGCCAGTTCGGCCTGCATGGGCGCATCGAGTTTCGCCGGATGCAGCTCTACGACCTCGCGCGCGAGCCGCAGGAGTACGACCTCGTGTGGTTCATGGGCGTGCTGTATCACCTCAGGCATCCGCTGCTGGCGCTGGACATCCTGCGTCGCCGCACCCGCAAATTGCTGATGCTGCAGACACTGACGATGCCGGGCGACAACGCGATCGAGCCGCCGCCCGATTTTCCGATCGAGGAACGCGCGCGGTTCCTGGCCGACGGCTGGCCGCGCATGGCCTTCATCGAGGAGCGGATGAGCGACGATCCGACCAACTGGTGGGCGCCCGATCACGCCTGCGTGGAGGCGATGCTGCGTTCCGCCGGCTTCCGAGTCCGCGAACGCGTCGCGCACGAGACGTATCTGTGCGAACCCGCGCCCGCCGGGCCGTGGACGGGCATGGTCGAACGGGAATTGCGCGCCGCGACGGGAACGTGAAGCGCGGCGGCGTCAATCGTTGGAAAGCCAACCGCGCCATTTGAAGATGCCGAGCGGGATCAGCACGCTCAGCGCGATCGCGCCGAGCGCCATCGCGTAACCCCAGGGTTCCGCGAGTTCCGGCATCGCCTTGAAGTTCATGCCCCAGATGCCGGCCAGCAGCACGGGCGTGACGGCGACCACTGATACGACCGTGAACACCTTCATCACGTTGTTCTGGTTCACGCTGATCAAGCCGAAGATCGCATCCAGCAGGAACTGCAGTTTCTCTGTGAGCTGCTCGTCGAACCGGTCCAGCGCCGCCAAATCGTTGCGCACCATCGATATCCGCGACCGCGGTTCGCTCGGCAGCCATGCCGGTTGCTTCTCGCACATGAACACCGCGATCCGGGTGATGCCGAGCAGGGTGCCGCGGCTGCGCGCGAGCCGCGCCTCCAGCTTGCCTATGTGCAGCAGCCAGCGGCGCAGGTGGCCGGTCTTGACCACGCGCTCGTCGAACACGTGCGCGGAAAGCGCGGCCACGTCGCCCGCGATCTTCTGCATGCTTTCGGCCGTGCGCTCGGTCATGGTCTCCAGCAGTTCGGCAAAGGCGCTGGGGGCGCCCTCGTGGGACTGGTCTTCGTGCCATTGGCGCGCGGCGATGTCGAAGGTGGGCGACGGCGCGTAGCGTTGCGTCACCAGCATTTTCGGCGTCAGCACCAGCGACACCGGTGCGGCCGGCGCGCCTTCGTCGCCCACGTCGGCGAAGCGCGAGATCTGCAGGAACACGCCCCGCTCGGCGCTGCGGTTGCGCCCCGCGAGCCCGATGCCGGCGATGTCCGCGCGATCGGGCAGGCTGAAGCCCAGCGCGTCTTCGCAGGCCCTGGTTTCGGTCGCATCCGGTTCGCACAGGTCGAGCCACGCGGCGTTGGCCGGGATGGGCGTGCCGTGCAGCCAGACCAGGGGATGCGGCTCGCCGTCGGCATGGATGGTCAGCATGGGCCTCGGTCTCGGCGCTCCAGGGGGCAGGGCAGCGTGATCAGCGCGAGGCGCGGCACGCCGGCACGCGCCAAGTGTCGCAGAAGCGCGCGGGTGCGGTGGGCGTGCATCAGTTGCTGCGGCCAGCGCCGCTTCACGCGCTCAGGCAATACCAGTGCGACGTGATGATCGGGCCATTCGGTCCGGAGTTCGCCGATCAGCTTCAGGATCGGGTCGTGCAGCTTGCGGTAATGCGCCTCGGCCACGCGCAGGCGTGGAGGCGTGGGCCCGGCGGCGCGCAGCGGCGCCTCCACGTTGGCTTCCCAGCGCCGCCTCAAGTTGGGCGGTTCCTTTTGTTCCGGACCACTCAGGCGGGTGAGGTGCAGCGCGACCACCTGCTCGGCGATGCCCATCGCGAACTCCAGCGCGTCGCGCGCAGGGCGGTTCCAGCGCTCGATCACCACGATCGCGACGGCGCCGCCGCCGGCGCGCGCCAGGAGCGGGGACGCGTCGCCTTCCAGTTGGTGCAGCCTGTCATAGTAGCGGTGGACGCGATGCAACATCGCGTAGCCGGCCGCCATCAGGAACAATGTGATCCACGCGCCCTCGCGGAACTTCGCGACCACCATCACCAGCAATGCCGCCGTGGTCACCGCGCCGCCGACCGCGTTGAAGCCGAGCCGCATCGCGCGTCCACCACGTGCGCGCCAGTGCGCGGCCATCCCGAATTGCGACAGCGCGAAACCGGTGAACGCGCCGATCGCGAACAGCGGGATCAGCCGGTCCGTGATGCCCCCGAACGCCACCAGCAGCGCGCCGGCGCATCCCGCGAGGCACAGCAATCCGATCGAATACACCAGCCTGCGCCCGGCGATCGCGAAGCCTTCGGGGAGATAGCCGTCCTGCGCGAGGTTCCGGCACAGCCGTGGAAACGCGGTGAAGCTGGTGTTGGCCGACAGCACCAGCACCGCGAGCAGCGACGCCATCGTCACGTAGTAGAACACGCCATCGCCCGCGATCGCGCCCGCCAGTTGCGCCAGCACCGAGCGGTAACCCGGCTGCGCCTGCGGCATCGCACCGATGCGGAACGCCGGCACCAGCCAGGCCGAGCAGGCCAGCATCGAGCCCAGCGCGAGCACAATGATGCCGAGCGTGCGGTGCCCGTGGCGGGGCGTGGGATCGCGGAACGCGCTCATCCCGTTGCTGACTGCTTCAACGCCCGTCATTGCGGTGCAGCCGCTGGCGAACGCGCGCAGCAGCAGCCACATGCTGCCGCCGGATGCCGCCATCGCCAGCGGCGTCGGCGCTTGCAGCGGTTGCGGATGCCCGTGCCCCAGCGCCGCGCGGACCAGTCCGAGCGCGAACAGGCCCGCGAAGCAGGCGAGGAACAGGTAGGTCGGAAAAGCCAGCGCGCGTCCGGATTCGGGCGTGCCGCGCAGGTTCAGGAGCGTCAGCAGCGCCAGCACGACGAGGCAGATCGCCAGCATGTGCGGATGCAATCCCGGCAGCACCGACACCAGCGCGCCCACGCCCGCGGAAATGCCGACCGCGACATTCAATATGTAATCGATCATCAGCGCGGTGGCCGCGACCAGCCCCGCCGGAATCCCGAGGTTCTCGCGTGCCACCACGTAGGCGCCGCCGCGGTCGCGGTACGCTTCGATGGTTTGCCAGTACGAAAGGCACAACAGGCCGAGCAGCGCGATGATCGGCAGCAGCAGCCAGCCCATCGTCGCCGGCGCCGCTGCGCCGAGCGGCATCAGCAGCACCAGCGCGGCCTCGGGGCCGTACGCGATCGACGCCAGTGCGTCCAGCCCCATCGCGGGCACGCCTTCCAAGGCGCCGATCTTGCGCGCGCCCGATTCGCGGTTGGCGAGCCGGCGCCCGAGCAGCAGCGCGACCAGGTCCACTCAATGCCGCCCGTCGGGGCGCAACACCCGTCGCCATGTCGCGCATTCGGTGGCGCCGAGGTGGTACTTGTAGGATTCGCGTCCGCGCAGGAAATGCGCGACGCGATCGCCTTCCGCCGTGGCGCCGCTGATCGCCCCCGCCATCGAAAGCAGGCCGGGGCTGTAGCGCGAAGCTTCCGGATCGAAGCCGGTGCTGTACACGTGCGTCGCCCCCGGCGCGTGCATTGCGAACGTCGCGGCGACTGGACGATGGTCGAGCTTCAGCGCGTACATCCGCAGCAGGCCGGTGCTGCCGAGGCGCGGAATCACGTCGTGCACGAAATCGCGCAGCATCGCATCGGCGAACACGCCCGAGGGTTCGCCGCGCGCGCCCCAGCGGCGCGCGTGCAGGCCCAACAACACGTCCGCGGCGTGGCTCGATTCCTCCGGCGGCACGCGTTGCATCGTCCAAGGACCGATGCGGCCGAGCCTGCGCCGCGCATAGGCGATGTTGTGCCGCCAGCGCTGCGAGGCCGCGCCCAGGCCAGCCTCGCCGTGCAACGGTACCGACATGCAGGTTTCCCCGGACATTATCTCGTCGCGCCAGCCGGCCGGCGCCGTGGCCGAAAGAAGCGCGGAGCCGGGCCGCAACTGCCTGAGATCGATGCGCGCGCAGCCGCCGTCCCGCGCGACCGCGGCCAACTTTTCCAGCAGCGCATCGACGAGCTGCGCCGCGCGCCGCGCGACCAGGGCGTCGCCGTAATCGCTGGTGCCGGTGCCCGCCAGCCACACCGTGTCGTTCCAGGTGAAGTACGGCAGCAGCGCCAGCAACTCGCCGCCATCCAGTACCGCGATCGCGCCGGTGCGATCGGGCGCGTAGTGCTTGGCCCAGCACAGCAGCCAGGCAGGCGACTGGAACGGCGTCGCGTCCGGCGTGTTGCGCCACAACGAAAACCACTGCGCCTGGTGCGCGCGCAGCGCGGCGAGGTCCGGCAGCAGCTCGATGCGCGGTGCGAAAGCGCGTGCCACGTGCCGCGGCGTGTCCACGCGGGACGATGGAAGGCTCACGCGAGCTTCCCCGCCACCGTCCTGCGCGCCCGCGCGATCAGGCGCGTGTAGAGCGCGAGGTAGGCGTCCAGCATGCGCGCGAGCTGGTAGCGTTCGCGCGCGGCACGGATGCATGCGCGCGGATCGATGCGGTCGATTCGCATGATCGCCTCCGCCATGCCGTCCACATCGTCGACCAGGAATCCGGTGGCGCCATCGTCGATCAGGTCCGGGAGCGCCCCGCTGCGATAGGCGATCACGGGCGTGCCCGCCGCCAGCGCTTCCATCGCCACCAGCGACGAGGTTTCGCGCGCGCGGCTGGCGATCAGTACGCAGCGCGCGCGTGCCAGCCACCACTGCTTGCGCAGGCCCTGGATCGCGCCGATCCAGCGGCGCTGCGCGTCCAGCATCGGCATCAGCACTTCGCGGAAGTAGCGCACGTGCGCAGGCCACGGAAACAGCGTGCCCGCGATGTGCAAGCCGATGCCGGCGCTGCGCGCGGCCCGCACTGCATCGTGGAAACCCTTTTCCGGGCAAATGCGCCCGAGCGCGAGCGCGAAACCGAATTTACCCACCCGACCCGCGAACGGATTGTCCGGCACCCCGTTGGCGATCGGCGGCAGCAGGCGCAGGTCGGGCGACGCGCCGCGGCATTGTTCCTCCGACACGGGCAGCAGGAAGGTGAGCGGCCGCGTGCACCGCAACGCGTCGACCGGATACCAGTCCAGCGGCAGGTGCAGTGTGATCAGCAACGGCGCGTCGTTCGGAGGAAGGTAGTCCGCGAAATCCAGCCCGTGGCAGTGCACCAGGTCGAAGTGCGTGTGCGAGAGCGTTTCCGCGATCGCGTCGCGCACGTTTTCGCGGTGCCGCGCGCACGCCGCCTCGTCCCACTCGCCCGTGTGTGCGGGCAGCGCCACGAGGTGGCCGTGCACCGAGGATCCGGCCGCCGCGATGACCACCGACTGGTGTCCGCGCGCCACGAGGTGCCGATCGATCTGCCCCAGCACCTGTTCCGCGCCGCCCACCGGATCGGCGTCGACCCGCGCGAACGGGAACGCCACGCTGAGCACGCGCATCTTCACGCCGCGAGGTCCGTGCGTGCCAGGCTTTGCCGGGCGAGCATCCGCCACGCGCGGCTGTCGATCGGCCAGTCGCGCGCGTCGTACCACGCTGCCGGCGGCGGCGCGGGCGCCGAAAAGTCGTAGTCGGGCGCGCGGCGAAAATGCTCGGCGTCGACCGGAAAATTGCGCAGCATGTCCTGCTGGCTGGCGAAACACGCGAGCGCGCGTGCCTTGCGCGCGCGTTCGCGCACGTCCAGCGTCGCGCTCCACGCACGGCGGCGTGGATCGCGCCAGAACACGCCGAAGCGGGCGCCGTGCGCGCCGAGGTGATAGGACGGGAATTCGACGATCGCCGGTGCCGCGCCGTGCGTGGCCAGCGACGCGCAGGCGAGGTGGACCGCGAGCGCGGCCGTGTCGTGGTCGGGATGGCCGTGTTCGTAGGCGTGCGTCAGGACCACCGCCACGCCGTCCAGGTCGCGGCGCAGCGCCGCCACGATTTCCGGCAAATGGCGGATCGATTCCTGGTCGCGCCAGCCGTAGGCGATCCGGCGCTGCGGACGGGCGCCGAGCACCTCGAGCGATCCATCCACTTCCCGCATGCGCGCCACCGCGACGGTGCCGCGGCGCGTCGCATCGTCCGATCCGCTGGCGTCCGGCGACCGCGGTGCGCCATCGGTCAGGTGGATCAGGATCCACCGGCGCAGGCAGGCCGTGCGCGCGCCGGCGCCCAGCGTTTCGTCATCCGGATGCGCGACCACCAGCGCGACCGGCACATGGATCGCGCGTCCCTGCGCGAGGTCACGCAGGATCATGGCTTGCGCCTCGCCGTGGCCAGTGCGTGTCTGCGCCGATGCATGGCGTGCCTGCGCCGATTCAAAACGCGACGCCGCGCTGGCCTTCCAGTTCCAGATGGCGTGCGACGCTCGCGCCGATGTCGCAGAAACTGGATCGGCGGCCAAGTCGGCCATGCGCGACACGCGGCCCGAACGCGAGCACCGGCACGCATTCGCGGGTGTGGTCGCTGCCGGGCCAGGTGGGGTCGCAGCCGTGGTCGCCGGTGATCACCACCAGGTCGTCCTTGAGCAATTCCTGCTGGAACTCGGGCAGGCGTTCGTCGAACGCCTCCAGCGCCGCGGCGTAGCCGGGCACGTCACGGCGGTGGCCGTACAGGGTGTCGAAGTCGACGAAGTTCGCGAACAGCAACCCGCCATCGCCCAGCGCGCGCGCGCCCTCCAGCATCTCGTCGAAAACCTGGTCGTTGCCGCCGCCCTTGCGTTCCTCGCCGGTGGCGTCGTGGCAGAACAGATCCCCGATCTTGCCGACCGAAACGACGTCGCGCCCGGCCTGCATCGCGCGCCGCAGCAGCGTCTTCGCGGGTGGCGGCACGCCGAAATCGCGCCGGTGCACGGTGCGGCGGAATTCGCCGGCGTTGCGGCCCGCGAAGGGGCGCGCGATCACGCGTCCTATCCGCAGCGGGTCCAGCAGTGCGCGCGCGACGCGGCAGACCTCGTACAGCCGTTCGAGTCCGAACCTGTCCTCGTGTGCCGCGACCTGGAACACGCTGTCCGCGGAGGTGTAGCAGATCGGCTTGCCGGTATCGAGATGTTCCTCGCCCAGTTCCGCGATGATCTGCGTGCCCGATGCGTGTCGCTGGCCGAGTACGCCGGGAAGCTGCGCGCGCTCGCACAGTGCGTCGATCAGGCTGCGCGGGAAGCACGGCTCGGCTTTCGGGAAATAGCCCCAGTCCTCTTCCGTCTCGATCCCGGCGATCTCCCAATGCCCGGTTTGCGAATCCTTGCCTGCGGAAACTTCCGCCGCGCAACCAGCCATGCCGGCATGCCACGCGCGCGCATCGATGCCCTCGGGATCGGCGCCCGTCGCGCTGCGGCAGGCTTCGGCCAATCCCAGCGACGCGAGGTGCGGCGCGCGCAACGGTCCGCGGCGCACACCCGCGCGGTCCGCATCGCCCGTCGCGCAGCGCTGCGCGATATGGCCCAGGGTGTCGGCACCGGTGTCGCCGTAACGCTCCGCGTCCGGCGCGCCGCCCACGCCCAGCGAATCCAGCACGATGAGGAACGCGCGGCTCATGCCACGCACGCCGTCTTCGCGGGCCGTGCGACCGGCGCGTAGCGCGCCACCATCGCTGCGCAGAATTCGGCGTACAGCTTGGGATCGCGCGGCGCGCTGGTGTGGTGCGGGACGATCCCGAGGTGCGCGGGCGTGAAGCAGAAGGTGACCGTCACGTCTAAATCCGCGAGCGCTTCCATCTGGCGGTCGAACCAGTCCAGCGCGCCGGGCCGGAATGCGTCCGACCACGAGAGGCCGGTGCGCAAGTGACGCACGCCCAGCCGCTTCATCCAGCGCACCGCTTCGTCCAGCCGGTGGTCCTGGAAGTGGAACCACTGGCACAGGCCGAGTCCGGAGGCGTGTTGCGCGAAACGCTCCAGCGCCGGTTTGGGCGTGCCGTCCTCGCGCAGCAGGCCCATGTGGAAGTGTCGGTAGTACGAGGATCCTTCGGCTTCCTTGTGGCGCGTGGTCGCTTCCCACCCGCGCGGCAGATCGTACAGGCTGTACCAGTGGATGCGCGGCGAGCGGCCTGCCAGCAGTTCGGCGGTGCGGTCGAGCCCCCACGCCTGCACGTCCTCGGAACCGAAACTCGACACGCCGACTTCGCTGACCCAGACCGGCAACGCCGTCACCGACTGCATCTCGGCCAGCCTGTCCGGCCACTCCTCGATCTGCCAATGGTTCCAGTCCAGCGGAAAGCCGTGCACCGCAATCGCGTCGACGTGGTCGAGCACGCCGCGCGCCTGCATCCCGCGGATGAATTGCGGATCGATCGGCGAAATGCCGCCCAGCACGCGCGTCAGCGAGGGATTCACCCGGTGGATCGCGCGGCCGGCGAGGATCGCCATCTCGGCGAAGCGCGCCCAGTCCGGGTCCACCTCCGGGTCCCAGTGTGACTTGTTGTTGGGTTCGTTCCACAGCATTGCAGCTTCGATCATGGGATGGCTCCCGCGGCGGAAAGACCGGTGGCGGCGCCGCGCGCGGCGCGCTGCCGGGTGAGCATACGCATCGCGGCGTGATACCCGTCGAGGGTGCCGACGTCGAGGTAGGTTTCACCGGCCTTGACGCCGACGGCACGGCCGCCCTGCGCGAGGTAGGCGTTCACCAGCGTGCCGATGTATTCGTCGCGCGGTTCGCGCGCCAGCCACAGCGCGTGCAGTTCGCGGAACACCCGCACCGGCATCTTGAACGCACCCCAGATCCAGCGCGTGCCGGGACGGGGCTGCTTGACGCGGACCTCGACGACGCGGTCGCCGTCGAGCAGCACCGCGTCGAAGTTTTCCGGATGCGAGACCGGGAACAGCAGGAACGAAAGTTCATCGTCCGGCAGGGCGGCCAGGCCGTCTTCCGGAAACCACACGGTATCCGGCAGGCCGACCGCGACGCATCCGTCTTCGCCGAGCAGGGGCGCCGCGCGAAAGATCGCGTCGCACAGGCCATCCGGCGAGGGCTGCACCACGTAGGCGAGTTGCGCATCGCCGAACTGGCCGCCGAAGTATTCGACGATGTCGGACTTGCCCGCGCCTATCACGATGCACAGCCTGTCCGCGCCGCCCGCGAGCATGCGCTCGAGCAGGTATTCGGCGACCGCGCAGGGTCGCAGCACGCGATCGCGCAGCGCCTTGCCCAGCGGCAGCAGTTCCTTGGAGAACGCCAGCGGCTGGATGCGGCTGCCGCGTCCCGCGGCCGGGATGATGCCCCACATCACGGCACCTCCGTGCGGAGAGAAGCGGCGTAGCCCGGATGAAGCGCAGCGGAATCCGGGAATGCTGTTCCCGGATTCCGGCGCTGCGCACCTTCATCCGGGCTACGGATTTCTTTCGTGTCCAGCAACCGCAGCAACTCGCACGCCCGATGCATCGAGGTGTGTGAGGTGAGCGTGCGGGCGCGGCCGGCTTCGCCGATGCACTTCAATTCGGCGTCGGAAAGGTCCATCGCGGCGAGCACGTCTTCGGTGTCGCGCGCCAGCAGGATTTCGCCGTCGGGGCGATAGAACTCCGAGAGACCCGGCCAGTCGTCGCTGACGATCGGCACCGCGCAGGCCGCGGTTTCGAACAATCGCCCGGAGGGACACCAGCCCGCGCGCGCCATCGCGTCGCGGGTCACGTTCAGCGCGAGCCGTGACGAACACAGGAAGGCCGCGTGTTCGGACGGCGGCAGGTGCCGGATGAACCAGATGTTGTCGTGCCACGGGAAGTCGATTGGATACTGCGCGCCGGCAATCGTGAAACGTGCCTGTGGCCGCGCGGCCGCGGCATCCACGAACAGCGCTTCGAGCGCGCGCTGGCGATCGGCGGCCCAGGTGCCGAGCCAGCACAGGTCCGAACGGTACGTCGCCGACGGCGCGACCGGGCGGTGCAGCGCGGGATCGACGTGGCCGTACAGCGGGTGCGCGTTGCGTGCCTGCAGGATCTTCTGCAACGCGTGCAGCGTGGGGCCGCCCGCGTAGCTCAGCACGATGTCGTAGTCGCGCAGGCCCCGCGCATCGAGATAGGGCAGCAGCGTGCCTTCGCGTGCCGCTGCGATCGTCACCGGCGAATCGAGGTCGTAGAACACGGCCAGCGGCCGCGCGGCGTCCAGGATTTCCGCGCGCGCCGGCAGTGCGTCCGGACAATACGAGGTGACGATCGCAGCGTCCGCGTCGACGAGTTCGCGCCGCGCGTGTGCGCGGACTGCCTGCCAATCGTCGTACAGCACCAGCGTCGCGCCTTCGGGCGCGGCGCAGTCGCGTTGCTGCGCGTAATAGTGCACGTCGCGTTCGAAGAACACCACGTCCACGCCCAGCCGCGACAGCGCCTTGCACATGCCGCGCCACAGCGTCGCGTGGCCGTTGCCCCACGACGAACTGATCGTCAGTCCGAAGATCGCCAGCTTCATGGCGGCGCCGATTCGTTGATGGCTTCCACGCGCACGCCGTTCGCATCCAGCGACAAGCGCGTCACCGAAGCCGGGTCGATCGCGAAGCGCGCGTAGTCGCTGGCGGGCGCGCCGAGGCCGTGCAGCACCAGCGAGCGGATGATCTCCGCGTGGGTCACCAGCACCAGTGTCGCGCCGGCACAGGTTTCGGCGAGCGCGGCGAGATAGCGGTCGATCGCGAGCTGCAGGGTCCGGATGCCGACGCCCGCGGGGGTGCGGGCGCGGTCGCGGTTTTCGTTCCAGCGGCGCCAGCCGCGATCGCGTTCCAGTTGCGCGAACGTGCGTCCGGCCCAGCGGCCGAAGTCCAGTTCGTCCAGTGGCGGCGCGATGCGCACCTCGCAATGCGCGCCGTCCGCGATCGCCTGCGCGGTCTGCAGGGTGCGCCGGCGCGGACTGCATTCAACACGTAGCGGCGCTTCATCCCGCAGGCGCGCGCTCAGCGCCTGCGCCTGGCGCCGCCCGTTGTCGTCGAGCGGCGCGTCCACGGTCCGGCCCAGCAAGGTGTCGTCAATGTGCGCGCACGTGGCGTGCCGCACCATCAGGAATCTTGTCTTGGTGCAGGTCGTTTTGACGCAGGG